>NZ_CP041146.1:306111-612222 GCF_006494775.1 Nocardioides humi | reverse complement strand
CAGTCCGACGCTGTTGAGCAGGCCGCCGTGGGCGCTGAAGTGCTCGAGGAACATCGGCCGGCCGCCGCACACGTCGTCGAACATCGCCGCGGTCGGGCCGAGCGGGTCGTCGCCGGACAGCACCCGCTCGTGCCAGCCGCGCCCGCGCACCCAGCCGCCGTCGGGCTGGGCGGCGGCATGGCGGCGTACCAGCTCGCGGGCCTCGGCCAGCGACCCCGCGGCGGACAGGTCCACGGCCGTGCGGGCCAGGCCCCACCACTGCAGGTGCAGGTGGGAGTCGTTGAGGCCGGGCAGCACGGTGCCGCCGGCCAGGTCGACCACGCGGGTGGCGGGCCCGGCCAGGTCGCGGATCGCGCGGTCGTCGCCGACCGCGAGGATCCGGTCGCCGCGGACCGCGACCGCGGAGTGCGTGGTGAAGCCGGCGTCGACGGCGAGGACGGTGCCGGAGTGGAGGATCAGGTCGGCGTGCACGGTGCTCCTGCTCGGTCGGTCGGGACGGGTCAGGCGGAGGCGGCCGGCCGGACGCCGGTGTCGCTGAGCCGGATCAGCTCGGCGGCGAGGTCGGCGGTCAGCCGGGCCTGCAGGGCCGCGCCGTCCACGGTGTCGGCGAGATTGGTCGTCTCACCGGCATCGTCGTCGAGCGCGTACAGCTCGCGCGCGTCGTGGCCGCCGTACACCGTGAGCCGGGCGTCCTCGGTCAGCAGCGTGCGGATGTGCACCGGCCCCGGCAGGCCCGGGAGGCCGAACGGCTGGTCCTCCTCGACCAGCAGCCGCGGCCGGACGGCGCCCGCCCGGCCCTCGACCAGCGGGCGGAGGCTGGTGCCCTGGATGCCGCGGTACGCCGGCACGCCGCCCAGGTCGAGCAGGGTCGGCGCGATGTCGGCGCTGCTGACGAGCGCGGTCGAGCGACCGGCCCCGCCGCCGGGGGCGCGGACGACGAGCGGGACCCGGGTGACGCCCTGGTAGTGCACGAAGTGCTTGAGCATCAGCCCGTGGTCGCCGAACAGGTCGCCGTGGTCGGCGGTGAAGACGACCGCCGTGTCGTCGGCGACGCCGAGCGCGTCGAGGCGGCCGAGGATCCGGCCGATGCTGTCGTCGAGCAGGGCGACCAGGCCGAGCTCGGCGGCCAGCGCGTGGCGGTACTGCTCCTCGGTGGGCGACCAGGTCATCGTCGGGTCGGCCGCCGGGCGGCCGCGGTCGGCGACGATCCGGCGGACGTGCTCGGGGGAGCGGTCGTGCCGGTCGAAGAAGGTCGCGGGCAGCTCGACCGCGGCCGGGTCCACCCGGTGCCAGTAGTCGCCCGGCGGCGCGAACGGGTGGTGCGGGTCGGGATAGGAGACGAACAGGCAGAACGGCGCGTCCGCCCCGGCCAGCTGTTCGAGCCGGTCCAGCGCCCGCTCGGTGACGTACGACGTCGGGTGCAGCTCGACCGGGACCTCCGATTGGTAGACCTGCTCCCAGCCGGGGTAGCCGACGAGCGCGTCGCCCAGGGTCCGCACCGTGTCCGGGTCGAGGCCGCGGGCCCGCGCCCAGTGGGCGTAGTGGCCGCCGGGGGCGTCGCCGTGCCCGATCACCAGGTCGACGGTGTCGAATCCGTAGTAGTCGGGCGGCAGGTCCAGGTGGGCCGGCCGGTGCCGGTCGAGGCTCTCCCAGGTGTCCCACTGCGCCGGCCGGCCGCGCTCGACCGCGTCGGCCAGCGCGGCGTCGACCAGCTCGGGCGCGTGCCGGGCCATGTCGGCGAGCTGGTCGTCCTCGTAGGGCCAGCCCATCGTCTGGAAGTGCAGCTTGCCGACCGCGGCGGTGCTCCAGCCGGAGCGCTGCATCGCGCGCATGAAGGTCTGCGCGTCCCAGTCGAGGGTCACGCCGTTGGTGCGGGTGCCGTGGGTGGAGGGCCACCGGCCGGTCGCGATGGTGGCCCGGTTGGGCATGCAGGTCGGGTTGGCGACGTACGCCTGCTCGAAGACGGTGCCGCTCGCGGCCAGCGCGTCGAGGTGCGGCGTCGGCACCCGGCCGCCGCCGAAGCCGAGGTGGTCGGCCCGGAGCTGGTCGGCGACCAGGACGACGACGCCGCGGACACCGCTCACGCGGACGCCTTGATCCGCGAGAAGACCCGGGCCCGGAGCTCGACGAAGCGCGGGTCCGACTTGGTCGCGATCTGGTCGCGCGGGAAGGGCAGCTCGACCGGGATGATCTCGTCCACGGTGCAGGGGCCCTTGGTCACCACGACGACCCGGTCGGAGAGGTAGACCGCCTCGTCGATGTCGTGGGTGACCAGCACGATGGTGATGCCGAAGTCCTCGCGCACCGTGAGCATCAGGTCCTCCAGGTCGGCGCGGGTCTGCGCGTCCACGGAGGCGAACGGCTCGTCCATCACGAGCACCTCCGGCCGGTAGGCCAGGGCGCGGGCGATCGCGACGCGCTGCTGCATGCCGCCGGAGAGCTGCCACGGATAGCTGGTGCGTACGTCGGACAGGCCCACCTCGCGCAGGGCGTCGGTGATCCGCTGCTCGCGCTCGGCCCTGCCCAGCCTGAGGTTGGCCAGCGGCAGCCGGACGTTCTTCTCGACGGTCAGCCACGGCATGAGGGAGCGGGTGTACTCCTGCAGCACCAGGGCCATCTGCCGCGGCGGGCCGTCGACGACCTCGCCGTCGAGGCGGACGGCGCCCGCGCTGGCCGGGTGCAGGCCCGTCAGGCACTTGAGCAGCGTGGTCTTGCCGGCCCCGGACGGGCCGACGATGCAGACGAACTCGCCGGCGAGGACGTCGAAGGTGAGGTCGGCGATGACCTCCTTGCGGGCCGGCCCGGCGCCGTACCCCTTGTGGAGGCCCTCGATGGAGAGCCGGACCTGGCGCTGCTGCTCGCTCATCGTCGGAGCTCCTGTCGGGAGGGTGGTCGTGATCATTCTTTGGCCGCCTTTCGGGCGCCGTCGTACCAGTGCAGGACACGGCTGCGGACGAGGAGGAAGAGGAGGTTGACGAGATAGCCCAGCAGGCCGAGCAGGACGATGCCGGACCACATGTCGGTCACCGCGAAGCTCTGCTGGGCGAGCAGGGTGAGGGCGCCGATGCCCTCGGTGGAGCCGAGCATCTCGCTGGCGATCATCACCACGAACGCGACCTGGAGGCTGACCTGCAGGCCCGCGAAGATCTGCGGCCCGGCCGAGGGGAGGAGCACCTGGGTGACCCGCTGCCGCCGGGTGAGCTGGTAGGCGCGGGAGATGTCGAGCAGCACCGGGTCGGCACTGCGGACGCCGTCCATGGTCGCGATGACCGTCGGGAACACCGCCGCGGTGGCGATGATCGAGATCTTCATGGTCGGGCCGAAGCCGAGCAGCAGGATGAAGATCGGCACCAGCGCGACGCCGGGCGTGGCGCGGACGAAGTGCATCAGCGGCTCGAGCGCCTCGCGCAGCAGGCGCACCCGGGCCAGCACCAGGCCCACGGCGACGCCGACGACGCTGGCGATGCCGAAGCCGATCGCCATATTGCGCAGGCTCGGGACCACGTCGCTCAGGAACTGGTCGAAGACCCACATCTCGCGGAGCCGGTCGAGGATGTCGCGCAGCGGCGGGAAGAAGGGCTCCGCGGCGCCCGCGGACCACGCCCACCAGCCGGCGAGCACGACGACGGGCAGCCACAGCTCGAGGGCCACCAGCCACAGCCGGCGCGTCATGCCGTCACCTCCGACCGCACCGAGGCGTGCCAGAAGAGCGCACGCCGCTCGAGGGCGGCGAGCAGGCCGTTGATCAGCACGCCGAGCACGCCGAAGGTCACCACCAGCGCGTAGATCGCGGCGTAGTCGCCGGTGGTCTGGGCCAGCACCAGGTCCTTGCCGAGCCCGGGCGCGCCGCCGATGATCTCGGACACCAGCGCGATGACCAGGGCGGCGCTGGCGCTGATCCGTACGCCGGTCGCGACGAACGGCAGCGCCGTCGGGGCGACCAGGGTGCGGACCCGCTGCCACCGGGTGAGCCGGAACGAGCGGGCGGTCTCGGCGGCGACCGGGTCGACGTCGTGGACGCCGTGGGCGGTCTGGGTGATCAGCGGGAACATGCCGCCGAAGGCCACCAGGAAGATGCCCATGTCGCCGGTCGGCCCGAGCACGAGCACCAGCAGCGGGAGGATCACGATCGGCGGGATCGGCTTGAGGAACTCCACGAGCACGCGGGTGCTGCGGTAGGCCAGGTCGGACTGGCCGACGAGCAGGCCCGCGCCCACGCCCAGCACCACGGAGATGGCCAGGCCGATCGCCGCGACCCGGAAGGTCTCGCCGAGGGAGACCCAGAACTCCGGGTCGGCGGCGAACTCGCGGAGCCGGCCGAGGATCGCCGGCACGCTCGCCAGGGGCTTGTCGTCGAGGGGCCGGTGACCGCCCACTGCCACAGCAGGGCGGTCACCGCGATGCTGGCCGCGCCGACGGCGTACCGCCGGACGGTGCCGGGTCGCAGGGTGGTCATGGCCGGCGCCTCCGTCAGCCGCCGAAGACGAGGGAGGCGGCGTCGATGTCCTTCTTCAGGTAGCCGAGCTCCTTCATCCGCTCGATCACCGACTGGACGTCCGCGGGGTCGACCGTCGCCGGGAACGACGGGACCGAGCCGGTCTGGACGACGGCGAGGTCGGTCTTGAGCACGGTCGCCGCCGCCTGCTGGGCCTCCTCGATGTGCGCGGCGGCGTACTCGTTGGTCCTCTCGACCGCGGCCTGGAAGGACTTCACCACCGCGGGCTCGGCCGTGGCGAGCGACGCCGAGGTCACCCACAGGCCGACGGCGCCGTCGTCGAAGAACTCCAGGCCGGGGGAGAGGACCAGCGTGCCGCCCGCCTGCTCGCCCTGCGCGATGAACGGCACGACCAGGCCGGCCGCGTCGATCCGCCCGGCCTGCAGGGAGCTCACCGCGCTCGGGAAGTCGAGCGTGATCCAGTCGATCTTGGCCGGGTCCCCGCCGTCGGCCTTCACCGCCGCGGCGATGGTGACCTCGAGCTGCGCGCCGCGGGCCGGGACGGAGACCGTCTTGCCCTCGAGGTCGGCGGCCCGCTCGATGCCGGAGCCCTTCGCGGCGACGACCCCGCTGTCGTCGTGCTGGAGGGCGAGCGACGGGTCGGCCTCGACGGAGGCCTTGGTGCCCTCGTCGTAGCCGTCGGCGGCGCCCACGATCTCGAGCTGGACGCCGTTGGCGATGGCGTTCACGAACGGGATGGAGGGCGTGTAGTTGAAGTCCACCTCGTCGCCGGCCACGGCCGCGATGCCGCTCGGCGGGTTGGCGACCTGCTGGAGCTCGATCCGCAGCCCCTCGTCCTCGAAGAAGCCCTGGTCGATGCCCAGCTGGAGCGCGCCGACCGAGTAGATCGGGGTGTAGGCGACCGTGACGACCTGGAGCCCGTCCTCGGTCGTGCGCTCGTCGCTGCCGCCGCAGCCGGCGAGGACGACGGCGAGCGATGCGGTGGCGGCGACGAGCCCTGTGCGCAGGGTCTTCATGGGTCCTCCAAGGGTGGGCGTGGGAAGCGGGTCGGTGTATCCGAGGTCACACCAGCGTGCTGCGCCGGGAGCGAGGGGTCCAATGGAAACTTCGTACCCGAATGATAGGGAATGCCTATGTGTCTCGGGGAGGTCTCCGCTGAGACGGATGATTGTCGGGGGTCGGGCCGACGTCTCGCGGCTGAGACCTGCGGATCCTGATAGCCATTGCCTATCTCAACGAGCTATCCTGGAAGCATGGAGCGTCGTCAGCTGGAGTACTTCGTGGCCGTGGTCGACCACGGCGGCTTCGGGCGGGCGTCGGAGGCCGTCCACGTCACCCAGCCGTCGCTGTCCCAGGCGATCGCCGCGCTGGAGAAGGACCTCGGCGTCACCCTGTTCCACCGCCTCGGGCGCAAGGTCAAGCTGACCGCCGCCGGCGAGGCTCTGCTCGCCCCGGCCCGCCAGGTGCTGCGCGACCACGCGGTCGCCCGGGCGGCGGTGGCGAAGGTTCGGGGCGGGTACGACGGCACGCTCGACATCGCCTCGACCCCCACCGTCGCGGCGCACCCGCTGACCGCCCTGCTCGGCCGGTTCAGCCAGCTCTATCCCGGGATCCGGGTCCGGATCACCGACTGCGACGTCCCCGGCGGCGCGGCGGCGATCGTCGGCGGTGGGCAGTGCGAGATCGGCGTGGTACGGCTGCCGTCCGCGACCGCCGGGCTGCAGGCGATCGCGCTCGGGCAGCAGGTGTTCTACCTCGTGCTGCCGCCCGACAGTCCCGACCCCGGACCCGGTCCGGTCGAGCTGTCCTTGCTCGGCGAGTTGCCGCTCGTCGTGACGCCGCCCGGCACCGCCTCCCGCAAGCGGCTCGACGACGCGCTCGCGATCGCCAACGTCGCCGAGCCGCGGATCGCGGTCGAGACCATCTACCGCGCGACGATCCCCAAGCTGGTCGCGGCCGGCGTGGGGGCCTCGCTGCTGCCGCGGCACATGGCCCAGGAGGCGGCCGGGCTCGGTGCCCGCGTCGTCGGGACCACGCCGACCGTCGCCCACGACATCGGCATCGTCCGCCGCGAGGGACCGCTGTCGCCCGCCGCCCGGGCCTTCGTCGACCTCGCCGTCGAGATGGCGCCCTTCGGTGCCGAGGGGGAGGAGCCGTGACCGCCCGGCGGCCGCGCAGTGTCTACGACGTCGGCGACGAGCCCGACCCCCGCTTCACCTTCGCCAACGAGCGCACCTTCCTGGCCTGGATCCGCACCGCCCTGGCCCTGATGGCGGCGGGCGTGGCCCTGGACTCGCTGGCCAGCGCCCTGCCCGAGACCCCGCGCCGCTGGCTGGCCGCAGCGCTGGTGCTCGCCGGCGTCGCGGGCTGCGTGCTCGCCTGGCTGCGGTGGACCGCCAACGAGCGCGCCCTGCGCGAGTCGCGTCCGCTGCCGGGACTGCCCGCCGCGCTGGTGCTGGCGGCTCTCGTGGCGTCGGGCGGACTCGCGCTCGTCGTACTGACGTTGGCCGTGCGATGAGCCGTGTCCCCGGCACCCAGGCCGAGCGGACCCGGCTGGCCTGGTCGCGCAGTGTCCTCGCCCTGCTCGGCCTCGCCCTCCTCGTCGCCCGGGTCCTCGTCGGCGTCGACCTCGTCACGGCCCTGCTCGTCCTGGGCGTGGCGCTCGCCGCGGGCGTCGCCGCGCTCGTCCTCGCGGCCCGCCGCCACCCGCGGGTGCGTGCGGTGAATGGGCTGCGCGGGGATCTCGACGGGCGCCTGCCCGCGCTGGTCGCGGTGCTGGCCGGAGTGGTCGGCGTGGGCTCGCTGGTGCTGGTCCTCGCGTAGCGGCGGCTTCCGGTCAGGGTCTGCTGCCCTCGGCATCGCCCACCACTCATGCGGACTCAGGTGACGAGGACCGCGCCGACGAGCCCGACGGCACCGACCCAGGCGGTGGCGGCCGCGGCGAGCACGAAGGGTGCGCGGCCGGCCGCACGCAGCCGGTCGAGGCGCACGCCGCAGCCGAGGGCGAACATGGCGGCGGCGAGGAGCAGGGTCTCGACCGCCGCGGCGCCGTCGAGGAGCCGGGCGGGCGGTGGGGTCCAGGTGCGGACCAGCACCAGCGCCACGAACCCGAGCACGAAGCCCGGCACCAGCGGGTGGCCGGTGGCCCCAGCGGCCCGGCGGCGCCAGGAGATCCAGGCGAGCACGGGGGCCAGGGTGAGCACCCGGCCGAGCTTGACCACGACGGCGACCGAGAGCGCGCTGCTCCCGACGATGCCACCGGCGGCGACCACCTGGGCGACCTCGTGCACGGAGGCGCCGGTCCACACGCCGGCCGTGGCCGGGGCGAGGCCGAGCACCGCGGCGGCGAGCGGGACCAGGCCGATCATCGCCGTACCGAAGACCACGACCAGGGCGACCGCCGAGGCGGTGTCCTGCTCCTCCGCCTCGACCACGCCGTCGACCGCGGCCACGGCGGCGGCACCGCAGATCGAGGAACCGCAGCCGATCAGCAGCCGCTGGTGCCAGGGCAGGCCGAGCAGCCGCCCGACGAGGAGGCTGACCGCGATGCCGGACACGACGACGACCACGACCAGCGCCAGCACCCCGGCGCCCAGGCCGCCGACCTGCCGCAGCGACAGCTGCAGGCCGAGGAGCACGACACCCGCGCGGAGCAGGGTGCGGGCGGTGAACGCGATGCCGGGCGCCAGGCGCGGGCCCGGGGGAGCGAGCGCCGCGACGACCATCCCGAGCGCGATCGCGACGAGCAGCGGGCTGGCGGCCGGCAGGGCCCGTCCGACGGCGAGCGCGAGGAGCGCGGGAGCCAGGCAGAAGGCGACCCCGGTACGGCGGTGGGCGACGGTCACGCCCTCCAGCCTCGGTCGCGGGGCGCGACGGCAGTAGCCGTCGATCCGGCATGAAGGCATATCCTGTGGATATGGAGGAGTGGCCGGAGACGGCAGCGCTCGAGCTGCTGGTGGCGGTGGCCGACCACGGCAGCGTCAGTGCCGGCGCCCGGTCGGTCGGGATGGCGCAGCCCAACGCGAGCCGGTCGCTGGCGCGCCTGGAGCGGGCCCTCGGCGTCGGGCTGCTCGTGCGTGCCACCACCGGCGCCCGCCTGACGCCGGCCGGTCTCCTCGTCGTCGACTGGGCGCGCGACGTGCTCGCCGCCAGCCGCACCCTCCTCGACGGTGCCGCGGCCCTCGCCACACCCGGCGGTGGCGAGCTGGCCGTGGCGGCGAGCCAGACCGTGGCCGAGCACCTCCTGCCCGCCTGGCTCGCCGGGCTCCGCGTCGCCCACGCGGGGCTGTCGGTGCGGGTCGAGGTGCGCAACACCGCCGAGGTGGTGGCCGACGTCCTCGGCGGCAGGTGCGACCTCGGCTTCGTCGAGGGGCCGCGCGCCCCGCGCGGGGTGCGGACCTCCGTGGTCGCCGCCGACGAGCTGGTCCTCGTCGTCGGCCCCGACCACCCGTGGACCCGTCGGCGCACGCGGGTGACGCCCGACGAGCTGGCCCGGACGCCGCTGCTCACCCGCGAGCCGGGCTCGGGCACCCGGGTCCGCCTCGACGACGAGCTGGTGGCTCGGACCGGCCACGCCGCCCCGACGCTGCAGGAGCTCGGCAGCAACGCCGCCGTACGCGTGGCGGTGCAGGCCGGCGCCGGACCCGCCGTGCTGAGCCGGCTGTCGGTCGCGGACGCCCTGGCCGCCGGCACCCTGCTCGAGGTGCCGCTCGACCTCGACCTCGGCCGTGAGCTCAGGGCCGTGTGGACCGGGCCCCGGCGGCTGACCGGCGTCGCCGCCGACCTGGTCGCCGTCGCCCGGGCCCAGGGGTCCTGAGCCCTCCCGGGGAACGGTCCGTCCGAGGGACGCGGCTACGACCGCGGCGCCGGTGCCGGTGAGGAGTCCGCGTCGGGCGCGGCCGGGACGGCGGCCACGCGGACGACGGTGCGGCCGATCGCGCGCCGCTCCTGGTGGTCGACCAGGGCGGCAGCGGCGCCGTCGAGGTCGACGACCCGGCCGACGTACGGGGTGATCCGGCCGTCGGTGACGAGGGCGCGGAGAGCCTCGTGGACGCGGTCGCCCTCGGCGCGGGTGAACGGGTTGAAGCCGAAGCGGCGCAGGCCGGGGTCGACCTCGTCGACGAAGGCGGCAAGCACGCCCACGATCGAGAAGTTGCCGATCGAGGCGAGCCGGAGAGGACGGCCGGTCATGCCGTTCTGGTCGTCGTCGCTGAAGCCGACGGGGACGTAGCGGCCCTCGCGGGCGACGCACTGCCAGGAGCGCTGGACGAAGTCGCCGCCGGCGAGATCGCAGACGACCTCGGCGCCGCGGTCGTCGGTGGCCGCGAGGACCGCCTCGGCGAAGTCCTCCCGGGTGTGGTCGACGACGAGGTCGGCGCCCAGGGAACGGCAGACCTCGGCCTTCTCCGGCGAGCCGACGGTCGCGATCACCCGCGCTCCGGCGGCCACGCCGAGCTGGATCGCGGCGGTGCCCAGACCGCTCGCGCCGGCGTGCACGAGCAGGGTCTCGCCGGCCTGCAGGCGTGCCCGCGTGTGCAGGGCGAGGTAGGTGGTGTGGAAGGGCAGCAGGAAGGCGGCCGCGGCGATGTCGTCGAGCTCGGGCGGCGCGGCGAAGACGCCGGCGGCCGGGGCGGTAGTCCACTCCGCGAGCCCGCCGTAGGCGTCCTTCGACACCGCGACGACCCGCTGGCCGATCCGGTCCTCGGCGCCCGCGCCGGCCGCCTCGACCGTGCCGCACACGTCCATGCCGAGGGTGAACGGCGGCTCCTGCGGCACCGAGACCAGCCCGCCGCGGCAGCGCAGGATGTCGTTGAAGTTGAGGGCGCCGGCCGCGACCCGGACCAGCACCTCGCCGTCGCCCGGCTCCGGCGGCGCGACGTCGTTGACGGAGAGCACGTCCCGCGGCTCGCCGTGCCGGTTCACCTGCAGTGCGCGCATCGGATCTCCCGCCGACCCTGGACAAATGTGAGACTTAGTATCATCTTTGGGGCCATGGCTGTCCAGCAGACCGGCGTCCGCGCCCGCAGGCGCGCCGAGGTCCGGGAGCGGATCGCGGACGCCGCCGCGCGGCTGGCGAGCGAGCAGGGGATCGCGGCGACCACGGCCGACGACATCGCCGCCGCGGCCGGGGTGGGGCGGGCGACCTTCTTCCGGTACTTCGACAGCAAGGAGCTCGCGATCGCGACCGGGCTCTCCGGCGCCGGCGCCTACGTCCTCGCCGAGGTGCTGGCCGGCGTCGATCCCGCGCTCGGGCCGCTCGACGCCGTGCGAGTGGCCTACGCCGCGCTGGGGGAGGACTTCGCCGACCGGCGGGAGATGTTCGCCGAGCAGGCCGCGCTCAGCCGAGAGTCGGCGGCGATGCTCGCCTGGACCCTCCACCTGTACGTCGACTGGGAGATAGCCGTCGCCGACGCGGTCGCGCCCCGGTTCGCCGGCCTGCGACCCGGCGATCCCCGCCCACGCATGCTCGGGGCGCTCACCATGGCCGCGGCCCGGCTCGCCTGCGACGCCTGGCTCGCCGACGGTGCCGAGGGCGACCTGCCCGCGCTGATCCAGGAGCACCTCGCCGCCGTCGAGCTGCCCGCCGGCGCCCCCGGCGGCCGACCGGGCGCCGCACCCAGGAGGACGAGATGACCGAGACCACCGTCCAGCGCCGGGACCGGCTGGTCGACGCCGCGATCGCGGCCGCCGGCGCCGACGACTTCGGCGCGGACACCTGGCAGGAGGGCCTCGACGTCTACCTGGCCTCGCTCGCCGAGTCGGCACGGCTGAACGAGATCGGCGTCGGCGTCGCCGAGGACGGCGTCGTCGCCGACCTCGCCAACCGGCTGCGGATCGAGCGGTGGCGCACGGAGCACCCGGAGGTCGCCGAGCAGGAGATCCGCCGGCCGATCGTCATCGTCGGCCAGCCGCGCACGGGCACGACGATCCTGCTCGACCTGATGGCGCAGGACCCCGCCCACCGCGCCCCGCTGTCGTGGGAGGTCGAGCGACCGGTCCCGCCGCCGCGCACCGCGACGTACCGGACCGATCCGCGGATCGCCGAGTGCCAGGCGCAGTTCGACCTGGTGGACTCGTTCATCCCGGGCTTCGCCGCGTTCCACGAGCTCGGCGCCGAGCTGGCCCAGGAGGACGTGCGGATCACGGCCGGCGACCTGCGCTCGATGCAGCTCTCGCTGCAGTTCGAGGTGCCGGCGTACAACCACTGGCTGCTGCACGAGACGAGCATGGCGCCGGCGTACCGCTATCACCGGAGGTTCCTGCAGCACCTGCAGTCCGGGCGCCACGGCGAGCGCTGGCTGCTCAAGTCGCCGGCGCACCTGTGGTCGCTGCCGGAGCTGCTGGCGGAGTATCCCGACGCGATCGTCATCCAGAACCACCGCGACCCGCTGAAGGTGATCGCCTCGATCAGCGCCCTCGGCGCCAGCCTGCGGGAGATGACGACCGACCACTTCGAGGTGACCCGGCTGGCGAGACAGTACGGCGAGGACATCTGCGTCGGCCTCGACCGCGCGCTCGAGGCCCGCCGGCAGGGGCTCTTCGCCGAGGGGCAGGTCGTCGACATCCGCTACCAGGACATCCGGCACGACCTCGTCGGCGCCGTCGCCCGCATCTACGACGCCCTCGGCTGGGAGCTCACGGCCGAGACCGAGACCCGGATGTGCGCCTTCCTGGCCGCCCATCCGGGCGACCAGGAAGGCAGCCTCCAGCGCTACCGGTTCGCCGAGACCGGGCTCGACGAGGGCCTGCTGCGCGAGCGGGTCCGCGCCTACCAGGAGTGGTTCGACGTGGAGTCCGAGCAGCTCGACTGAGCGTCGGGGCCGAGCGGTCAACCCCGGGCCAGCTGGGCCCGGGTCGGCACGAACGGCTCCACGAGCAGCCGCATCCCGGCCTCGCGCGGCGTGCGGTTGGCCTTGCGGCCGTTGCACGGGCTGCACGCGGCCACCGTGTTGAGCCAGGTCCACGTGCCGCCGCGGCTCTGCGGGATCAGGTGGTCGATGGTCGACGCGTGCCGGCCGCAGTAGGCGCAGCGGTGGCGGTCCCGCTTGAGCACGTTGGTGCGGGAGTACGCCGCCGGCCGGTACATCCACTTCGCGGCGACGTACCGCACCAGCCGGATCACCCGCGGCCACGGGTGCGGCCCGATCATCCGGTCCTCGTGGGCCTCCTCGACGGTGGCGACCTCGCGGAACAGCATCCGCACGGCGTGCTGGAAGGTCACCGTCCCGAGCGGCTCGTAGGAGGCGTTGAGCAGCGTCACGGTGGTCATGCGGCCCCGCCTCCTCTCGTGTCCGTGCGGGCAGGCTCCTGGGTCATGTCGTTTGTGGCGGACGCCGGGTCCCGCAGCGTTGCGCCGAGGTCACGACTGCGTGAAATGCAGGCGGCGACTGCGTGCAGGCGCACCCCGGGCACCGACGCGGGTCGGTGTCGAGACGACGGTACGCCGCCGCGGGCCCGTGGTTCCATGGGTTTCCCGCGGTCGCCGCCGGCGCGACCGGGCCGCCGAGGACACCGGGAGGACGACATGGGTGGTACGACGTGGGATGCGGCGCGCAAGGAACGGGTCCATGCCGAGCTGCGGCGCCGGGCCGAGGAGGCCCTCGCCACCGCCCGGGCCGCGGTCGCCGACGAGCAGGACGCGGCCGAGCTCGACCAGGCCGACGTGCACGACGTCGACGCCCTCTCGCAGTCCGACGAGGGAGGCGACCTGGCCGGCCTGTACGGCGGTGTCGTCGCCCACCGCGAGCGACTGCTCGCGCAGATCGACGCGCTCGACATGGCGCCCTCCGACGTCGTCGCGGACGGCGCGATCGTCGCCTTCGGCGGCGACCACTACGTCGTCGGCGTGGCCGCGGATGCGTTCGAGGTCGACGGGGTCGCCTTCGAGGGGATCGCCGCCGACGCGCCGGCGTACGCCGCGATCGCCGGGCTGCGGGAGGGCGACGGCTTCACGCTCGGCGGCGCCGAGCACCGGCTCGACCTGGTGGTCTGACTCGCTACTCGGCCAGGTAGGGCGCCAGCGCCAGCGCGAGGTGCAGCCGGAGCCGGTCGGCGCCGCGGGCGAGGTCGTAGCCGGTGGCCTGCTCGACCTGCCCGAGCCGGTGGTAGACGGTCTGCCGGTGCACGGCGAGCCGGGCCGCCGTACGGGAGGCGCTGCCGGCCTCGTCGAGCCAGGCCCGCACCGTGGCGAGCACGTCGGGGCCTGCGGTGGCGAGGAAGGCCCGCGCCTGCGGGTCGATCACGGCCGCCGCGAGGTCGTCGTCGCGGCCGACGCCGAGCAGGGCGAGCGGGCCGAGGGACTCCCAGCGGACGACGGCGCCGGGCGCGGCGGTGCGGGCGACGCGGAGGCCGACCCGGGCGCCGCGGTGGGCCGCGGCGACGGCGTCGATCCCGGGGACCGCGGGTCCGGTGGCGGCGCGAGTGACCCGGTCCAGGCTGTCGACGCGGCGGCCCAGGCCGAGGACGCCGAGCAGGTCGGTCAGGGTGGCGGCGGACTCGACGAGGGAGGCGCGGGCGACGGCGCAGGCCACGCCGGGGCCGGAGCGGACCCACACGACGCCCGGCCGCGAGGGCCGGCTGGCGACCTGGTCGAGCAGCTCGGGGCGCTCCAGCAGCACGCAGGTGACCGGCTCCTGCAGGTCGAGCCCGGCGGCCTGGGCGAGGTCGACGGCCGACTCGCGGGCGGCCAGCCGCCCGCCCTCGACCAGCTCGCGGAACAGCTCGTCGCGATGGGCCTGGCGGCGCTCGGCCACGCTGAGCAGGCGGGCGGCCGACTCGGCGATCCGGGCCGCCTCCGCCCAGGTCGACTCCGGGATCCGGCCGTCGGGGTCGAGGAGCCAGAAGTAGCCGTGCACCCGGTCCAGGTGGCGGGCGGGGACACAGAGCCGGGCGACGATGCCCAGCTCCGCGTCGGCCGGCGTACGCAAGGGGCCGGGGGAGTCCTCGATGCCCTGCCCCCGGAACCAGGCGCGGACCTCGTCGCTGGACCGGCGCTGCAGGATCGAGCGCTGCCGGATCGAGTCGACGACGTCGTCGCCGCGGTGGTCGGAGAACCCGATCAGCCGGAAGTCGGGGTCCTCGAGCGTGCACGGCGCGTCGGTCAGCCGGGCCATGTCCTCCACGAGGTCGTCGAGCGAGCTCATCGGACAAGTGTCTCATCGGCTCCCGAGAAACCTGTGACAGATGTCGGTTCCGTGTGACCCGGGACCCTCCTAGCGTGGAGACATGCTCAGCGCCACCCTGAACCGCGCGTCCCGCAGCACGCGCGCCCGCCGCGCGGTCGAGTCGTTCCCGCTGACCCGCCGGGTCGTGGACCGGTTCGTGCCCGGCGAGACGACCGCGGACGCCGTCGCCGCCACCCGCCGGCTGGTCGCCACTGGGCGCACGGTCACCCTCGACGTGCTCGGCGAGGACGTCCTCGACCCGGCCGGCGCCCGCGCCCTGTGCGACTCCTATCTCGCCCTGCTGGCGGCCCTCGCCGAGGCCGGGTGCGCCGACGGCGCCGACGTCTCGCTCAAGCTCTCCGCGATGGGCCAGGCCCTCCCCGGCGGTACGACGATCGCCGCCGACCACGCCGCCGAGATCTGCGCCGCGGCCGCTGCCGTCGGCTGCACGGTCACCCTGGACATGGAGGACCACACCACCGTCGACTCGACGCTCGCGATCGGGGCCGCCCTGCGCGCGTCGTACCCGTTCGTCGGGAACGTGCTGCAGACCAACCTGCGCCGTACCCCCGGCGATCTCGCCGATCTCGACGGCACCGGCGCCCGGATCCGGCTGGTCAAGGGCGCCTACCGCGAACCGGAGTCGGTCGCGCTGCAGCGCAAGGCGGAGGTCGACCGGGCCTACGAGCGGGCGATCGACGCGCTGATGGCCTCCGACTGCCATCCGATGATCGCCACGCACGACCCGGCCATGCTCGACCGCGCGGTGCGGGCGGCCGGTGCCGCCGGGCGCGGCACCGGGGACTGGGAGGTGCAGATGCTGTACGGCGTGCGGCCGGCGCTCGAGCAGCGGATGGTCGACGAGGGCAGGCGGATGCGCGTCTACCTCCCGTTCGGCACCGACTGGTACGGGTACTTCATGCGTCGGCTGGCCGAGCGGCCGGCCAATGTCGCCTTCTTCCTCCGCGCCCTGGCGCACCGCTGACCCCGCTGACCCCCGCTGATCCTATCGAGAGGACCTGACATGGACGCCATCACCACCCCGCCGGCTCCGGTCAACGAGCCGAACCTGACCTACGCGCCCGGCAGCGCCGAGCGGGACGCGCTGGTGACCGAGCTGGAGGCGCTGCGCGGCACGACGCGCCAGCTCGACGCCCACATCGGCGGAGAGCGGGTCGCCGGCGGCGGTGAGGAGGTCGCGGTGGTGGAGCCGCACGCCCACCAGTCGGTGCTGGGCGTGCTGCGCAACAGCACCGCCGACGACGCGAAGGCCGCCGTGGCGGCGGCCCGGGAGGCGGCGCCGGGCTGGCGGGCGCTGCCCTTCGACGAGCGGGCGGCGGTCATCCTGCGGGCCGCCGAGCTGCTGGCCGGGCCGTGGCGGCAGCGGCTCAACGCGGCGACCATGCTGGGGCAGTCGAAGACCTGCTTCCAGGCCGAGATCGACGCGGCGTGCGAGCTGATCGACTTCTGGCGGTTCAACGTCCACTTCGCCCGGCAGATCCTGGGGGAGCAGCCGATCGCCAACGCGCCGGGGGTGTGGAACCGCACCGACCACCGGCCGTTGGAGGGCTTCGTCTACGCGATCACGCCGTTCAACTTCACCGCGATCGCGGGGAACCTGCCGACCGCGCCCGCGCTGATGGGCAACACGGTGCTCTGGAAGCCCTCGCCCACCCAGCAGCTGGCGGCGTCGCTGACCATGGAGCTGCTCGAGGAGGCCGGCCTGCCGCCGGGCGTCATCAACATGCTCCCCGGCGACGGGCTCGCGGTCTCCGAGGTCGCGCTGGCCCACCCCGACCTGGCCGGCATCCACTTCACCGGCTCCACGCCGACCTTCCAGCACCTGTGGCGCACTGTGGGGGAGAGCCTGCCGTCGTACCGGACCTATCCGCGGCTGGTCGGCGAGACCGGCGGCAAGGACTTCGTCATCGCGCATCCGTCGGCGGACCCGGACGTGCTGCGCACGGCGCTGATCCGGGGCGCGTTCGAGTACTCCGGGCAGAAGTGCTCCGCGGCCTCCCGCGCCTACGTCCCGGCGTCGCTGTGGGCGCGGATGGGCGCCGACCTCGCGGCCCAGACCGACGCCCTGCCCGTGGGCGACCCGACCGACTTCGCGAACTTCACCGGCGCGGTCATCGACGCGCGCGCGTTCGCCAAGCACGAGGCCGCCATCGGGCGGGCCAGGGCGACCTCCGGTCTCGAGGTGGTCGCCGGCGGTGAGGTGGACGACAGCGTGGGCTGGTTCGTGCGGCCCACCGTCGTGGTCGCCGAGGACCCGGCCGACGAGATGTTCTCCACCGAGTACTTCGGGCCGATCCTCGTCGTCCACGTGTACGACGACAGCCGGCCCGGCGCGTTCGAGGAGATCGTGACGCAGGCCGAGTCGGCGGCGCCGTACGCGCTGACCGGGTCGATCATCGCCACCGACCGGACCGCCATCGACTGGGCCGGCGACCGGCTGCGGTACGCCGCCGGGAACTTCTACGTCAACGACAAGCCCACCGGCGCCGTGGTCGGCCAACAGCCCTTCGGCGGCGCCCGCGCCTCCGGCACCAACGACAAGGCCGGCTCCGCGCTCAACCTGCTGCGCTGGACGTCGCCGCGGTCGATCAAGGAGACGCTCGTCCCGCCCACCGACCACCGCTACCCCCACATGTCCTGACCCGTTCGTGGCGACTCAACGACGAGATCAGCCGCCGTACGGGACCGTGATGATCTCCAGGTTGTGGCCGTCGGGATCGGACCAGTAGAGCCCGCGACCGCCGTCGTTGTGGTTGATGGCGCCGGGGCGGTGGTGGTGCGGGTCGGCCCAGTAGGGCAGGCCGCGCTCGACGATCCGGGCGTGGATCGTGTCGAACTCGGCCTCGCCGACGAGGAACGCGTAGTGCTGGGGCGTCAGGTGGCCGGGGTGCTCCACGACGTCGAGGCTGACGCCGTTGCCGAGCTCGACCACCCGGAAGGGGCCGTACACCGGCGCATCGGGCAGGCCGAGGATGTCGGTCAGGAAGGCGGCGGTGGCGTCGCGGTCGGTGGCGTGGACGATGGTGTGGTTCAGCTCGATGCTCATCGGTCTGCTCCTTCGGGGGCGTGGTGGGGGCGGGGAGCCGGCAGCAGGACCGCCGGCACGAGGGCCAGGACGGCGACCGCGAGCGGCCACCAGAAGGTCGCCCCGAAAGCATCCCCCGGATTCGCGCCGCCGGCGCCCGACAGGTGGTGCTGGAGGGCGGTGGCGAAGACCGCGGTGGCGACGACGCCGCCGGTGCGCTGGGCGATGCTCATCGTGGTGGTGGCGCGGGCGATGGCGGCCCGGTCGAGGGCGGCGTACGCCGCGGCGCTGGTCGGCGCGAAGATGCAGCCCGCGCCGAGGCCGATCGCGAAGAGCGCGATCCCGAGCCAGACCTGCCCGGGCGCCCGCCCGACCGCGGTGTAGCCGAGGAAGCCCACAGCCAGCAGTCCGACGCCGGCGAGGACGACGGCGCGTCCGCGTCCGCGGTCGACGAGCCGGCCGGTCAGCGCCATGGCCAGGGCCGCGCCGACGCCCTGCGGGACGAGCAGCAGGCCGGTGGTCAGCTCGGACTCGCCGCGGGCGATGAGGTGGTAGAGCGGGAGCAGGAAGCCGGCGCCGGTGAGGACGCCGACCGTGAGGAACTGCACGGCGGTCGCGGTCGCGAAGCCGCGGTGGGCGAAGTGCCGCAGCTCGACGAGGGGACGGTCGGTGCGCAGCGCGTGCGCCACGAACGCCACCAACAGCACGGCGCCGCCGCCGATGCCGCCGACCACCGCCGTCGAGGACCCCGAGGCGCTCGCGACCGCCGTGACGCCGTACGCGAGGGCGACCAGGCCGGGGGAGAGCAGGGCCAGGCCGAGGACGTCGAGCCGCTCGCGGCCGGCGCCGCGGTCGTCGGCGAGCGCACGGACCGACCAGGCCAGGCAGGCGAGGCCGGCGGGGATGTTGACGAGGAAGATCCAGCGCCAGTCGACGCTGTCGACGAGGACGCCGCCGATCACCGGGCCGAGGATCGGGCCGAGCATCATCGGGATGCCGACGACGGCCATCGCCCGGCCCATCCGCTGGGGGCCGACCGCGCGGGCGACCATGGCGATGCCGACCGGGCTGACCAGCCCGGCGCCGGCGCCCTGGAGCACTCGGAACCCGATGAGGGACGGCGCGGACCAGGCGGCGCCGCACAGCAGCGAGCCGGCGGTGAACAGGCCGACGGCGACCAGCCAGACCCGGCGGGCGCCGTACCGGTCCATCGCCCAGCCGGCGAGCGGGATGGTGGCGGTGAAGGCCAGCAGGTAGCCGGTCATCACCCACTGGACGGTGGTGAGGGAGACCGCGAACTCGGTGGCGAGGCGGTCGGTGGCGACGCTGACGATGGTCGCGTCGAGGACGGTGGTGATCATGCCGAGCACGACCACGGCGATGACGGTGCGTGCGGTCCGGTCCAGCGGAGCGGGAGCCGGCGGGGACGCCGGGACGGCGGTCTGGCTCATGACGGCACTCCTTTCCTGTGGTGGGTTCCTGTGGTGAATATAAACTTAGAGTGACGCTAAGTTTATATCGACCAAAAGTCAAGGTAGGGTGCGCTCATGGCCGAACCGGGACTGCGCGAGCGCAAGAAGCAGGAGACCCGCCAGCGGATCACCGACGCCGCGATCGGGCTGTTCGCCGAGCGCGGGTTCGAGCAGGTGCCGGTCGCCGACATCGCCGCCGCCGCGGACGTCTCGACCGCCACGGTGTTCAACTACTTCCCGGCCAAGGAGGACCTGATCTACGACGGGATGGCCGCGTTCAACGAGCACCTGCTCGCCGCCGTGCGCGACCGCCCCGCGGGCCAGCGGGTCGTCAGCGCCTTCCGTGAGTACGTCCTCCAGCCCCGTGGTGTCCTCGCCGACCCCACGTCCCCGATGCTCGACGGCCTCTCGCGGATCGCGCGGATCGTGCAGGACAGCCCGAGCCTGCAGGCCCGGGAGCGGCTCGAGGCCGACCGCGCCGTCGCCGCCCTGCACGACCTGCTGGCCGAGGAGCTGGGCGACGACCTGCGCTCGTGGACCGTCGCGTCCGCGCTGGTCGGCACCACGCGCGGGATGACCCGCGAGGTGCAGCGCGCTGCCGCCGAGGGCAGGGTCGACGCCCGGCTGGCGAGGCGACTCCTCGCGTCCGCCGCCGCGGCGATCGACGTCGTCGAGGCCGGCTTGGCCGGCAGGTGAGCGTCAGGCCCAGAGGCTGCCGGGGCGGCCGCCGTCCGCGGTGATGACGGCGCCGTTGGCGATCCGGCCGCGCGGCGAGGCCAGGAAGGCGATGACGTCGGCGACCTCCGCGGCGGTGATCGGCCGGCCGAGCGCGTTGGCGGACGCCGTGGCGGCGTACCCCTCGTCGCCCTCGGTCCGCTCGGTGACGGTGAGGCCGGGGTGGACGCAGCAGACCGAGATGCCGGCGGGCCCGAGCTCGTCGGCGAGGTTCTTGCTCAGCGCGACGACCGCGATATTGCGGACCGAGCCGGCGATATTGCCGGTCGAGCGCGCGTTCATGCCGCTGATGTTGACGATCGCCCCGCCGTGCTGGCGCAGGTACGGCGCCGCGGCGCGCGCGGTGCGGAGGTACCCGAGCGCCTTGGTGTCCAGATTGCGCAGGAAGTCGGCGTCGTCGAGGCCGGCCAGCCCGGGCGTGGCCGCGGTGGTCGCGCGCGGCGCCGCGCAGTTGACGAGGACGTCCAGCCCGCCCAGCAGGGTGGCGGCCTCGGTGACGGCGGTGACGACGGAGGTGTCGTCGGTGGTGTCGGCCACGACGTACCCGGCCGCGCCGATCTCCGTGGCGGTGGCGGCGAGGGTGGCGGCGTCGCGGGCCAGGAGGACGACGCGCGCGCCCTCGCGGGCCAGGGCCGCCGCCGTGGCGCGGCCGATGCCGCGGTTGCCGCCGGTGACGAGCGCGGCGGATCCAGCGAGTCCGAGGTCCATCAGCTGTCCTTCCCTGTCGTGGTCATCTCCGGGATCGGGGTGCGCAGCGTGCCGTCGGCCAGCCACGACGCGAGGTTGTCGAGGGTCAGCGCCCGCATCGCCGCCCGGGTGGGGTGGGTGCCGGACGCGACGTGGGGGAGCAGCACCACGGTGTCCATCGCGATCAGCTCCGCGGGGACCTGCGGCTCCTCGGCGTACACGTCGAGGCCGGCGCCGCCCAGCCGGCCGTCGGCGAGCGCCGCGACCAGGGCCGGCTCGTCGACCACGGAGCCGCGGGCGACGTTGACCAGGACGCCGTCCGGACCGAGGGCGTCGAGCACCTCGCGATCGACCAGGGCCGCGGTCCCGGCGCCGCCCGGCACGACCACGACGAGGCTGTCGACGCCGGCGGCGAGCTCGGCCGCGGAGGCGGCGTACGCGTAGGGGACGTCGGGCAGGCGGTGCCGGTTGTGGTAGCTCACCGTGCAGCCGAGGGCCTCCAGCCGGGTGGCGACCGCACGGCCGATCCGGCCCAGGCCGAGGATGCCGACCCGGCTGCCGGCGACCTGGCCGGTCAGGGGGAACGCCTCCTCGAGCCACCGGCCCGCCCGCACGAACCGGTCGGCGGGCACCACCTGGCGGCGTACGGCGAGCAGCAGCGCGACCGCCGTCTCGGCGACCGCGTCGTCGAGCACCTCGGGGGTGTTGCTGACCGCGATCCCGCGCTCCAGCGCCGCCGGCACGTCGATGTTGTCGTAGCCGACGCCGTGGTTGGCGATCACGCCCAGCCGGGGCAGGGCGGCGATCAGGTCGCCGTCGACGCGGCCGCTGTTGGAGCAGACGATCCCGACGACGTCCTCGGCGTGCTCGGCGAGATCGGCGAGGTCGACGGCGTCGTACTGCTCGCCGACGGCGTCGTGGAGCTGGGGACTGAGCGGCGGGACACGGAGGATGGTCGGTCGGCTCACCCGGTCAGGCTAGGACACGCCCTAGATGTGATGCCCAGCCAGGTTGTTCAACCTGGTGATGGGTGCGGCCTTCCCGATTGCTGAGTGGGGCCGGTGATGGTTGTACTTGTGGACCCATGCTGGCAGAGCGGCAAGTCGGGCTGACTCGGAGTTGTAGAACTTCTTGAACGCCCAGCCCTCGGCCAGGGTGCGGTGGAACCGCTCGATCTTCCCGTTGGTCTGCGGTCGGTAGGGCCGAGTCTTCTTCGCCGTGATGCCCAGCTCGGTGCACGTGTCACGCCACAGGTGGGACTTGTAGCAGCTGCCGTTGTCGCTGATCACCCGCTGGACGGTGACGCCACGCTCGGCGAACCAGGCGACCGCGTTCTTCAGGACCTCGGTCGCGGTCTCTTTGGTCTCGTCGTCGCGTGCCTCGATATAGGCGACGCGGGAGTGGTCATCGATCACTGTGTGTAGGTAGCAGGTCCCGATGTTCGGTTCGTAGCGCTTGTTGCGTGATCCAGTGCGCGCTGCGGTCGCAGCGCGGTTCTTCAGGCCTTGCTGGCGGCCGACGTAACGCCAGCCACCGCCGTCGGGGACCTTGCCGAGCTTCTTGACGTCGACGTGCAGGAGGTCGCCCGGCTTCTCGTGCTCGTAGCGGCGGATCGGCTCACCGGTGGCCCGGTCGACATGGGAGAGCCGGTTGATCCGACATCGCACCAAAACCGCGTGCACGGTCGATGCCGGCATCGAGAGCCGGTCGGCGATCTCGACCGGACCGAGTCGCTGCTTCCACCGCAGGTGCACGATCTTGCGCACCACCGGTGCCGGTGTCCGGTTCGGCTGACGGCGTGGGGCTGAGGATCGGTCGCACATCCCGGCGGGTCCCTCGTGCCGGTAGCGCTCGGCCCACTTCTTCGCTGTGCGCCAAGAGACGTCGTAGCGCTCAGCCGCTCGAGCGAGGGGCCAGTCGTGGTCTACGACCAGGCGAGCCAGCCGTAGCCGGGCGCGTGGGGTCAGGGCAGCGTTAGCGTGGGACATGAAGACCTCCTGAGGTTGGAGCGGTTCCTAGACAGCTCCACTCCACATCGGGAGGTCTTCACCCGTCTACGACTCAGACCGTCTCGTCACACGATCTCGACCAACGTGCCTGGGCATCACACCTAGATGAATGAGTCCAAGGCCTCGCACGCTGCGCGACGCTCGGCATCCACGCTCGCGGCGTTGCCGATGCTCGACGTGCGTCCAGCATGCCTTCGCCTCGGCGCCTTGCGAGCGCGGCGCCGAGCGCCGCTCGCAGCACGATCCCTTGGGCTCATCCATCTAGGCGGATCCCGATCAGCTCGACGACGGCCTCCACGGTGGCGATCGGGATCGCGTAGCCGGTGGCTTCGCGCGGGTCGCGCGACGCCGCGACGTTCATGCCGACCACCTCGCCGTCCTCGTCGAGCACCGCGCCGCCGGAGTCGCCGGGGACGACGTAGGCGTCCAGCCGGATCAGGTCGGTGAGGGGGCCGCCGGTGCCGTCCGCGCCCTCGACGGTGATGTCGTCGTGGAGCGCGGTGACGGTGCCGGTCGCCGCGGTCAGCGCGCCGCCGTCGCCGCCGGCGTCACCGACCGAGGTGATCTCGTCGCCCACCCCGACCGGGTCGTCGGACAGGTCGACCGGGGTCAGGCCGGAGGCGCCGTCCAGCCGCAGCACGGCGACGTCGGCGGTGGCGTCGCCGCCGACGTACCGCGCGGCGTAGGTCTCGCCGGTCGTCACGACCGTGACCTCGATGAGCCGCGCTCCCTCGACGACGTGCTGGTTGGTCACGACCGTGCCGTCGGGGTCGAGGACCAGGCCGGTGCCGGCGCTGGTGCCGCCGGTGAGGATCGCGGTGATCTGCACGATGCCGGTGGACTGCTCGGCGGTGGCGTCGCCGACCTCCTGGGCGGTGGCGGCGGGGGAGGACGCCTGGCGGCGGAGGTACGGCGCGGTGCGGGGCGCCGTCGGGGCGGGGGCGACCGCGCTGGTCGAGGTCGACGCGGGGGTGGTGGGCTCCAGCAGGTGCGTGGCGAGCGCGGCACCGCCGGCGCCCGAGGCGACGAGCAGCACCGCGGCCGTGCCGAGTGCGAAGGGGTGAGGGGTCATGCCCCCGATGCTGGGGACCGCCGCTGTGGGGCGGCTGTGCCGTGGCCCAGCGTCGGCAACGAGGCCGGGCCACGGCGTACGACGGCGTCAGCCCCGACCGGCCGCGAGCATGTCCGCGCGGGTGGCGACCTTGACCCGGGCCCGGCCCTCGGCCTCGCCGAGGGCGATCTCGTGGGCGTCGAGGAGCTCCCACGAGGCGTGCGTGACGACGTCCACCTCGCGCTCGGCGAAGTAGGCGTCGACGTCCTCGGGGCGGCGCGAGGGTGCGGTCGGCGTGGTCTCGGCGAGCAGGTGCCCGACGGTCTCGGCGGCGTCGGACTTGGTGTGGCCGATCAGCCCGACCGGTCCGCGCTTGATCCAGCCGGTGACGTAGGTGCCCGGGACCGGGTCGCCGTCGAGGTCGAGCACCCGGCCGCCGTCGTTGGGGATCACGGCGGCGCGGTCGTCGAAGGGCAGCCCGGGCAGCGCGCTGCTGCGGTAGCCGATCGCCCGGTACACCTGCTGCACCTCCCAGTCGGTGATCTCGCCGGTGCCCTCGACGTTGCCGTCGGCGTTCGGGGAGTGGGTGCGCTCGGTGCGCAGCGTGGTCACCCGGCCGTCGGCGTCGGCGACGATCTCGGCGGGCGCCTCGGCGAAGTGCAGGTGGATCCGGTGCGGCTTGCCGACCGGGTCCGCCCCCACCCACGACGTGAGCGTGTTGAGCACCATCTTCTGCGCCTTGTGCTGGGCGATGTGCTCCACACCGTGCTCGTCGACGTCGAAGCCCTCGGGGTGCACGATCACCTCGACATTGGGGGAGTGGTTGAGCTCGCGCAGCTCCAGCGGCGAGAACTTGGCGTACGCCGGGCCGCGGCGCGCGAACACGTGCACGTCGGTGATCGTCTTGGCCTTCAGGCCCGCGTGGACGTGCGGCGGGATGTCGGTCACGAGCATCTCGTCGCCGGTCTTGGCCAGCACCCGCGCGACGTCGAGCGCGACATTGCCGACGCCGAGCACGGCCACGCTCGTCGCGTCGAGGGGCCAGGTCTGCGGCACGTCCGGGTGGGCGTCGTACCAGGAGACGAAGTCGGCGGCGCCGAGCGAGTGCTCCTCGCCGGGGATGCCGAGGTCGCGGTCGGCCATCGCGCCGGTGGCGATCACGACCGCGTCGTAGAACTCGCGGAGGTCCTCGAGCTTCACGTCGACGCCGTACTCCACGTTGCCGAGGAAGCGCACCTCCGGCTTGGCGATCACCCGCTGGAGCGCCTTGATGATCTCTTTGATCCGCGGGTGGTCGGGCGCGACGCCGTACCGCACGAGGCCGAACGGAGCGGGGAGGCGCTCGAGGATGTCGACGGAGACCGGGGTCTCGGCCTTGGTGAGGATGTCGGCGGCGTAGATGCCGGCCGGGCCACCGCCCACGATCGCTACACGAAGAGTCATGCTGCCGAGTCTGGTGGGCGCGGCGTCCTCACAGAACGAGGTTGTGGTTGGGTGCTCACAAGGTTAGGTTGTGAGCATGCTCGGTCCCCGTGTTCCCGACCTGCGGGCCCTGGAGCTGCTCGTCGTGGTCTCCCGCACCGGGAGCCTGGGCGCCGCGGCGGCCGAGCTGGGCATCAGCCAGCAGGCGGCGTCCTCGCGGGTGCGGACCATGGAGGCGCTCGTCGGCGAGCCGCTCGTCGCGCGCAGCAGGCGGGGCTCCGAGCTCACCCCGACCGGCGAGCTGGTCGTCCAGTGGGCCGACCGCGTGCTCGATGCCGCCCAGGAGCTGGACGCCGGCATCGCCGCGCTGCGGGCCGACCGGCGCGGCCACCTCGACATCGCCGCCAGCCTCACCATCGCCGAGCACCTGCTGCCCGGCTGGCTGGTGGGCCTGCGCACCCACCAGGTGCAGCACGGCCAGCAGCCCACCGAGGTCACCATGACCGCCACCAACACCGCACGGGTCGCCGAGCTGGTGCGGGCCGGCGACGTCACGCTCGGCTTCGTGGAGGGACCGGAGGCGCCGCGCGGGCTGCGCCGGCGCCTGGTCGGCACCGACGAGCTGGTCGTGGTCGTCGGTCCCGCCCACCCGTGGGCGCTGCGGTCCCGCCGCCGGGTGAGCGCCGAGACGCTCGCGGCCACGCCGCTCGTCGTCCGCGAGGCGGGGTCGGGGACCCGGACCGTGCTGGAGCGCGCGCTGAGCGGGCTGCCGCAGGCGGCACCGGTCCTCGAGCTGTCGAGTACGGCGGCCGTGCGGGCCGCGGTCGCCGCGGGTGCCGGCCCCGCGGCCGTCGGCGCGCACGCCGTCCGCGACGACCTCGCCACCGGCCGGCTGGTGCGGATCACCGTCACCGGCCTCGACCTCACCCGCCGCCTGCACGCGGTGTGGAAGGGCGGGCCGCACCCGCCCGAGGGGCCGGCGCGGGAGCTCGTCGCCTGGGCGGCCCGCGACACTCGTACCTGACGCAAATGTCGTGAGATCAGCCGCGGGACAGCAGATCCGTCAGGTACGACGGTGGCGGAGCCAGACCTCGCGCGGTGTGGAAGGGCGGGCCGCACCCGCCCGAGGGGCCGGCGCGGGTGACCACCTCGATGCCGGCGCGGCGAGTGACCTCCTCGCGCATCAGGTCCCTGCTGTGCCGCCCGCTCGCGAGATGGTCGGCTCCGTCGTAGTCGGCAGCGACACCGGCGACCGCGTCGAACACGTCGGGCGTGAACAGGTGGCGACCCGCGAGGTCGAAGATCGGTGGGTTGCACAGCAGCCGGCCACCGCGGTGGAGGTGCCAGGCCCGCCGCATCACCACCTCCATGGGTGACCACGCGTTCTCGTCGGCCACGGCGAGGGCGCGTTCGAGGCGGCGCTTGCCGCGGCGGCTGACGAGCCGGGTCGTGTAGTCCTGGAGGGCAGGAAGATCGACGAGGTCGTCGTACGCCGCCATGTCGATCGCGCGCACGGCGGCGATGTCGTCCGGGGCGGTGCGAGCGGCGTAGGTCACGGACCGCAGCGGGATCGTGATCGGGAGCCCGTCGACCAGGACCACGTCATCGGGGAAGAGCCAGTCCTCGGACAGGACCACGCCGGCGCGCGGGCGTGCGCTGCGCTGGTCGCCGAGCGCCACCGGCACGGGGAGGGCCGTGCCGTCCGCGGCGGTGCCGTCGAACCATCGGGCGCCGAGCCAGCTCAGCGCGGCCCAGCCGGTCGCTGCGGAGCCGGGCGGCAGGCAAGCCACGGCCTCGACG
Organism: Nocardioides humi; assembly: GCF_006494775.1. Lineage (NCBI taxonomy): Bacteria > Bacillati > Actinomycetota > Actinomycetes > Propionibacteriales > Nocardioidaceae > Nocardioides > Nocardioides humi. The sequence continues at coordinate 585,381 of NZ_CP041146.1, read as the reverse complement.
ATGCGCTGATGGGTCGTGAGCGCAGTGTCGGCCGGCACGTAGTGACTGGGGCCGGCACTGCGCCAGCGTGGACCCGCGCCTGGCCGGGGGTCGGGCCGATGGCGCCGGTCGGGTCGATCCGCACCGGTGCGACCACGCCGGGGTGCGCGTCGTACCTGACGGAAACGTCGTGAGGCCAGCCGCAGGACAGCAGTTCCGTCAGGTACGACGTGGGCCAGGGTCAGGCGTGGGCGGGGGTGCGCGCCAGGATCTCGGCGATCGAGTCGTCGGTGCAGGTCGCCCAGAACCCGCCGACGACGTCCTCGAGCTGGCTGAACGACTCCGCGACGTACAGGACGTCCTGGTAGTCGGTGATGTCGTAGAGCTGGGTGCCCATGGCCGCGATGTCGAGCGGGCGGATGGTCATGCCGCGGAACGCCTCGATCTCGCCGGGGGAGGAGAGGATGCCGGCGCCGTACGCCTTGAGCTCGCCGGACTCCCACAGCACGCCGAACTCGAGGGTGAACCAGAACACCTTGCTCACGAACTCCAGCGCCTCGGTCGAGGCGACCCGGCGCGAGGCCTGGCCGGCGAGCTCGTAGAGGGCGGTGAAGCGAGGGTTGGCGAGGGTGTTGCCGTGGCCGACGACCTCGTGCAGGACGTCGGGCTCGGGGGTGTAGAGCGGCACGGAGTGGTGTCGGACGTACTGCGTCGACCAGAAGCCCCTGTCGGCGAGCGAGCCGTAGAACTCGCGCAGCGGGACCAGCCCGGCGGCCGGGCGGTAGCTGAAGCCGGTGAGCGGCGCCAGCCACTCGCCGACCTCGGCGAGCTGGGGGATCCGGTCGATCGGCAGGCCGAGCGACTCCTTGCCGTCGAGGAACTCGCGGCAGCCGTACGCGCGATGCTTGGTGACCAGCGCCTCGCTGACCACGCGCCACACCTCGTGCTCGTCGTCGGTGTACTCCGCCGTCGGGCAGGGCGTGCCCGGCCGCCAGTTGCTGGCCAGCGTGGCCAGGGCGTCGCGGCGGGCGCGGTACGCCGGGTCGGCGAAGCCGGGGTGGTCGGCGCCGAGGTGGACCTTGAGCGAGCCGTCCTCGTCGGCGGTCACCGGGGCGAAGTACTGGGCTTCCTCGAACATGACTGCAGTGTGTGACGTGGTCCACGGAATTGCGAGTCGAGTCGGACGAATTGCTGCCGACCACCGCCATTTGATGGCAATCTGTCCGCCATGGATGCCGTCGACACTGGAATTCTGGACGTCCTGCGTGCCGACTCGCGGACCTCGATCCGGGAGGTCGCCGAGCGGCTCGGGATCAGCCGGGCCAGCGCGTACGCCCGGGTCAAGCGGCTCGTCGACACCGGGGTGATCCGCGGCTTCACCGTCGACGTCGACCCCGCCGCGCTGGGGCTCGGCCTGCCGGCGTACATCCACGTCCGGATCAAGCAGAACACCTGGAAGTCCTTCCGCAAGAAGGCCTGGGCGCTCGAGGAGGCCGCCCACATCGCGCTCGTCGCCGGCGACTTCGACTGCGTGATGCTGGTCCGCGCCCGCGACGCCGAGCACCTGCGCGAGCTCGTACTGGAGCGGATCCAGTCGCTGCCCGAGGTCGTCGCGACGCAGACGGTGCTGGTGTTCGAGGAGCACGTGGGGCACGGCTGAGCGCCGGTCAGGGCCGGTTGAGGAGCCAGCGGTGGCCGAAGGGGTCACGGAAGGACGCGACCCGGCCGGCCGGCGGGGAGTCCTCGGGTCCGCGGTCCAGGGGCGTGCCGGCGGCGGTGACCCGCGCGCAGAGCCCGTCGACGTCGGGGACGGTCAGGTGCAGGGTGACCGGCAGGCCGCGGTCGCCGCGGGGCGCCTCGGCATGCAGCTCGGGCCACTCGTCGGACATCATCCAGCGGGCGCCGTCGACGGCGAGCTCGACATGGCCGACCCGGCCGTCGGGCATCTCGATCGGCGGGTAGACGACCTCGGCGCCCAGGACGTCGCAGTACCACTCGATCGCGGCGCGGGCGTCGGCGACGTGGAGGTAGGGGACCAGCTCGGTGGTGGTCATCGCCCCATTCTGCCTCGGTTCGGCGCCGAGAGCCCTCACTGGAGGGCGGCGGTCAGCCGGGCCACGTTGTCGACGTACTTCGTGCCGGGGGAGCGCTCGTCCCACGCGGCGAGGGTGAGCTCCTTGGACAGGGCGCGGTAGGTGTCCTCGATCCGGCGCATCTTCGCGACCACGGCGGGGTCCGGCATCATCAGCGAGACCTCGTAGTTGAGCGCGAACGAGCGCATGTCCATATTGCTCGAGCCGACGACGGCGACCTGGTCGTCGATGGTGAAGTGCTTCGAGTGGAGGATGTACGGCGCCGGGTACTGGTAGATCCGCACGCCCGCCTCCAGCAGCGCCTTGTAGTACGACGCCTGCGCGTGCCCGACGAGGAACTGGTCGGACACCTCGCTCACGAACAGCTCGACCTCGATGCCGCGCTCGGCGGCCGTGGTGACGGCGTACAGCAGCGACTCGTCGGGCACGAAGTACGGTGAGGTCAGCGAGATCCGCTCGGTGGCGGCGTAGAGCAGCGTGGTGAACATGCGCAGGTTGTTCTCCGCGACGATGCCGGGGCCGCTGGGCACGACCTGGCACGGCACGTCGAAGATCTCCTCGGGCCGGCGGTCCGGCTCGCCGTGCACGGCGACGAGGTCGACGACCTGGCCGGTCTCGACGTACCAGTCGGAGGCGAAGACCGCGTTGAGGGCGCCGACGACAGGCCCCTCGAGGCGCACCATCAGCTCGACCCACTCGCGGCCGAGCCGGCGGTTGGCCGGCTTGTTGTAGCAGGGCTCGGTGAGGTTGAGGGAGCCGGTGAACCCGACGCTGCCGTCGACGACGAGGATCTTGCGGTGGTTGCGCAGGTCGGGACGGCGGAACCGGCCCTGCAGCGGCTTGATCGGCAGCATCGGGTGCCACGCGATCCGGGTGCCGCGCAGCCGCTTGACCATCCTCTTGTAGCCCGGGATCCGGCGGGAGCCGATGTGGTCGAAGAGGAGGCGTACGTCGACGCCGCGCTCGGTCGCGCGGACCATGGCCTGGAAGACCGGGTCGGTCACCTCGTCCCATGCGGTGATGTAGAACTGCACGTGCACGTGGCTGCGCGCCCGGTCGATCTCGCGGGCCATCTCGGTCATCAGGCCGCGGTAGTCGGGCCACAGCTCGACCTCGTTGCCGCCGGTGAGCGGCAGCGAGCCCAGGTTCTCGTTGAGGTGGGCCACCCGCGCCATCGCCGCCGGCAGCTTGGCGGAGTCGAAGGAGAGCGGGAGCTCGCGGCTGCGCTCGCGGATGGCGGCGATCGCCGTGCGCTGGCGGGTGATCCGGCGGTTGCCGAGCCGGATCCTGCCGAAGAGCAGGAAGATCGCGAACCCGATGATCGGCTCGACCATGATGAGCAGCAGCCAGGCCATCCCGGTCGACGGCTTCCGGTTGCCGGGGATGACGCCGAGCGCGACCAGGCGCAGGACCATGTCGAGTCCGAAGACGAGCCAGCCGAGCGTCGAGGTCGGAACGAGCAGATGCATGCGCGCAGCCTATGGAATCCTCGGCCCATGACACCGCCAGATCACGGACTGTTCAGCCGTGTCGCCGGCGCGGTCACCGGCAAGGTGGTCGACGCCGTCCCCGTGGAGGAGATCCTCGAGCACGTCGACCTCGACGCCGTGCTCGACCAGATCGACGTCAACCACCTGCTCGAGCGCGTCGACGTCAACCGGCTGCTGGACCGGGTCGACGTCGACCGGCTGCTCGCGCGGGCCGACGTCGAGGCGCTCGTGCAGCGCGCCGGGATCCCGGACATCGTCGCCGAGACGACGGGCAACCTCGCCGGCCGCACCCTCGACGTCGCGCGCCGCCAGGTGGTCGGGCTCGACCGGGTCGTCGGCGCGATGGTCGACCGGCTGCTGCGCCGCCGCGGCCCGGCGCCGCTCGGCCCCGCCCTGCTGGTGGTGGAGCAGTGAGGCACGCGACGGTCACCGGCCAGTACGCCGGGCCGGTGAGCCGGGCCGCGGCGGTCGCCATCGACGTGGGGGTGGTGCTGGCGTCGTACTCGATCGGGGTGGCGCTGGCCGGCTTCCTGCTGGACGCGATCCTCGACGTCTCGCTCGAGGAGGGCACCGGCGCGGTGGCGTCGATCGCACTGCTCGCGTGGGGCGCGGTGTACGTCGTCGTCAGCACCGCGGTGAGCGGACGGACCGTGGGCAAGGCGGTCGTCGGCCTCAAGGTCGTCTCCCGGCACGGGCGCCCCGTCGGCCCGGGCGCCTGCCTCGTGCGAACCCTGGTCCTGCCGCTGAGCACCTCCTTCTTCGGCGTGGGCGCGCTGCTCGTCGTGCTGCGCCGCGACCACCGGGCGCTGCACGACCTGATCGCGCGGACCGCGGTCGTCTACGACTGGGGCGACCGGCCGGCGCAGCTGCCGGGGCCGCTGACGGCGTACCTCCGGGCGCGCGACGCGGCCTGAGCATGTGACGTGCGCCACGCCGAGCGGCGCGGCAGCGCGACCGGCGGCCGTCGCGGCGCGATACTGCCTCTCAGGCCCGGCCTCGTCGGGCCGCTCTCCTCAGGAGGCACGATGTCCACTCAACCCGCTGTCCCCAAGATCGTCGCCGCGGAGTTCCTCGGCACCTTCGTCCTCGTCTTCGGCGGCTGCGGAACGGCCGTCCTCGCGGGTGAGCACGTCGGCTTCGCCGGCGTCGCGCTCGCCTTCGGCCTGACCGTCCTCGTGATGGCCTACGCGGTCGGTCACATCTCCGGCGGCCACTTCAACCCGGCCGTCACGCTGGGAGCCGCGGCCGGCGGCCGGATCGCCTGGAAGGACACCCCGGTCTACATCGTCACCCAGGTCGTGGCCGGCGTCGTCGCCGGCGCGGCGCTCCTGCTGGTGGCCAGCGGCACGGACGGCTTCGACGCCGTGAAGAGCGGCTTCGCCTCCAACGGGTACGACGACCGCTCGCCGCTCGGCTACAGCCTGCTCGCCTGCCTGGTGATCGAGGTGCTGCTGACCGCGGTGTTCCTGTGGGTGATCCTCGGGACCACCGACACCCGCGCGCCCAAGGGCTTCGCGCCGCTGGCCATCGGGCTCGCGCTGACCCTGATCCACCTGATCAGCATCCCGGTCACCAACACCTCGGTGAACCCGGCGCGCTCGATCGGCGTGGGCCTGTTCGCCGGCGGCGACGCGATCGGCCAGCTCTGGCTGTTCATCGTCGCGCCCGTCGTCGGCGGCCTGATCGCCGGGTTCTCCTATGCCCTCCTCCTCGGCAGCGACGACGCCGCGGAGCTGGCGGAGGCGATGGAGGCCTGAGCCGCACGCCTGTCAGGCCAGCGACCGCCCGACGCCCTGCGCGGCGACCTGGAGGCCCCGACCAGCCGGTGCGCGGTCGGGAGGGGCAGGCAGGCTCGGCGGGCGAGCTCGGAGAGGGCGAGCCGGCGGTGGGTCTCGTCGAAGGCGAAGAGCAGGGCGAGGCTGCGCGAGACCACGGTCGCGCCCGGGACCGAGGTGTTGCCGGCCATCGCGCTCCTCGCCAAGGTATTGCGCTGAGTGGAAGCACTCCATCGGCGCGGGCCGGTCCGCGCACCTAGCGTGGACGGGTGCTCACGACCACCACCGCAGCGCCGCCGGCGCTGGATCCCCAGGAGCGGATCACCGCCGAGATCACGGAGAACCTGCGCCACGCCGACCCCGAGGGCGTCGAGCTGGTCGCGCCGGTGTTCGGCCACTCCGACGTGGACCCGGTGGAGGCGGACCTCACGATCCAGCACGGCGGGGAGCCGATCGGCGAGCGGACCGCCTGCCCGACGCCAGTGACTTCGGCGTACACCGCCAGGTCGGCGAGCTGACCTCGCTCGTCTCGTCCACTGCGGGCTCGACGTACCTCGCGGAGGGCTACACGGGCTGGCCCTCCTGAGGGGTCAGCGCCCGAACAGCCGGCGGAGGAGGCTCCCGCCGTCCTCGCGCCCGTCGTCCTCGTGCCCGCCGCACCACTGCGCGGCGGGCACCAGCGCCCTGACCGAGGCGACGTGCTGGCCGCAGCCGGACCAGGTCGTCTTGCCGCACCTGCGGCAGCGCACTGCGCGGCACATGCTCAGGCCCCCGGGTCCGCGGACCCGACGACCGCGTCGGCGAAGGAGCAGAAGGCGTCGTACGCGCGGGCGCCGTGGATGGTGGCCGGACCACCGTGCATCAGGAAGGCGACGCCGATGGCCTCGGCGGCCTCCTGCCGGGTGGCGCCGGCCCGCGCGGCCGCCTGCGCGTGGGAGGCGATGCAGCCGTCGCAGCCCTCGGCGACGCCGATCGCGAGCGCGATCAGCTCCTTGGTGGCACGGGGGAGGGCGCCGTCGGCGAACGCGGCCCTCGAGAGCTCGCCGAAGCCGGTGTAGACGTCGGGGACGGCGCGGCGCAGGTTGCGGTGCAGCGGCGAGAGCTCGTCGAGGACGGGCTTGCCGTGGGGTGAGCTGTGCTCGGTCATGGTGCTCCTTCTCGGGGTCGGCTGCCGTTCGCCCATATCCCCCCAGGGGGTTATGCTCGAACTCTAGCAGATCCCCCTAGGGGGATATGGGGCCGAGGAGGAATGCCATGACCGACAGCGACGTACCCGCTGGCTTCACGATCTGCACGACCGTCCCGACGGCGTACGACGCGACGGTGGGGCGGGTGCGGGCGCTGCTCGCCGAGGCAGGCTTCGGGGTGCTGACCGAGACCGACATCCGGGCCACGACCCGCGCGTCGCGACCCTGCTGCCGTGCAACGTCGTGGTCGCCGACGCAGGGGAGGGGTGGACCCGGGTCGAGGTGCTCGACCCGGCGTTCCTGGCCGCGATCGCGCCCGATGCGGAGCTCGGCGCCGTGGCCGCCGACGCGCGCGCCCGGCTGGTGGGGATGATAGACGCACTGACCGAGGACGACACCGCCGATGCAGGAGTGGACGATGCAGCTGGAGCCTGAGGAGATCAAGGCGATCATCACCCGTCTCAAGCGGGCCAACGGCCACCTGGTGTCGGTGATCCGGATGCTCGAGGACGGCGCCGAGTGCGAGGACGCCCTGCTGCAACTCGCCGCCGTCAGCAAGGCCGTCAGTCGCGGCGGCTACGCCCTGGTCTCCTCCGGACTGCAGAAGTGCCTCGAGGAGGGCGGCCCCGACAGCGTGGACGCCAAGAAGATGGAGAAGCTGTTCCTGGCGCTGGCCTGAGGCCTTCCGGTCTGTCCGGTCCGTGCGGTCTGCTCGGCCTGTCCGATGGGGCGGTTTCGCTTGTCCACAGGCGGGGTCTGCTCGTTTCGTGGTGTCGGGGGTGGGTGGGAGAATCTGTGTCATGGATCTCGGAACCCGGCCCCGTACGACGGCAGCACTGCTGTCGCGGGTCGGTGCGCGGATCCAGGCCCGTGACACCCTGCTGATCGAGGAGTGGCAGGACATCGTCACCTGGGCCAGCGACCACGTCGTCGTCGGGCCGGAGGGTGCGGCGACGATCACCGACGGGTTTCTCGATACGGGGGTCCCGATCGCCGGGGACGGGGCGCCGTTGGTGTCGGAGTTCGCGCTCATGGAGCTCGTCGCCGTGCTCGGACGCTCGCCGGACGGTGGACGCGCCTATGTGGGGCGGGTCATCGAATGCGCCTGGCGGCTCCCGACCGTCTATGCCGCCGTGATGACGGGTCGGCTCACCCCGTGGCGGGCCGAGCGGATCGCGGACCTCACCCACGCCTTGAACGCCGACGCGGCCGGGTTCGTGGACCGGCAGCTCGTCCACGCCTCCGGGGTCGGGTGGGCCCAGTTGGACCGGCTCATCGCCGAAGCGATTCTCCGGTTCGACCCCGAACGCGCCGAAGCCGAGCGGGAGGCGGCTGCGGACCAGCGGTATGTGGAGGTCGGGGACCCCGACACCCACGGCAACACGAACGGGATCGTGCACCTCGATGCCGTGCTCGACGCCGCTGACGGACACGACCTCGAGGTTGCGATCGCCCGCCGCGCCCGTCTGCTCGGGGACCTCGGCAACGACGCTCCGCTCGATGTGCGGCGCTCGGTCGCGCTCGGGGAGTTGGCCCGGGCGGACCTCACGCTCGATCTGGAGGGTTCGCCGGGCCGCAAAGCCGTCGTGAACGTCCACATCACCGACACCACCCTGACCGGCCACAACCCCGTCGGCAGATGGGAAGACCAGCAGGTCCCCGTGTCGAGCGAGCAGATCCGCAAGTGGCTCGGCACCGCCTCGACCGTGATCGTGCGACCGGTGATCGATCTGGCCGACCACGTGCCGATCGACTCCTACGAGATCCCCGAGCGCCACCGCGTCCAGGTCGCTCTGCGCGACCATGCGTGTCGGTTCCCGCACTGCACCAGACCAGCCACCCGCTGCGACCTCGACCACGCCCGACCCTACGGCGAGGGCGGGCCTACCTGTCCGTGCAACGAGGTGGCCCTGTGCAGACGCCATCACCGGGCGAAAACCCACTCCGCGTGGTCCTACGACATCGTGATGCCCGGCTCCTACATCTGGACCAGCCCCAACGGCTTCACGTTCCGTGTCGACCACCGAGGCACCCACCCCATCCACCACGCGACCGACCCCGCCGGCGACCCAGCGCCACCCGACGAGTAGCCACCCCGCCCCGCACCCCGCAACCCGACGGTTGCGGGGACGCAGGCGTGTCCAGACCCGATTCTCAGCACTGCGATCCCCGCGACCACCGCAACCCCAGGCCGACGACCACCAACGACCCGACCCCGGACAGCGGCGATCAACCAACCACCGTGACCCCAGCGGACCGCAACCACGTCATCGGTCAATCAAAGACCCGCACCGAGCAAACCCACAGCCCGAGCAGATCACCCGCCGCCAGCAGAGCAGAGGACCTCCCGCACCCCGGCCGCGGCGTACGCGTTCCACAACGGCACCCGCCGCAGCAGGTAGTGCCCGACGGCGCCCATGTCGGTGAACTCGGCGTCGGCGACCTCGGCCGCGCGGGCGACGTAGGCGCGGGTGGCGCGGGCGGAGGTGATCCGATCGAGGCGGCCGTGGGCGGCGCGGAGCATCTTGCCGGCCAGCGGGGCGACGGGGTCGTCCGGGGGCAGCCAGGGGGCGAGTGCGACGACGCCGCGGACGCCGGGGTGGTCGGCGACGGCGACGCCGGTCCGGGCGCCCATGGAGTGGCCGAGGACGGCGACGGGGAGGTCGTGGGTGCGGGCGAGCTCGTCGAGGGCCCAGCGGGCGTCGGCGACGGGTGCGGGGACGGGGCCGTGGCCGGCGTTCCAGCCCTTGAGCCGGTAGCGGAGCAGGACGACGCCGATGCCGTCGGCGTTGAGACCGGCGGCGAGCTGGCGGGCCAGGGCGCGACCCCGGCGCCAGGACAGGCTGCGGCCGTCGACGGGACCGGTGCCGCGCTCGGCGCCGCCGTGCAGCACGAGCGCGAGGGCCCGGGCGCCCTCGGGCAGCCAGGTGTCGGTGAGCGTGGGCGCCGTCATCCGTGCCGCCGCAGCAGCTGGTAGGCCTCGAGCGCGGCGGCCCGCTGCTCGGCGTGGTCGACGATCGGCTCCGGGTAGTCACCGAGCGAGGGGTCGGCCAGCTCGGGCACCCAGCGCCGGACGTAGGCGCCGTCGGGGTCGAACTTCCTTCCCTGGGCGGTCGGGTTGAAGATCCTGAAGTACGGCGCCGCGTCGGTGCCGCAGCCTGCGACCCACTGCCAGTTGTGCTGGTTGCTGGCGAGGTCGCCGTCGACCAGGTGCTCCATGAAGTGCCGGGCGCCGTGCTGCCACTCGACCTGGAGGTCCTTGACCAGGAAGGACGCCACGATCATCCGCACCCGGTTGTGCATCCAGCCCTCGGCGAGCAGCTGCCGCATCCCGGCGTCCACGATCGGGTACCCGGTGCGGCCGGCCGCCCACGCGTCGAGCCGGCGCCGGCGCTCCGCCCCGGTGACATAGGGCAGGTCGCGCAGCTCGGGCCGGAAGTACTCCCGCGCCGACCCCGGCCAGGCGTGCAGGACCTGGGCGTAGAACTCGCGCCAGGCCAGCTCCTTGCGGAAGGTCGCGGCGTGGGGGTTGCGCGCGTCGATGCCGGCGAGGATCGTGCGCGGGTGGATGCTGCCCCAGCGCAGGTGGGGCGACAGCCGCGAGGTGGCGTCCAGGTCGGGGCGGTCGCGGACGTCGTCGTACGGCGTGCCGCGCCACTCCTCCCAGCGCGCCAACGCCGCGGCCTCGCCCGCCTCGGGCAGGTCGATCCCGGAGACGACCGGCTCCTCCGGGAGATCCGAGCCCGGCGCACCCACCCAGTCGACCGCCGCGGGGTCGGACTCCGCGGGCGCGCGCCAGCCGTGCTCGACCCAGGCCCGGTGGAACGGCGTGAAGACCCGGTAGGGATGCCCGGAGCCGGTGCGCACCCGCCCCGGCGCGACGGCGTACGGCGACCCGGTGCGCACGAGCGGGACATCGCCGAGCGCGTCCGCGACCTCGTCGTCGCGGGCCGCGCCGTACGGTCCGAAGTCGGCGCTGACGTGCACCCCGCGCGCGTCGACCTCGGCGGCCAGGTCGCGCACCACCGTCGCGGGCCGGCCACCGCGGACGACCAGTCCCGGGCCGTGCCGGCGCAGGTCGGCGTCCAGGGCGCGCAGGGTGCGCAGCAGGAACGCCCGCCGGACCGCGCCGGAGGGCGCGAGCAGCGCGTCGTCGAGGACGAACAGAGGGAGGACCGGCCCGTCCGCGGCGGCGGCCAGCAGGGCGGGATGGTCGCCGAGCCGCAGGTCCCGCCGGAACCACAGGATGCTCGGTCTCACCCCGCCATGCTGGCAGACGGCTGATGACGGCCGACGACGGCCGGTTCAGGCACCGCCCCGGATCAGGTCGGCGGCCTTCTCGCCGATCAGCATGGTCGGGGCGTGGGTGTTGCCGTGGGTGACCCGCGGCATCGCCGAGGCGTCGGCGACCCGCAGGCTCGCGTCCAGCACGCCCTCGCCCTCCGTCCCCATCCGCGCGGTGCACGGGTGGTCCGCCAGGTGCGCGCCGACGTGCGGGTAGTCGACCACGGGGGCGATGCCGTGCTCGGCCAGGTGGTCGGCGGGCCCGATGCCGGAGAGCAGCAGCTCGGCGGCCGGATCACCCGGGACGCCGCCCGGCTCGAAGCGTGCCTGACCTGGCTCGAGGTGTACGGCGCCGCCGCGCTGGACTGATTCCCCGCGGGGAGTCAGCCCAGCCCGAGGTCCTTGATCGCCAGCCGGGCCGCGCGGTACCCCGCCATGCCGTGGGCGCCGGGACCCGGAGGGGCGGCGGCCGAGCACAGGTAGACCCCGCGGACGCCGGTGCGGTAGGGGCTCCGGCCGGGGCGCGGCCCGAGGAGCAGCGCGCCGGGGGACTTGGCACCGGTGAGGATGTCGCCGCCGACGTAGTTGGCGTTGCCGGCCGCGAACTCGCCCGGGCGGGTCACCCGGAGGTCGACGATCCGCTCGCGGAACCCCGGGGCGAAGCGCTCCACCTGGTCGACGACCGCCTCGGTCGCGTCGCCGTCGTACCCGGCGGGGACGTGGGCGTAGCTGTAGACCGGGTGGACGTCGCCGCGCGAGCGGGAGGGATCGGCGAGGTACTGCTGGCCCAGCAGGACGAACGGGCGCTCGGGCATCCGCCCGGCGGCGACCGCCTTCTCGTTGGCGATGATCTCCGCCGGGCCGCCGCCGAGGTGCACCGTGCCGGCGCGGCCGACCTCGGCGTCGCGCCAGGGCACGCCCTGCTCGACGGCGAAGTCGACCTTGTAGGCGGCCGGGCCGTAGCGGTACCGGCGGTAGGCGCGCCGGGTGCCCGCGGGCAGGCGGTCGGCGTACAGGCCGAGGGCGGCCGACGGCGAGAGGTTGAGCAGCACGGCGCGAGCGGGCGGGAGCTCGACGGCGGAGGTGACCGGCACGCCGGTCTCGATCTTGCCGCCGAGGTCGACCAGCGCCTTCGCCATCGCGTCGGTCAGCGCCTGGGTGCCGCCCACCACGACGGGCCAGCCGTCGTGGTGGCCGGCCGTCAGGATGCCCATCCCGATGGCCGAGGACACGATCTCGGTCAGCGGGCGCATGGCGTGGGCGGTGGTGCCGAGGAAGAGCGCACGGGCCTGCTCGGTCCGGAAGAGCCGGGCCAGGAGGGCGGCGGGCAGCAGCGTCGGCGTACCGAAGCGCCCCAGCAGGAGCGGGTGGCGGGGCAGGTGCACGACAGGGCCGAGGATGTCGCCGGCGAGCCGGTCGTAGGCGCGGGACGGCCCGCCGAACAGCAGCCGCCACCGGCGGGCGTCCGCCCCCAGGCCGGACGCCGTCGCGTCCACGGAGCGGTGCAGCAGGGCAGGCGCCGCGTCGTCGAGCGGGTGCGCGGCGTCGATCTCCGGCCACGCCCACTGCAGCCCGTAGCGGTCGAGGCCGGCCAGCGCGGGCGACTGCAGCGCCATCGGGTGGAACGCCGCGCAGTGGTCGACGAGGATGCCCTCGCCGAACGGCTGCGTGGTGCGGGTCCCGCCGCCGATCTCGTCCCGCGCCTCGAGCACGGTGACCTGCGCGCCCGCGCGGGCCAGGGTCAGCGCCGCGGCGAGCCCGTTGGGCCCGCTGCCGATCACGATGGCGTCCGTCATGGCACGACGGTACGGCGGGAGCGGGGTCCGGCCCCATGGTCCGCGCGGCCGGACTTGGGTGCCGCCCTTTGGTCGTCGCACACAAGACGTTCTCAGGGCGCGCCCAGCAGGACCGCGCGCCCCAGCCAGTGGCAGGCGGTGAGGGCCAGCTCGATGGCCTGCCGGTCGGAGCTGATCGAGCGTCCCAGCGCCTTCTCGGCCGAGGCGATCCGGTACTTCACCGAGTTCTTGAGCAGCTTCACGATGTAGATCGTGTGCACCACCTTCTGGGTGCCGAAGCCGTTCTCGGCCCAGAAGGTGGCGAGGAAGCGGATCCGCTCCTGGTGCGGGCGCCTCAGGAACTCCGCAGGGTCCACCTGCGGGACAACGGGGGTGAGGAAAGGCATCGGTCTGGCTCCTTCGGTACGGGCCCGCCGCAGCGGGTGCACCGACGGTAGGTTCGCGGGCGTGCGGTCGGTCACGGCCGCGACGACCGAAGATCCGCCCGGCCTTCGTCCGTCACCGACAAGTGACCCCCGTCACGGCTCTCCGTCACCTTCGAAAGGTGGCTACGGTGGGCCCCATGCGGGTCCCCGAGTTCTCCGACGAGCAGATCGCCGCCGACCTCGCCGCCGCGGCGGCCGAGCTCGGCGAGCCGCTCACGGCCTCGGCGTACGACGGTTGGCAGCGGCCGCGCGACGCCGCCTCGCCGGCGCTGCTGATCCGCCGGTTCGGGTCGTGGAACGCCGCCTGCGCCCACGCGGGCGTCGCCACCAACAAGACCCGGTCCACCAGCCGCCGCTGGAGCGACGACGACGTGGTCGCGATCGTCGCCCGCTATCTCGCCGCTCCCGGCAGCACGGGGTCGTTCGCCGACTACGCGGCGTGGGCCAAGGAGCAGGACGGTGTCCCGAGCGGCGCGACCCTGCGCCAGCGCTTCCCCTGGGCCGAGGTCAAGCGGCGCGCGACGGAGCTCTCGTGACCGCCGTCGTCGACGGCCGGACCGCCGCCGCCCTGCGCGACCACGCGGCGGGGCTCCGCGAGCGGCTGGGGCTGGCGGAGGCGCCGATCCTGTCGGCGACCGGACTGTGGCTGCTGCTCGGCGCTGTGGCGGAGGCGGTCGAGGAGCCCGCGGACCGGGCCGCGCTCGAGGCGGTGCTCGGCGTGCCCGCCGGCGACGCGACGGCCGCCGTCACGGCCCTGCTCGCCGATCCGCATCCCGCCGTCGGTGCCGCCCTCGGCGGCTGGGTGCGGCCCGACCTCTCGCTGCTGCGGCCGGTCCCCGGGCCGGTGCCGGTCGGGCCGCTGCCCGGCCAGCCCGCCCTGGACGCGTGGGCGCGCGAGCACACCCGCGGCCTGATCCGGGCGTTCCCGCTCCGGGCCGACCCGCGGATGCTGCTGCTCCTCGCCTCCGCCCTGGTCACCGAGCCACGCTGGCGCGAGCGGCTGGCCACCGACCGCGACGGCCGGCTGCTGCTGGAGGACGGGCTGCAGGCGGTCGTCGCCACCGAGGCCGCCGGCCCGGTCGGGGTGGCCGGCCCGCCCACCGACGACGGCATCGACGTCCTCAGCGTGATCGCCGCTCCGGACCTGCCCGCCGCGGACGTGTGGCGGGCCGTCGACGAGGTCGTCTCCCGCCGGCTCGGCGGGACGCTCGCGCCCGGCTCGCGTCCGTCCGGTCCGCTCGGCGACGGCCACGCGTGGCGGGTCACCGAGGGCGTCGAGTCGTTCGTCGCCTGGCAGGCGCCCGAGGAGGGCGCCGAGCTGTGGACCAGCCGCCTCCCGGCCTGGCACGCCGAGGCCCGCCACGAGCTGACCGCCGCCCCCGGCGTCGCCGAGGCCGGTCGCGGCCTGGCCGGCCTGCTCCCGCCGGAGGCGCTGGCCGACGGGCTCGACCTGCGCTGCGTGCAGGCGGCGACCGCCACCTACGACGCCGACGGGTTCCGGGCCGCCGCCGTCACCGCGCTCGGGATCCGGGCGGCCGGCATGCCGTCGTACGTCGACCGGAGGGTGCGGCGGGTCGTGCTCACCTTCGACCGGCCGCACGCCCTCGTCGCCGTCGCCCGCGGGGAGCGTGGGAGGGCATGCCACTGTTCCACGCCTGGGTCCGGCCCTGAACTACGACGGTGGGTAGGGCGCGGCCTTGAGCAGCGCCGCCAGGTGCGCGGCGTTGGCGGCCAGGGTCGTGGTGGTGCTCGCGGTCTTCTCCGGCTCGGGGTCGAGGTCCTGGTAGTCGGTGCCCTGCATCGCCTCGCCCACCCAGTAGGTCACGCCGTTGGCGGGAACGGTGAAGCCGACGTCGCTGAGCGCCTGGTAGACCTCCGCGGACACGTGGTGGGCGCCGTCCTCGTTGCCGACGACGGCGACGCCGGCGACCTTGCCGTAGGTGAGCATGCGGCCCTCGTCGTCGGTCTCGCTCAGCTCGGCGTCCAGCCGCTCGAGGACCAGCTTGCACACCGCGGACGGTTGGCCCATCCAGATCGGCGTCGCGATCACCAGGATGTCGGCGGCCAGCACCTGGCGCCGGATCCCGGGCCACTCGTCGCCGTCGCCCTCGTCGGTGCTCACCCCGAAGGCGACGTGGTGGTCGGCGATGCGCACCAGGTCGCCGGTGACGTCGTGGCCGCCCAGCGCCTCCAGGACGCGCCGGCCGAGGAGCTCGGAGCTCGACGTCGCCGGCGACGGCTTGAGCGTGCAGCAGAGCACGAGGGCGCGGAGCTGGTCGTCGGCTCGGTTCTCCATGGGCCGGGAGGTACCCGGACGGGGGTGGGCCAGCCGGTCAGAGTGCGAGGGCGAGCAGCACCACGGCGACGAGCGGGAGCGCGAGCTGGGTGATCGCGGAGCGGGCCTTGTCGGGGAGGACAGCAGGAGCACCAGGCCGGCGGCGACCATCGACCCAGCGCCGGTGAACACCAGCGTCGCGCCGACGGTGTCCTCGTCCACGGCGTACGCCACGATGCCGCCGGCGGTCACCACGGCGAGGAAGAGGTTGTAGAAGCCCTGGTTGAAGGCCAGCTCCTTCGTGGCCTCGGCCTCCGCCTCGGTGGTGCCGAAGGTGGCGCGGGTGCGGGCGCTGGTCCAGGTCAGCGACTCCATCACCCAGATGTACACGTGCAGCAGGGCGGCCAGCCCGGCGAACACCAGCGCGACTGCGGTCATGCCGGTGATTGTGGCGTGCGCCCGAGGTACGCCGCCAGTCCCGTCGGCGCCCGGCCGGTGAGCCGCGCCACGTGGTCGGTGACCGCGGCGAGCTCGCCGCGGGCGATCGCGGTGTAGGTGGAGACCCAGGCGTCGTACTGCCACGGGGGTGCGTCCCACCGCCGCCGCGACGCGTAGGCCTCCTCGACGGTCTCGTCGTGGTAGGTCACCGGCCGTCCGGTGTGCTCGGCGATGATCGCCGCCACCTCGGCGAGGGTGAGCGCCTCGGGGCCGGTCAGATCGTAGGTGGCGCCGGCGTGCGCGTCGGGCCGGAGGAGGACCGCGACGGCGCTCGCCGCGACGTCGTCGCGGGTCACCGCCGCCAGCCGGCCGTCGCCGGCCGGACCGCGGATCACGCCGTCCTCGCCGACCAGGTCGGGGAGGAGGTCGAGGTAGAGGCTGTCGCGCAGGAAGGTGAACGCCATCCCGGAGGCACGCAGGTGCTCCTCGGTCGCCCAGTGGTCGCGGGCCAGGGTGAACGTGGCGTCGGCCGCCGCACCCTGGAAGGACGTGTAGACCACGTGCTCCACGCCGGCGGCCGCGGCGGCGTCGACGAACGCGAGGTGCTGCTCGCGCCGGTCCGCCGCCTCGGCGGCCGAGACCATGAGGAGCGTGCGCACCCCGGCCAGCGAGGCCTCGGCGAGCCCGCGGTCGGCGTACGACGTGGGGGTGACCGTCGCGCCCGGGAGCTCCGGCGCGCGGGCCGGGTCCCGGACCAGCAGCCGCTGCGCGACGCCGCGCGACGCGAGGGCTCGGGCGACGCGTCCCCCGAGCCCTCCCGTCGCGCCGGTGACGGCAAGCGTCACAGCAGCCCTTCTTGCTCGAGCCAGTCCTTGGCGATGGTCGCCGCGGGCAGCTGCTCGTCGACGCTGCGGGCGTCGAGGTCGACCAGGTCCTCCGGCGACATCGCGGCGCTCACCTTGTTGATGATGCCGGCGGCCTCGTCGCTGACGTCGTCGCTGGCGACGGGGACGACATTGGAGGCCAGGAACAGGCCCTTGGTGTCCTCGAGGGTCACCAGGTCGTTCTTCTTGATCGACGGGTCGCCGGTGTAGATGATCGCCAGCTGGATGTCGTCGTCCTTGAGCGCCTTGACGGTGAGCGGCCCGCCGCCGTCCTCGATGGGCGTGAAGGACACGTCGACGCCGTAGGTGTCCTTGAGGCCCTTCGGCCCGTTGGGGCGGCTCTCCGCCTCGGAGTTG
The DNA here is from genome assembly GCF_006494775.1 of Nocardioides humi. Lineage (NCBI taxonomy): Bacteria > Bacillati > Actinomycetota > Actinomycetes > Propionibacteriales > Nocardioidaceae > Nocardioides > Nocardioides humi. The sequence goes on along the minus strand of NZ_CP041146.1, from coordinate 568,398 downwards.
GCGCCGAAGACCAGGGGTCGGTGACCTTGGCCAGGTCGTCGATGGTCTCCAGGCCCCACTTCTCGGCGAAGGCGCGGGTGACGACGTAGGAGTCCTGGTCGGTGGCCGGGGACTGGTCGAGCACGCGCAGCCCGTCGGGGGTGGCCTCGACCAGCGCGTCGTAGACGTCCTCGGACAGGCGCGCCTCGGTGTCGGGCTGCCAGACCTGCAGCAGCGGGCCGGTGTACTCGGGGAAGAGGTCGATCGAGCCGTTCTCGAGCTCGGGGAGGTAGGCCTCGCGCTGGCCGATCTTGAACTGCCGGTCGACCTTGATGTCGGCGGCCTCGAGGGCCTGGGCGTAGGCCTCCGCGATGATCTCGTTGGAGTAGTAGTCCTGGGAGCCGATCACGATCGTGTCGCCGCCCTTGTCGCCGGAGCTGAGCGGGTCGGAGTCGTCACCTCCGCAGGCGGTGAGGGAGAGCGACGCGACGGCGATCAGCAGCAGGCCGATGCGGGTGCGGGTCATGACGGAACCTTTCCTGTGGTGGGACGGCTGGCCCGCTGGAGGGCAGCCATGGTGAGGTCGAGCAGGAGCGCCAGCGCGGCCACGAGCAGCGCGCCGGCGAGCATCTGGGCGTAGTCGCGGGACTTGAGGCCGGCGAAGAGGTAGCGGCCCAGCCCGGTGTCGGAGATGTACGCCGCCAGGGTGGCCGTCGCGACGATCTGCAGCGTGGCGGCGCGGATCCCGCCGAGGATGACGTCGGCGCCGAGCGGGATCTCGACCCGGGCGACCAGCTGCCACTCGCTCATGCCGACGGCGCGGGCGGCGTCGACGGCGCCGCGGTCGGCCGCCTCGATGCCGGCGTACGCACCGGCGAGCAGGGAGGGGAAGCCGAGCGCCACGAGGGCGAGCAGCGGCGCCTCGATGCCGATGCCGAGCGCCAGGCCGAGCAGGGTGAGCAGGCCGAGCGTCGGGACGGCGCGGACGGCCCCGGCGAGCGCGACGACGACCAGCCGGCCGCGGCCGGTGTGGCCGATGAGGACGCCGAGGGGGAGCGCGACCACCGCGGCGATGCCGACGGCGGCGAAGGTGACCAGCAGGTGCTGGAGGATCCGGTGGTCGATGCCGCCCGGGCCGCCCCAGTGGGAGCCGTCGGCGATCCAGGAGAGCGCGTCGCCGAAGAGGTTCACGTGGTCACCCCTACGGGACGGTGGCCCGCCACGGCGTCACGAGCCGGCCGAGCCCGACGAGGAGCAGGTCGAGCGCCACCGCCAGCAGCATCGTGCCGACCACGCCGGTGACGATCTCGGCGCGGATGTCGCGCTGGAAGCCGTCGGTGAGCAGGTTGCCGAGGCTCGGGATGCCGACCAGGGCGCCGATCGTCACCAGGCTGACGGTGCTCACGGTGATCACCCGGACCCCCGACAGCAGCACGGGTACGGCGAGCGGCAGGTCGACCTTCCAGAACAGTCCCGTGCGGGAGTAGCCCATCGCCTCGGCCGCCTCGCGGACCCGGCCGTCGACGGAGCGGAACGCGTCGGCGGCCGTGCCGGCGAGCAGGGCGGTGCCGTAGACGGCCAGCGCGACGATGAGGGTCAGGCCGGAGCGCAGCGGGATGCCGAGCAGGACCGGGATCACGATGAGCAGGGGCAGCGCGGGGACGGAGTAGAGCAGGCTCGCCGTGCCGAGGACGACGGTGCCGGCCCGGGGCCAGCGCCAGGCGATCCGGCCCAGCACGATCGCGATCAGGACGCTGATCACGACGGCGGGCACCGACAGCCGGACATGCTGCACCAGCATGTCGAGGACGTAGTCGACATTGGCGGTGAGCCAGCTCATCCGAGGACCCCGACCGGCCGGCCGTCGCCGTCGACCACCAGGTTGCGGCCGTCGACCTCGACGGTGCGCAGCGCCCGCTCGGCGCGGTCGGACCCGATGAAGTCGCGGACGAAGTCGTCGGCCGGCGCGGCCACGATCTCCTTGGGCGTCCCGGTCTGCGCGACGATCCCGCCGGTGCGGAGGATCACGACGTCGTCGCCGAGCCGGAAGGCCTCGTCGATGTCGTGGGTGACCAGCACGATGGTCTTGCCGAGCTCGGCCTGGAGCTGGAGCAGCTGGTCCTGCAGGCCCCGGCGCACGATCGGGTCGACGGCGCCGAACGGCTCGTCCATGAGCAGGACGTTGGGCTCCGCCGCCAGCGCCCGGGCCACGGCCACGCGCTGCTGCTGGCCGCCGGACAGCTGGGCGGGATAGCGGCGGCCGAGCGCGGGGTCGAGACCCACCAGCTCGAGCAGCTCGAGGGCGGCGGCGCGCGCCGCGCGCTTCGGCGTACCGGTGAGGACCGGCACCGTCGCGACGTTGTCGACCACCCGGCGGTGGGGGAGCAGGCCGCCGGCCTGGGGGACGTAGCCGATCGAGCGGCGCAGCTCCACCTTGTCGAGGGTGCGCACGTCGCGGTCGTCGATGAGGACGGTGCCGGTGGTCGGCTCGACCATCCGGTTGACCATCCGCATCAGCGTGGTCTTGCCGGAGCCGGAGGTCCCGACCAGCGCGAGTGTGCGGTGGGAGGGAACGGTGCACGAGAAGCCCGTCACGGCGACGGTGCCGTCGGGGTAGGTCTTGCCGACATCGCGGAACTCGATCCCCATGCGGGGAACCCTACGGTGCGGCGGGGACAACGGGGAGGACGTCCGCGCCAGTCCCTTCCGGGTACTGCCCTCGGTGTTGCCGGGTACCGCCCAGGACGACCGACGAGAGGAGCACGGGCCATGAGCACGATCGAGAAGTCCGTCAGCTCGAGCCTCCGCCCGCTCAGGCCCCGCTCGCCATCGCGACGATCCGGTCGAACCGGGCGGCCATCTGCCCGGCCAGTGCCTGCGCCGCCTTGAGCGGGCGGACCATCACGGTGAATTCGGTGATCAGGCCTTCCTCGTCGAGGACGAGGAAGTCGCAGCCCGTGAGCTGCAGGCCGTCGACGGCCGCCTCGAAAACCAGGGCGTGCCCGTCGTCGTCCTGCAGCTCGCGCACGTAGCGGAAGTCCTCGAAGACCTCGATGACGTGGGCGAGGATCGCGCCGGTGATCGCCCTGCCCTCGTACGGCTTGTGGGCGACGGGACTGCGGAAGACCACGTCGTCGGCCAGGCAGGCGCGCATCGCCTCCACGTCGCGGGCCTCGACGGCGGCGCGGAAGGCGCTCCCGGCGCTCACAGCGCCGCCGCCAGCTCGGTGCCCTGCTTGATCGCGCGCTTGGCGTCCAGCTCGGCCGCGACGTCGGCCCCGCCGATCAGGTGCACGGAGCCGGGGAAGCCGCCGGCGACCAGCTCGTCGTACAGGCTCCGGACGGACTCCTGGCCGGCGCAGACGACCACGTGGTCGACGTCGAGCACCTGCGGGGCGCCGTCGACGGTGATGTGCAGGCCCGCGTCGTCGACCAGGTCGTAGGAGACGCCGCTGAGCTGGTGCACGCCGAGGTCCTTGACCACCGCGCGGTGCACCCAGCCGGACGTCTTGCCGAGTCCCTTGCCCTGCGCGGACTCCTTGCGCTGCAACAGCCACACCTCGCGCCTCGGGTCGCGCGGCGCCTTGTCGGTCACCCCACCGCGGACGACGGCCGGGTCGGCCACGCCCCAGTGCGCCTTCCACTCCGCCAGGGACTCCTCGCGGTGCGCCAGCAGCTCGGTCACGTCGAAGCCGATGCCGCCCGCGCCGATCACGGCGACCCTGGCGCCCACGCACACGCGGCCGGTGATCGCGTCCGGGTAGGACACCACCTTCGGGTGGTCGATGCCGGGGATCGCCGGCGTGCGGGGCGCGACGCCGGTGGCGACCACCACCTCGTCGTACCCGGCGAGCAGGTCGGGGTTGGCGCGGGTGGAGAGCTTCACGTTGACGCCGAGGACCTCCATCCGGCGGCGGAAGTAGCGCAGCGTCTCGGCGAACTCCTCCTTGCCGGGGATCTGCATGGCCAGCCGGAACTGGCCGCCGAGCTCCTCGGAGGCCTCGAACAGGGTCACGTCGTGGCCGCGCTCGGTCGCGCTCACGGCGGTCGCGAGGCCGGCCGGACCGCCGCCGACCACGGCCACGCGTTTGGCGCGCCGGGTCGGGCTGAGCACCAGCGTGGTCTCGTGGCACGCGCGCGGGTTGACCAGGCAGGACGCCCGCTGCGCCTTGAAGGTGTGGTCGAGGCAGGCCTGGTTGCAGCCGATGCAGGTGTTGATCTCGTCGGCGCGACCGTCGCGGGCCTTGGCGACCAGGTCGGCGTCGGCCAGGAACGGGCGGGCCATCGAGACCAGGTCGACGCCCTGCGCGAGGACGTCCTCGGCCAGGTCCGGGGTGTTGATCCGGTTGCTCGCGCAGACCGGGATGCCCAGCTCCTGCTTGATGCGCAGCGTGCTGTCGACCCACGCGCCGCGCGGGACGCTGGTGACGATGGTGGGCACCCGCGCCTCGTGCCAGCCGATGCCGGTGTTGACGACGCTGGCGCCGGCCGCCTCGATCCGGTGCGCGAGCTCGACGGTCTCGTCCCAGGTCTGGCCGTCGGGGACCAGGTCGAGCAGGGACATCCGGTACATCACGAAGAAGTCCGGCAGCTCCTGGCGGATCCGGCGCACGATCTCGACGGGGAAGCGCATCCGGCTCTCTGCGGAGCCGCCCCACTTGTCGGTACGACGGTTGGTGCGGGCGGCGAGGAACTGGTTGATCAGGTAGCCCTCGGAGCCCATGATCTCGACGCCGTCGTACCCCGCCTTCTTGGCGAGCCGCGCCGAGTCCACGAAGTCGTCGATGGTCCGCTCCACCGCCCTCCCGGAGAGGGCGGACGCCTTGAATGGCGTGATCGGCGACTTGGTCGCGCTGGCCGAGACGCTGAACGGCGTGTAGCCGTAGCGGCCCGCGTGCAGCAGCTGCAGCGCGATCCGCCCCCCGTTGGCGTGGACCACCTCGGTCACCCGCTGGTGACGGTGCGCGTTGAGGCGGGTGGTCATCTGCGAGCCGAACGGCAGCAGCCAGCCGCGCACGTTGGGGGAGTAGCCGCCGGTGACGATCAGGCCGACGCCGCCGGCCGCGCGCTCGGCGAAGTACGCCGCCAGCTCGTCGACGTGCCAGGGCCGGTCCTCGAGCCCGGTGTGCATCGAGCCCATCACCGCACGGGACTGCAGCTCCAGGCCGCCGACCGTCGCGGGCGTGGTGAGGAGGGGATAGGCGGTCATCGGGACTCCTGGGGGCGTGGGCGTCGAGGTACTCGGTCAGCCAGCGGATCCAGAACTCCTCCATGAGGAGGCCGCCGCGCAGCACGAGGTAGATGTCGAGGTCGGCGCCGGCGAGTGCGCCGGGGTCGGGGAAGTCGCGGGCGGCGAGGTACTCGTAGAGCGAGAGCCGCTTGGTGTGCTCGTCGAGCTGGCGGCGCAGGTCGTCGAGCAGGGCTGCGCGGTCGCCGTACGACGCCCCGCGCATCTTGACGCTGACGCTGCTGCGCATCGCGTCGGGCGTGGTGGGCTCGGCGATCCAGCGGGCCAGCTCGGCGCGGCCGGCGTCGGTCACGTCGTAGACCTTCTTGGTGGGCCGGTCGGACTGGGCGACCGACTCCGAGGAGATCCAGCCGTCGCCCTCCATCCGGCCCAGCACGCGGTAGATCTGCTGGTGGGTCGCGGACCAGAAGAAGCCGATGGACGCGTCGAAGCGCCGGACCAGGTCGGAGCCCGATGCGGCGCGCTCGCTCAGCGACACGAGGATCGCGTGCTCGAGGGCCATGCCTCTCAGGATGCCCCAGGCCGAGCCACTATGCAACTAGTTGCGCAACTCGTTTCAGGCTGGGGGTTGCTGTCTGCAGGAATCGCCGCTGAGGCGGTGATTCCTACGCTTGTTGGCCGTTGCAACGGCCAACAAGCGCCAGAACCGGTCGACAAGTGGTGCGGTGATGGGTCTTGTTGGCGATCCGCCAGACGCCGTCGACGCGCAGTAGGACGAAGGAGTCGGTGAAGACGTCCGAGCCGTGGTGCAGTGTCATCGTCGCGGGACCCGGTGACCCCGGTGCCGTCGGCGTCGAGCCGGGCGAGAGCCCGCGGAGACGGTGGCCGCGCTGCTGGCGGCGTTCAACGCTGCGCTCGGAACTCCTTCATCCGGTTGAGGTAGCGGCGCAGCCGCACCGCTGGCACCGCGCGCGGCCAGTCGTCGGCGCGGAACCATGCGTCGGAGCCGCCGTCGACGAACACCACGCTGCCGCACAGGAAGTCCGCGGCGTCGGAGAGCATGAACACGACCCAGGCGGCCAGCTGGCCGGGATCGCCGAAGCCGCCGATCGGCACCGGGAAGGACCTGATCCGCTCGGCCTCCTCCGGCGTCGCGAGCTGCTGCTCGAGCAGGGGCGTGCGGATCGCGCCGGGCGCGATCGCGTTGAGCCGGATGCCGGCGCCGGCCCAGGCGCGGGTGACCGCCTCGCGTCGTACCCACTGGCTGACGGCGATCTTGCTCGCGCCGTAGGCGAAGGTGGGCGCCATCCGCCCGAACCGGTCGAGGGTCCGCAGCGCCCTCGGGACGTCGCGGTCCAGCAGGGCGCGGACGGCGCGCCGCGGCACCATCGGCACGGTCGTGGTGGAGTTGCTGGAGAACACGACCACCTTGGCCCGTCCGCTGCCGGCCGCGGCGAGCGCCGGGCGCCAGGCGTCGAGGAGCTCGACCACGCCGAGGTAGTTGACCTCCGCGATCAGCCGCGACCGGTCCCGGCCCGGCGCGGGCCCGAGGCCGGCGGCGAGGACCGCTCCGTCGAGGACGCCGCCCGCGCGGTCGAGCACCTCCCGGGCGGCGGTCGTGCGCCCACCGGGCGTGGACAGGTCCGCGGTGACGTCGGCCGCCTTGATGTCGACGCCGATGACGGTGTGGCCGTCGTCGGCGAGGCGGGCGGCGACGGCCGCGCCCATGCCGGAGGCCGCGCCGGTGACTGCGTAGGTACCCACGGCGCGAACTCTAGAACAGGTTCTAGTGCGCGGGCGCGCGGTCCGCCCGTTCCCGCGTGACCGCCGCCCACGGGCTCCACAGGAACCAGGACGGCAGGGCGACGGCGAGCCGGGGGAGCCCGACGACCTCGATCCGGCCGGCGGCGACGGCCTCGTGCCAGGTGCAGTAGCCCTGGAAGACGTCGGCGAGGGCCGGGGTCGGACCGGCGACCGTCAGGTCGATCTCGAACCCGGGGTGCTGCAGGCAGACCGAGACCTCGGTGCGCTCCATCACCAGCCAGATGGTCGTCACATCGGGGGCGGTGTGCCGGAACTCCACGACGGTCCGGCCCGGGGGCAGCCGGTCGAGGTCGACCCGGCGGTGCATCCACCACATCAGCGTGGTCGGTGCCACGTCGTGCGGCCGCAGCTCGTCGAAGAGCCACTCGATCGCCCAGCGGCCGAGGCTGTCGATGACGCGCTCGAGGTCACGGCCCGCCGCCGTGAGGTGGTACTCGCTGCCGCGGCCGCTCGGCGCCGGCCAGGTCTCGAGCACGCCCCGGCGCTCCAGGTGGCGCAGCCGCTGCACCAGCAGCGAGCGCGAGATGCCGGGCAGGGCCCGGGCGATGTCGTTGAAGCGGGTGTTCCCGAGCACGAGCTCCCGGACGATCAGCGGCGTCCACCGGTCGGCGACCACCTCGGCGGCCATCGAGACGGGACAGTAGGTGCCGTAGTCGGGCATCTCCCCATGGTGCTCCCGCGGCGGGGCGTCCGGTAGTCCAGAACCTGGACCGGCGAGGTCACTTTCCTGGACTGGAGGGCCGGATCCGCCGGTCGGACAGTGGATCCATGACGACCACCGCCCCCACGCACCCCCGCCCCGTCGCCCGCCCCCTCGCCCGCGCCGCGAAGATCGGCCCGCGCATCGCCGCCCACGCGGCCCGCCACGACGCCGAGGGCAGCTTCGTCGCCGAGGCGTACGACGAGCTGCGCGCCGCCGGCCTCCTCCGCGCCGCCGTCCCCGTCGAGCTGGGCGGCGACGGCGCCGGCGTCGCCGAGCTCAGCGAGCTCCAGCGCGAGCTCGCCCACCACTGCGGGTCGACGGCGCTCGCCAGTGCGATGCACCAGCACGTCGTGGCGTTCACGGCGTGGCGCTACCGCCGTGGCCTCCCGGGCGCCGAGGCCACCCTGCGCAGGGTCGCCGAGGACCAGGTGCTGCTGGTCTCCACCGGCGGCGGCGACTACACGCACCCGCAGGGCGAGGCCGTCGCGGTCGACGGCGGCTACCGGGTCACCGGACGCAAGCGCTTCGCCAGCCAGTCGCGACACGGCGCCGTGCTGTCGACGATGTTCTGCCTCGAGGACCCCGAGCGAGGGCGGCGCGTGCTCAACATGGCGGTGCCGCTCGCCGCCGACGGCATCACCGCCGCCGACAACTGGGACACCCTCGGCATGCGGGGCACCGCGAGCGACGACATCGACCTGGTGGACGTGTTCGTGCCCCACGAGAGGGTCCTCGCCGACCGGCCCTGGGGCGTGGTGGACCCGCCGCTGCAGGTCATCTCGAGCATCGCGTTCCCGATCGTCAGCGGCGCCTACCTCGGCGTCGCGGAGGCGGCGTACGACGCCGCGGTCGCCGCCGCCGCGCGCCGGGCCGGCGACGTGCTGGTCCAGCGCCAGGTCGGCGCGATGCGCTCGCGGCTCCAGGCGGCCCGCTGGGCGCTCGACGGAGCCCTCCGTGCGGTCGGCGACGATCCCGAGCCCGCCCGGGAGACCGTCCTGGCGGTGATGGCCGCCAAGGCCGAGGTCGCCCGGGCCGGCGTCGTGGTGTGCGACCTCGCGATGGAGGTGGCCGGCGGCGCGGCGTACTTCCGGGGCTCGGTGATCGAGCGGTGCTACCGCGACGTCCGCGCGGCGAAGTTCCACCCGTTCACCCCGGAGCAGACGCTCCTGCAGCTCGGTGCCGACGCCCTCGGGCAGCCGACCGCGATCACCTGAGCCCGCTCAGCGCCGGCCGCCGAGCACGCCCGCGTCGTACGCCTTGAGGACCGACGCCTTGTCGTCCTCGCTGAGGGTGCCGTCGGCGACGGCCTCGTCGAGCCGCTCGACGAGATCGGTACGACGCTGCGCGGCGCGGGCCGCGCGGACCTCCGCCAGCGCGGCGGTGACGTCGTCCTGGTCGACGCCGAGCTCCTCCGCGAGCGCCTGGGCGAAGGCGTCCTCCCGCTCGGTGCGCTCGGCGTCGGTGGGCCGGGATGTCGGCCGGGAGGACGCCTTCAGCTGCTCGCGGACGGCGGCCACGGCCTTCTCGACCTCGTCCTCGCTCACGCCGAGAGCCTCGGCCAGCGCGGCGGTGTCGACGCCAGGCCCGTGGCCGTGGCCACCGGGACCGCCCGGGCCGCCCGGGCGCTTGCCGCTCGCCGTGCTCGGCGTGGAGGTGTCGTCGTCGGCCGACGCGGACAGGGTGGCCGCGGTCGCGCCGCCGGCGACGGCGCCGGCGGCCAGCAGCGCGGCGGCGCGCATGCGGTACTTGCTCATCGGGTGCTCCTCTCGTCCCGCCCGCCTTCGCGGGCGTGCCCCGACTCTCGGCGCCGGGGCTGGGCTCCGGCTGCGGCGAGGCTGGCAGGAGCCTGTGAGTCGGCCGCCGCGCGGTCGTGCGGTACGCTGATCGGACCACTGGATGCCGTCCTCCCGACGGGAACCCGGTGACGTACACCCGATCGGCGCTCTCCCGCAGCAGCGCGAGCCGCCGGCGCAACCTGGCGAGACCTGCGGATCCACCTGTCGGTGGCCGCCTGGGAAGGACACCTGTGGCTCGAGGAGGCCAGCGGGGAGCGACGCAGCAGCGTCGTGGCTCGCAGTCGGCGCGGACGCGCCGTAACGAGGAGGGCATCATCCCGCAGCTCGCGCGCGCGGTGCGCGAGGTCGAGGCGGCGGTCGCGCGCCGCTCGGCCATGCCGGAGGTGCGGGCGAAGTTCCAGGTCGTGGCGCTGCTGGCGCGCGAGGAGCGGGCCCGGGTGAAGGCGGACCCGGATCTCTCGGACAGCCGGCGGGGCGAGGAGCTCAAGCGGCTCGACGGGATCGCGACCATCCTCGCCCAGACCGCCGCGCGGGACAGCACGCTGTTCACCCTCCTCGACGAGAACGCCGAGGTGTCGGAGTCGGCGAAGGCGATGCGCCGCGAGCTGCTGCGCAAGGCCGGCGTCGACGAGCCGGAGCCCGAGCCGGTGCCGGTCGCCGTCGACCCCGAGCTGGCGGCGCTCGCCGAGAAGCGGGTCACCCCGCTGTCGGTGCAGGCCTACCAGCTCTCGCATCCCTTCCTCGCGCCCGACTTCGCGCACGCCCGGGTCAAGGTCCCGCCGCGCCGGCTGGCCGGCTGGGAGCTGCTCGAGCCGCTGTTCCGCTCCTTCGAGCGGGCGGCGCCCGACGCGCCCGCCTGCATGCCGCTGCCCGACGCCGACCAGCTGACCGCGCTCACCGGTCGGCACGCGCCGGTCGGCCGCGAGCTGATGGCCCACCAGGCGCAGCTGATCGCCTCCGCCGCCGAGGGGCACCGCACCTACCTGCTCGCCGACGAGCCGGGCCTCGGCAAGACCGCCCAGGCGCTGCTCGCCGCCGAGGCCGCCGGCGCCTTCCCGCTGCTCGCCGTCGTCCCCAACGTCGTGAAGACCAACTGGGCCCGCGAGGTCGAGATCTGGACGCCGAACCGCCGCGCGACCGTGCTGCACGGCGACGGCGACGACGCCGACGGCTTCGCCGACGTGTTCGTCGTCAACTACGAGATCCTCGACCGGCACGTCGGCTGGCTCGGCACCCACGGCTTCCGCGGGATGATCGTCGACGAGGCCCACTACATCAAGAACAAGAGCTCGCAGCGCTCCCAGAACGTGCTGGAGATCGCCTCCCGGATCCGCTCGCGGATCGCGCGGCCGCTGATGATGGCGCTGACCGGCACCCCGCTGATCAACGACATCGAGGACTTCCGCGCGATCTGGCAGTTCCTCGGCTGGATCGACGAGGTCGTGCCGCAGGGCGCGCTGATGGAGGCGCTCGAGGAGACCGGGCTGACCCCGGCCGACCCGGCGTTCTACCCCGCCGCCCGCCGTGCCGTCATCGAGCAGGGCATCGCGCGCCGCCGCAAGATCGACGTCGCCGCCGACATCCCGGCCCGCCGGGTCGCCGACATCCCGGTCGAGCTCGAGGGCGAGTCCGGCCGGTCCATCCGCAAGGCCGAGCAGGAGCTGGCCCGCCGGATGGTGGAGCGGTACGACGCCGCGATCGCCACCCGCCGTACCGGCGCCGTGGTCGAGGGCATCGACCACCGCCTGGTCCGCCAGGTCGCCGGCTGGGAGCGCGAGGACAACTCCACCAAGACGGGCGAGAACGTCTTCACGATGATGCGCCGGATCGGCCAGGCCAAGGCCGGCCTCGCCGCCGACTACACCGCCCAGTTGGCGCGCAACGTCGGCAAGGTCGTGTTCTTCGCCAAGCACATCGACGTCATGGACACCGCCGAGCGGACCTTCGCCGAGCGGGGCATCAGGTACAGCTCGGTGCGCGGCGACCAGAGCTCCACGACCCGGCAGAAGGAGATCGACGCCTTCGTCAACGACCCCGACGTCCAGGTCGCGGTCTGCTCGCTCACCGCCGCCGGCGTCGGCCTCAACCTGCAGGTCGCGTCCAACCTGGTGCTCGCCGAGCTGTCCTGGACCGACGCCGAGCAGACCCAGGCCATCGACCGCGTGCACCGGATCGGCCAGGCCGAGCCGGTCACGGCGTGGCGGGTGATCGCCACCCAGACCCTCGACACCCGGATCGCCGAGCTGATCGACAAGAAGGCCGGGCTCGCCGCCCGGGCGCTCGACGGCGCCGGCGAGGAGGTCGAGGGCGGTGCCATCGACCTGCAGACCGAGGCCCTGGTCGCCCTGCTGACCGCCGCGCTGGAGGCGCGGGGGACGCCGCCTGATTCGGCCCGCCGCCCGATGTCACAGCCGGGCCCGCTGTCCCGTCTACCTGTCATGGACACGAACAACGTGAAGATCGCAGTGGCGGGCGGCACCGGCCTGGTCGGCTCCCTGGCCGTCGAGGAGGTACGCCGCGCCGGCGCGACCCCGGTCGTCATCGCCCGCTCCCAGGGGATCGACCTCACGACCGGAGCCGGCCTCGCCGCCGCGCTGGAGGGCGTCGACGCGGTGGTCGACGCGAGCAACGTCGAGACCCTGAGCGGGAAGAGGTCGGTCGCCTTCTTCGAGGCCGCGACCGGCCATCTCCTCGAGGCGGGCGCGCAGGCGGGCGTGCGCCACCACGTCGCGCTCTCCATCGTCGGCAGCGACCGCGTCGACCTGCCCTACTACCTCGGCAAGCGGCGCCAGGAGGAGCTGGTCGCGGCCGGCCCGGTGCCGTGGTCGGTGCTGCGCGCCACCCAGTTCCACGAGTTCGCGCTGCAGCTGGTGCAGCGCAGTCCCCGCCCCCTCGCCCTGGCGCTGCGGATGCGCAGCCAGCCGATCGCGGCGCGCGAGGTCGCCGCCGCGCTGGTGGCCGCCGCGCTCGCCGACCCCGGCGGGCTGCTGCCCGACCTGGGCGGACCGCGGCCCGAGGCGATGGACGCCCTGGTGCGCCGGGTGGTCCGGGCCCGCGGCATGCGGCGGCTCGTCGTACCGGTGCCGATGACGGGGAGGGCGGGTCGCCAGGCCCGGGCCGGCGGGCTGCTCCCGGGCGCCGGGGCGAGGCTCGGCACGGAGACCTTCGAGGAGTGGCTGGCCCGTGGCTGACCGGCAGGCCGCGCTGGCGGTCGAGTACGACGCGCTCCGCCCGCGGATGGTGCGCGTCGCCTACGCGATCCTCGGCAGCCGCGCCGAGGCCGAGGACGTCGTCGCCGACTGCTGGACCCGGCTCGTGGCGGCCGACGCCCGCGAGCCGGTCCGCGACCTCACCGGCTGGCTGACCGTCGCCGTCGCCCGGGCGGCCACCGACGTGCTGCGCTCGGCGCGGGTGCGTCGCGAGGAGTACGTCGGCCCGTGGCTGCCCGAGCCCTTCGTCTCCGCGTCCGAGGCCGATCCCGCCGACCGGGTGACCCTCGACGAGACGGTGAGCTACGCCCTGGCCGTCGTCCTGGAGTCGCTGTCGCCGGCGGAGCGGACCGCCTGGGTGCTGCACGACGTGTTCGGGATGGGCTTCCCGGAGGTCGCCGCCGTGGTCGGCCGCACGCCCGCCGCCGTCCGCCAGCTGGCCGCCCGCGCCCGGACCCACCTCGCGGCGCAGACCCCGCGCTTCGAGGTCGACCGCACCGCCCACGAGGAGGTGCTCGGCCGGTTCCTGGCCGCCGCGGCCGGGGGCGACCTGTCCGCCCTCCTCGCGACCCTCGACCCGGACGTGGTGCTGACCTCCGACGGTGGCGGCGTCGTCAGCTCCGCGCGGCGTCCCGTCCTCGGCGCCGACCGGGTGGCGCGCTTCCTCGCAGGCCTCGTCGGCAAGTACGTCGGCCGGGTCGAGGTGGAGCTGGTCGACGCCAACGGCGCACCCGCGATCGGGCTGCGCGAGGACGGCACGCTCATCTCGCTGATCCTGCTGACCGTCGTGGGGGAGCGGGCCACCCGGGTCGACATCCTGCGGGCGCCCGCCAAGCTCGCCGCGGCGGAGGTCAGCCGGCGCTGACGGCGGGCAGCTCGCGGTACTCCGGCAGCGCGATGTCGTTGGCGAACAGGTCGGTCAGCCGCATCGTCGTCGCCAGCAGCATCCGGTTGCGGAAGGTCGCGTCGCGCAGCCGGATGCGCAGCCGGCTCGACGGCGCCAGGAACCCCCCGGCGTTGCCGCGGCGGGCGATCCGGGCGTAGCGGTGCATGACGCGGTCGTAGCCGGCGAGCGCCGTACGGTGGTCGTCGCCGGCCGCGGCCAGCTCGCCGGCCAGCACGTAGGCGCCGACGACCGCGAGGCCGGTGCCGAAGCCGCCGAGGGTGTTGGCGTAGGCGGCATCGCCCACGAGGACGACGCGTCCGCGGGTGTACCGGCTCATCCGTCCCCGGTGGAGGCCGTCGAGGTAGAACTCGTCGGCCGCCTCCAGTCGCTCCAGCATCTGCGGGACCTTCCAGCCAGCCCCCTCGAACGCCCGGGCCACCAGACGCTTCTGCGCGTCGGTGTCGCGGCGGTCGTAGTCGAGCCGGGGCGAGGCGAAGACGAACATGTCGGGCGCCTTGGGGCCGCCGATCGCCGCGAGCCGGCCGGGCTCGTTGTACCAGTAGCCGATCGCGCGCCCGTCCGCCGTCGCCGGCGCGGGGTGGTTGGCGCCGACCACGGCGTAGTAGTGGCCGAGGAACTCGACGTGCTCCTCCTCGGGCCCGAAGGCGAGCCGGCGTACGCCGGAGTGCACGCCGTCCGCGCCCACCACGAGGTCGAAGCTCTCGCTGCGGCCGCTCCGGAAGGTGACCTCCACGGCGTCCGGGGTCTCGGTCATCGCCTCGATCCGGTCGCCGAAGACGTACTCCGCGGCGCTGGTGGTGCGCTCGTGCAGCAGTGCGCCGAGGTCGCCGCGCAGCACCTCCACGTCGCCGCCGACGAACTCGTGGGGGATGACCGCCCGCAGCCGGTCGGCGGCGTCGACGACGTGCAGGTCTGTGGGGGCGGTGCGCACCGCGTCGACGGCGTCCCACAGGCCCATCCGCTCGAGCACCCTGCGGTGGTCGCGCCCTTGAAGTCGACCGCCTGCCCGCCGGGGCGGACCGACGGCGCCTGCTCCACGACCACGACCTCGTGGCCGAGGCGGGTGAGCCAGAAGGCGGCGGCGGGACCGGCGATGCTGGCGCCGGAGATCAGGACCCTCATGGTGTCCTCCTCGTGTCGGGGATGTCGGGGTTCTCCGACGAATTGTGTCTGGTGGACACAGTTTAGTATCTGGTAGACACAGTTAGTCAAGGGGCGAGGAGGGATCGATGTCGTACGACGGGGTCGCGCAGGTGCTGTGGGCGCAGGGGCGCACGCCGCGCAGGGGCCCGCGGCCGCGGGTGAGCCTGGACGGGATCGTCGCGGCCGCCGTCCGGGTCGCGGACGCCGAGGGCCTCGAGGCCGCGTCGATGCAGCGCGTGGCCGCCGAGGTCGGCGTGACCAAGATGGCGCTCTACCGCCACGTCCCGGGCAAGGCGGAGCTGGTCGCCCTGATGGTCGACCGCACCCTCGGCGAGCCGCCGGCGACCGGCGACGGACCGTGGCGCGCGCGCCTCGCCGCGTGGGCGCAGGCGATGCGCGACGGCTTCGCCGCGCACCGCTGGCTGCTCGCCGCCGCCGTCGGCCCGCGCGTCTTCGGCCCGAACGAGCTGGGCTGGCTCGAGGCCGGCCTCGCCGCCCTCGACGGGCTGCCGCTCGGTCCCGCCGAGCGGCTGGACAGCCTGGTGCTGGTCGGCTCGCACGTGCGCGCACTGGTCCAGCAGGCCACCGAGCCGGCGACCGAGCGCGCGCTCGCGCTCGCCCTCGCCGACGTGCTCGCGAGCCGCGCTGACGCCTACCCGCTGGCCGCCGCCGCGTTCGCGGGCGCGGCCGGCCGGGACGATGCGTTCGCGTTCGGGCTGGAGCGGGTGCTCGACGGGATCGAGGCGCTGGTGGCGTCGCGGTGAGGGCTGTCTTGCGGGGTTGGTCGGCGGCCGCGCGGTAGCCGACCGTCCCCCGCCGTCAAGGACGTCGCTTCGCTCCGCCGCTGCGCGGTCGCCCGTTCGTCCGCGCCTCCGCTACGCGGCCGCCCGCCGCTACACCGCGGCCGGCTGCCGGGGGCGCGCAGGCAGCCGCCGGTCGGCGTATCGGAGGCCGGCGATGAGCGCGGCGAACAGCGCGGTGATGCCGAGGCAGGCCACCGCCACCGAGCCCCAGCCCTCGGTGCGGTGGTCGAGGAACGGGTAGGGCACCCACCCGGTCAGCGCCGCCACGGTGAGGGTGACGGCGAGCCAGGCGATCGGCCAGGCGAGGGCGACCACGACCGCGGGTACGTCGACCCGCGGGCGCGGCCCGAACGCGAGCCACCCGGCGACGGCCAGCAGGGGCACGGCCAGGTGGAGCAGCTTGTCGGCGAGCCGGTCGGCGCCGTGCAGGTCGAGCAGCGGCCGGAGCAGTGTGAAGTGGACCAGCCCGGTGACGGCGATCCCCGTCGTCGCGGCCAGGCGTAGGGCGCGGAACCCGGTGCCGTCGCGCAGCGGGTCGCGGGCGAGGAGCGTGGTGGCGACGGCGACCAGGATGTTGCTCTGGATCGTGAAGTACGCGACCAGCCGGGCCAGCCGCAGCCCGAGACCGGGCGGCTGGACGTCGTCGAGCACGCGGCCGCCCTGGACGACGAGGACGAGCTGGAGGAGGAGCGCTGCGATCGTCACGGCCGCGGTCAGCGCATGCCAGCCGCGGGCGCCGCGCATCAGGTGTCCTCGGGGTGAGCAGTCGCTGGATCGCGTCGCCGTACGTCGCGATCACGACCTCCGGGTCGGCCGCGGTGACGATCGGGTCGCGCTGGAGGAACAGCAGGTTGAGCAGGCCGCCGAGCTGTCCGACGGCGAGCGCGACCCGCAGCTCGCGGTGCTCGCCGGTGAGGCGGGGCGCCAGCGGGGCGACGTACGTCTCGGCGGTGTGGCGGACCATCTCCTCGCGGACCTGGTCGTGGTGGGCGGCCTGGGCGAGCGCGACGTAGCGCTTGCGGATGACCGGCCGGCCGGGGTCGAGGAAGTAGGCGACCAGGCGGCGGCCGACGGTCTCCAGCGGGCCGTCGAGGACCGAGCCGATGCCGAGGGAGGTGTCGACGGTGCGCAGGAAGAGCGCCTCCTTCGAGCCGAAGTGACGGATCACCAGGGCCGGGTCGACGCCGGCCTCCGCGGCGATCGCGCGCACCGAGGCGCCGTCGAAGCCGCGCTCGGCGAACAGGGTGCGCGCGGCGTCCTCGATCGCGGTCCGGGTGGCGAGGCCGGCCGCCCGGAGCCGGGGCGCGGGGGAGGTGTTCGTCACACGGCAACCGTAGGGCATGACCAGGGCTGGTCAACGGTGTTGACACAGGACCGGTCAACGCCGTTGACTCGGGGCTCGTGACTGCGACCTCTCCTGCGCCGGCGACCGGCACCCCCGGCACCCCCGGCGCGACGGGCACGGGTACGCCGGGCTCGCCCCTGCTGACCGTGGCCGTGCTCTGCCTCGGCGGGCTCGTCGCCTCCCTCACCCAGACGATGGTGATCCCGATCCAGGGCGAGCTCGGGCGGCTGCTCCACACCAGCGAGGCCAACGCCTCCTGGGTGGTGACCGCGACGCTGGTGGCGGGCGCGGTGGCGATGCCGATCTCCGGCCGCCTCGGCGACCTGTACGGCAAGCAGCGGGTACTGGTCGTCAGCGCCGCCCTCCTCGTGCTCGGGTCCCTGGTCTGCGCGCTCAGCGGCACCCTCGTCCCGATGCTCGCCGGCCGCCTGCTCCAGGGCTTCGCGATGGGCTTCATCCCGGTCGGCATCGCCCTGCTGCGCGAGGTCACGCCGCCGCGGCTGACCGCCACCGCCATGGCCGCGATGAGCGCGACGCTCGGCGTCGGCGGCGCGATCGGGCTGCCGCTGTCGGCCTGGATCGTCGAGGACTTCAGCTGGCACACGCTGTTCTGGGTGTCCACCGGCCTCGCGGTCGTCGTGGCTCTCGCCGTCGTCCTGCTCGTGCCGCACGTCCGCGACGCCACCCCCGGGCGGTTCGACACGGTGGGGGCGGTCGGGCTGGCGCTCGGCCTGGTCGCCGTCCTCGTGGCCGTGTCGAAGGGCAACGAGTGGGGCTGGAGCCACGGCCGCACCCTCGGCCTGCTGGTCGCCGGCGTGCTCGTGCTCGTCGCGTGGGGCAGCTACGAGCTGCGCGTCGCCGACCCGCTGTGCGGCCTGCGGGTCTCGGCCCGCCGCCCGGTGCTGCTCACCAATGTCGCCGCGATCGCGATCGGCTTCGGCATGATGGCCCAGGCGATCGTCGTACCGCGCCTGCTGCAGTCGCCGTCCGCGACCGGGTACGGGCTCGGCCAGAGCCTGCTCGAGACCGGCCTGTGGATGGCGCCCGGCGGCCTGGTGATGATGCTGTTCTCGCCCGTCTCGGGCCGGCTGATCCGCGTGGTCGGCGCCCGCGTCACGCTCATGGTGGGCGGCACCGTCCTCGGTCTCGGCTACCTCTTCGCGCTCTTCCTCACCGACGCCCCGTGGCAGCTGATGGTCGCCAGCTGCATCACCTCCGCCGGCGTCGGCATCGGGTACGCCGCCATGCCGACCCTGATCCTGGAGTCGGTCCCGCTCGCCGAGGCCGGCTCGGCCGTCGGCGTCAACGGGCTGATGCGCTCGATCGGCACGAGCGCCTCCGCCGCCGTGATGGCGGCGATCCTGACCGCCTCGACCATCGACCTCGGCGGGTACGCCCTGCCCACGGAGCGGGCGTTCGCGATCTGCTTCGGGGTCGGCGCCGCGGCCGCGTTCGTCGGCGTCCTGCTGGCCGCCTTCGTGCCGCGGCCGCGGACGCACCACTAGCATCCCGGTGTGGTCCACCGCGTCTTCTCCTACGGCACCCTGCGCCAGCCCGAGGTGCAGGTCGCGCTGTTCGGCCGGGCCGTGCCGACCGTCGCCGACGCCCTGCCCGGCTACCGGGTCGACTGGCTGACCATCACCGACCCGGCGGTGATCGCGACCAGCGGCTCGGACCGCCACCCGATCCTGCGCCCCGGCCGCGCCGAGGACGCCGTGGACGGCGCCTACCTCGAGCTCAGCGACGCCGAGCTGGCGTGGGCCGACGCCTACGAGGTCGACGACTACGCCCGCACGGCCGTGACGCTGGCCTCCGGGGCCGAGGCGTGGGTCTACCTCGCCGCCGACATCGCGCCGTGACTGGCTCCGCCGCCGGCTGTGCGTCCGTGCGGCGATGGTTACCGGGGCGGCGGTGCGCGGGCCGGTCCGGGTAACCCGGGACTCCTAGCGTCGACGCCGCCAGCGAGCCGCTGGCGTCGTACCCGAGGAGAGGCACCGATGACCTACGTCAAGCCGCCGGAGCTCGCCGTCGCCCTGATCGACGCGGGCGAGTCGAAGATCTTCATGTCCACCCGCGACACCCTGGTCCGGGCGTTCATGGCCGCCGCGCTGTTGACCCTGGCGGCGGCCTTCGCCGTCAAGATGACCGTCGACACCGGCCAGCCCATCGTGGGCGCGATCCTGTTCCCGATCGGGTTCGTGCTGCTCTACCTGCTGGGCTACGACCTGCTCACCGGCGTGTTCGTCCTGGCGCCGCTGGCGTGGCTGGCCAAGCGGCCGGGGGTGACCGTCGGCGGGGTCCTGCGGAACTGGGGCCTGGTCTTCCTCGGGAACTTCGCCGGCGCCCTCACGGTCGCCTTCCTGGTCTCGGTCTTCGTGACCTACGGCTTCGACAGCTCGATCGACGACCCCGCCAACCCCTTCGCCGCCTACGGCCAGAAGCTGGCCGCCATCGGCCACGAACGCACCCTCGGCTACGAGGCCCACGGGGCCGGCGGCTGGCTGGCCGTCTTCGTCCGCGGCATGCTCTGCAACTGGATGGTCTCCACCGGCGTCGTCGGCGCCATCCTCGCGCGCGACGTCCTCGGCAAGATCGTGGTGATGTGGCTGCCGATCCTGCTGTTCTTCGCGATGGCGTTCGAGCACTCGGTGGTCAACATGTTCCTGTTCCCGGTCGGGATCATGCTCGGCGCCGACTTCACCTGGGGCGACTATTTCGTGTGGAACGAGATCCCGACCGCTCTCGGCAACCTCGTCGGCGGCCTGCTCTTCACCGGCCTGGCGATCTACCTGACCCACTACCGGACCGCGCCCCAGCGCAACGCGACCACCGAGCCGGGTGCCGTGGACCCGGACAGCACCCAGGACAGCACCCAGGACACCACCCAGGACACCACCCGGGACACCGCCCGGGACCGGGTGTCGGTGGGTGCCTGACCGCGCCCCCTCCCACGGACGACCGTCTTCTAGGCGCGACAACACATCACGGGTAAATCCGGAACCTCTCCTGCGTCCGGTCGTTGGATCGGCGTACGAGGTGTTGCGGTGACTGGGGGGTTCCGCGCGTGCCTCGCCGCGGCCCCGGATCCCACCGATCCGGGGCCGCGCGGCGCCCATCCGGCCCGGGATCGCCCCGTAGGCAAGGATGGGTGCGTGTCCGGCCCGCTCATCCCGACCGATCCCGCCGCCGATGCCGTACGCCGCAGTGCGCTGCGGCGGATGCGCACCGTGGCGGTCTCGCTGCTCCTGCTCGCCGCCGCCGTCTACGTGCTGACCCTCGGCGGGGAGGGCTTCTGGGGGTTCGTCAACGCCGGCGCGGAGGCGTCGATGGTCGGCGCCATCGCGGACTGGTTCGCGGTGACCGCGCTGTTCAAGCACCCGCTGGGGCTGCCGATCCCGCACACGGCGCTGGTGCCCAAGCGCAAGGACGACCTCGGCAAGGGGCTCGAGCAGTTCGTGGGGGAGAACTTCCTCCAGGAGGACATCATCCGCGAGCGCGTGCTCGGGGTCGGCATCGCGCAGCGGGTCGGCGACTGGCTCGCCGTGCCCGCCAACGCCGAGCGGGTCGTCAGCGAGGGCTCGGAGATCGCCGCGCTGGCGCTCGGGAAGGTCCGCGACGACCACATCGAGGCGCTGGTGACCGAGGCGCTGGTGCCGCGGTTCCGCGAGGAGCCGATCGCACCGCTCCTCGGCGGACTGCTCGCGGAGGCGATCCGCGACGACCTGCACCACGGGCTGGTCGACCTCATGCTCGAGGAGATGCACGGCTGGCTGCTCGCCAACCCCGACACCGTCCACGACGTCCTGGGGGAGCGGGCGCCGTGGTGGGCGCCGGACTCGGTCAACACCTACGTCATCAACCGGCTCCACCTGGAGATGGTCCGCTGGCTCGCCGAGATCCGCACCAACCCCGACCACCGCGCGCGCCGGGCGCTCGACTCGATGCTCGTCCAGCTCTCCGACGACCTGCTCGGCAACCCCGACACCCAGGCCCGCGCCGAGCGCCTGAAGGAGCGGGTGCTCGACCACCCCGCCGTGATCGCCAGCGCGATCTCGCTGTGGCAGGCGCTGCGCAAGGCGCTGCTGGGCTCGCTCGCCGACCCCGACGGCGCCGTACGCCGCCGGCTGCTGGTCGAGATCGAGGGCGCCTCCGCCCGCCTGCGCTCCGATGCCGCGCTGCGGGAGCGGTTGGACGGGCTCGCCGCCGACGCCGCGGTCTTCGCCGTCGACCGGTACGGCGCGGAGCTGACCGCCGTCATCACCCACACCATCGAGCGCTGGGACGGCAAGGAGGCCGCCCGTCGCATCGAGCTCCACGTCGGCCGCGACCTGCAGTTCATCCGGATCAACGGCACCATCGTCGGCGGCCTCGTCGGCGTCCTGATCCACACCGTCTCGGTCGCGATCCACTGACCCGTCGCGTTCGAACGCGACGGGTCGGTCCTAGGCTGGCCTGGTGCCCGAGCCGATGGACGTCCCGATCCGTGACGAGTCGATCCGGCTGGGGCAGTTCCTGAAGCTGGCCAACCTGGTCGAGTCGGGCGCCGAGGCCAAGCCGGTCATCGCGGACGGGCTGGTCCGGGTCAACGGCGAGGTGGAGACCCGCCGGGGACGTCAGCTGGTGCTCGGCGACGTCGTGGAGCTGGGCGGGCAGGCCGCCCGGGTCGCCGTCGACGACGGGACCCCGGACGACCTGCCGTGGTAGTCCGGGTCAGCTGACGGACAGCAGGTCCACCACGAAGATCAGCGTCTCGCCCGGCTTGATGACGCCGCCGGCGCCGCGGTCGCCGTACCCGAGGTGCGGCGGGATGACGAGCTGGCGCCGCCCGCCGACCTTCATGCCCTGCACGCCGGTGTCCCAGCCCTGGATGACCTGGCCGATGCCGAGGCGGAAGTCCAGCGGGGCTCCGCGGTTGTACGACGCGTCGAACTCCTCGCCGCTGGACAGGGCGACGCCCACGTAGTGGACCGACACGGTGCTGCCGGCGGTCGCCTCGGCGCCGTCGCCGACGGTGAGGTCGGTGATGACGAGGTCGGTGGGCGGAGTGGGGTCGACGAAGTCGATCTCGGGCTTCTGGCTCATCCCGCCACCCTAGTCGCGCCGTGCCGTTCGTGCGGGCCCACACCGAGCTCCTCGTCCAGAGGTGCTCCATCGATGCCTCACCAGTTCCCGTCGCGGGTTAGGCTGCGCGCAGCGTCCCAGCCGACGGGGATGGGGCAATGGGGACGGTCTCGGGGGTTCGAGCGGTGCGGGTCAACGCGACGGGGGCCGAGTCGTGGTCGTCGCCGGGACGGGCGACGCGGCTCGTCCATGCCGCAGGCACCCATCCGGGGCGGGTCCGGACGGTCAACGAGGACTCCTCGCTCGTCGCGCCGCCGGTGTTCCTCGTCGCCGACGGGATGGGCGGGTACGCCCGGGGCGACGTGGCCAGCCGGCTGGTCGTGGAGTCGTTCGAGTCCCTGTCCGCGCTCCGCGAGGTGCAGCCGGCCGACGTCGAGGCCGCCATCGTCACCGCGCAGAACCGGGTCGCCTCGCTGGCCGCCGAGTTCAGCTCGGCGCCCGGGTCCACGCTGGTCACGGCGGCGTACGTCCTGGAGGACGGCCGCGGCTACTGGCTGCTCGCGAACATCGGCGACTCCCGCGCCTACTGCTACGCCGACGGCGTGCTCGAGCAGATCTCCAAGGACCACTCGGTGGTGCAGGAGCTGATCGACGCGGGCCACCTCACCCGCGACGAGGCGATCGGGCACCCGGAGCGGCACGTCGTCACCCGGGCGATCGGGGCGCTGACCCCCTCCGAGGCGGACTTCGCGCTGGTCCCGGCCGAGCCCGGGTCGCGGCTGCTGCTGTGCTCCGACGGCCTCACCTCGGAGCTCTCCGACACCGCGATCCTCCACATCCTCTCCGAGGGGATGACCCCCGACCGGACCGTGCTCACCCTCGTCGACGCCGCGGTCGCGGCCGGCGGCCACGACAACGTGACCGTCGTCGTCGTCGACGTCGTGGGCGACGGTGCCGCCGGCCCGGCCGGCGAGGACACCGAGCCCGCACCGCGGAGGGCCGGATGACGACCTACCTCCCCGGCGACCTCGCGACCCTGGTCACGGACGACGGCCTCGTCGTCGCCGCGCCCGACCGGCTCGCCGAGGTCGTCGCGCTCCGCGAGCGGGGCCTCGACGCGCCGACCGTGGTCGAGGTGCTCTCGCGCGGCGACCTGCGCGCGCTGCCGGAGTTCGCCGCCGTGCGGGTCGACGGGGCCGAGGCCCGGATCCTGGTCCGCGGCGCGCTCGTCGTCCGCGTCGACGGGTTCTCGGTCGACGGCCGCGACGCGACCATGTGGACGGAGGCGTCGGCGGCCCTGGCGCCGGGCGCGGTGGTCGAGGTCGTCCCCTGCGGTACGCCGCCCGACGGCCCGGCCCTGCCGCTCACCGCCGGCGTCGTCCGCAGCGGCGCGGTCACCTGGCGCCCCGCGGTGCTCCCGGCGGCCGCGCCCGCGCCGACGGCCGCACCCGTCCCGCCCTCCCCGCCCGTCCCCGCCGCGCCCCCGACACCCGAGTACACCGTCGTCCGCGGCACCCAGCGCACCCCGCCCGCCGCGCCATCCGTCCCCGCCGCGCCCCCGCCCGACTGGCAGCCCGCGCCGGCCGGCGACCCGTCCGCCGAGCACGACGGCCGCACCATCACGCCCGCCCAGCTGCAGGCCCTGCGCGCGGCCACCGCCCAGCCGACCACGGCGCCGCCCGCCCCACCGGTCCGCCCGGTCGTGGCGCTGGCGCTCTCGACCGGCCGCGTGGTCCCCGTACGACGACGGGTGCTGATCGGCCGCAGCCCGCGCATCCAGCAGGTCGGCGGGAGCCAGAACCTGCCCGCGCTGGTCACCGTGGACGACCCCTATGTCTCCAGCACCCACCTGGAGGTCGCCGCCGACGGCTCCCGGGTCACGGTGACCGACATGTCCACCAACGGCACGCTGCTCGCCCACCAGGGCCGGGTGCCGGTGCCGCTGGACCGCGGCGTCGCGACGGAGGTCGCGATCGGCGACGTCCTCACCCTGTCCAAGGGGCTCACCGCCACGGTCGTGCCGGCGCCTCCCGAGGCGGGCTGATGCACGCTCCCGAGATCCCCGGCTTCACCTTCGTCGACCTCGTCGGCGAGGGCGGCTTCGCCGACGTGTTCCGCTACCAGCAGGAGCTGCCGACCCGGCAGGTCGCGATCAAGGTGCTGCGCAGCGGCAGCGACGCGGCGTCCATCGAGCTGTTCCGCGCCGAGGCGAACGTGATGGCGCAGCTGTCCAACCACCCCTCGATCGTGCCGATCTACCAGGCGGGCGTGAGCTCCGACGGCCGGGCCTTCCTGGTGATGGAGTTCTGCCCGCCGCCGCACGTCGCGCAGCGCTACCGCACCCAGCCGCTGGCGGTCGGCGAGGTCCTCGACATCGGGGTGAAGATCGCCAGCGCGGTCGAGACCGCCCACCGCGCGGGGATCCTGCACCGCGACATCAAGCCCCACAACATCCTCACCAGCACCTTCGGCGTCCCCCTCCTCACCGACTTCGGCATCGCCTCGGTGGTGGGTGAGACCGGCGCGGGCGCCCAGGGCCTGTCGATCCCGTGGTCCCCGCCGGAGTCGCTGACCGCCGACAGCCACGACGTCCGCAGCGACGTCTACTCGCTCGCCGCCACCCTCTACTCGCTGCTCATCGGCCACCCGCCGTACGAGCGCCGCGACGCGCCCAACGACAACGCCAGCCTGATGACCCGGATCGAGCGCGGGCAGCTGACGCCGCTGCGCCGGCCCGACGTCCCGGCGTCCCTGATCGACGTGCTGCGGCGGGCGATGGCGGTCGAGATCGACAAGCGCCCGGTCTCCGCGATGGTGCTCGGCCGGCAGCTCCAGGACGTGCAGATCGAGCTGCGGCAGTCGCCGACCCGGCTCGAGGTCATGGACGCGTCCCCGGCGGCCGTGGGGGAGGGACACCCCAACGACGCCCGCACCCTGGTCCGGCCGGTCTCGGTGATCATCCCGGCGGCGGTCCACGAGCGCCTCGGACCGCTGCAGCCGGCGGCCGACGAGCACGCGTCGCGGCCGGGCGCGGCCCGGGCCGCCACCGGCAGCTCCTCCGCGCGGCGCCCGCCGCCGCGCCGCGACGGCGACCGCAGGCTCGCCCTGCCGGCGCGGATCGGCATCGGCGCCGTCGCGGTGGCGCTGGTCGCCGCGGTCGGGTACGCCCTGGTGGCGGGCAGCGGCGGCGACGACGGCCCGCAGGACGGGCCGCTGCGCGGCGAGGACCCGCCCGACGCCGTGATCGACGTGCCCCCGGCGCCGGTCGTCAGCAAGTCGGGCAAGGGGACCCGCTGGACCTTCACCTGGACCCAGGACGAGCCCCGTGAGCGCGACGAGTTCAAGGTCCTGCTGACGGGTGACGGCGCGGACCAGGACGCTCCCGAGTACACCGCCGCGACGAGCAAGACGCTGACCGTGCCGCGCGACGCGACGGTGTGCATCCAGGTGTCCCTGTCCCGGGTGGGCAGCCCGCCGTCGCCGCCGTCCGACCAGGTCTGCGTGGTGGGCCGATGACCGCGCTGCGCCGCTGGCGCCGGACCGCGTCCGCCACGGCGCTCGCCGTCCTGCTGGGCACCCTCGTGGTGCTCGCCTACCAGCACGACGGGAAGCCGTTCACCGAGGTCGAGCTCAACGACGGCGGGGTCTGGGTCACCAACCGCGACCAGGGCCTGGTGGCCCGGCTCAACCCGCAGATCAAGGAGCTCGACCTCGGCGTCGAGGCCGCGAGCGCGAACTTCGACATCTTCCAGCGGGCCACCAGCCTGTACGTCGACGACACGTCCTCGGAGCGCTCGGTCAAGCCCGTCGACGTGGCCAAGGCCGCCCTCCAGGACCCGACCGGCCTGCCCACCGGCGCGGTCGTGGCCAACGGCGGCTCGACCTTCGCGGTCGTCGACAAGGTGAGCGGCAAGGCCTGGGTCCGCTCGGCCGCGCGGCTGCGCGGGTTCTCCGCGAAGACCGCGCAGCCGGACCTCGAGGGCGCCCTCACCGCGGCCGTCGGCACCGACGGGCGCGCCTACGTGCTCGGCCGCGACGGCGAGATCACGCCGGTCACCCTCGACGAGGCCGGCAACGCCGTGGCCGGCGACCGGATCGACCTCGGCGGGAAGCTCGGCACCGACCCCGACATGGTCGCGCTGACGGTCGTCGGCGACACCCCGGTCCTGTTCGACCGGAACTCGCTCGAGCTGCGCCGCCCCGGCGCGAAGCCGGTCGTGGTGGAGGCGGCGGACCCGTCCGAGGTCGAGCTGCAGCAGCCGTCCGGCGCCAGCGACGACCTCTACCTCGCGACCGCCGAGGGCCTGGAGAGGACCCCGGTCGACGGCGGCGGGCTGTCACGGATCAGCCGAGGCCAGGTCGCCGGCGCTCCGGCGGCCCCGGTGCAGCTGACCGCCACCGGCTGCGTGTACGCCGCGTGGGCCGACCCGCAGTCGCCCCACAACTACCTGCGCGACTGCGCCGACGACTCCTTCGACGACACCTCGCCCGTCCCGGGCATGCAGGCCGGCGCCCACCTCCAGTTCCGCGTCAACCGCGACGTGGTGGTCCTCAACGACGCCATCACGGGCGACAGCTGGCTGGTGCAGGACCCCGGCAAGGCGAAGATCGACAACTGGCCGGCGGTGGACCCGCAGAACCAGAACAAGTCGAAGCTCAAGGAGACCACCGACGAGATCCCGGACCAGGAGAACCGGCCTCCGGAGCCGCAGGACGACGATCTCGGCGCCCGCCCCGGCCGCTCGACCGTGCTGCCCGTGGTCGCGCTCAACGACCACGACCCGACGGCGACATCATCAGCATCTCCAAGACCCAGCACGTCAGCGGACCCCAGCTCGAGGTCAAGATCGTCGGCGGCGGCACCCAGCTCCAGGTCGCCGTCCCGGCGGACGCCACCGGCGTGTCGACCTTCCGCTACTACGTCACCGACGGCCGGGTGAACGAGGAGGTCTGGGCCGAGGTCCGGCTGCGCATCCGCGACGACGGCCAGAACACCAAGCCGCAGATGATGGAGGACCGCGAGCCGCGGCTCACCGTCGCGCGAGGGGCGACGTCCAGCTACTACCTGCTGGCCGACTTCTTCGACATGGACGGCGACGACCTCACCCTGACCGACGCCACCGCCCGCGGCGGAGAGGTGGAGTTCCGCCCCGACGGCACGATCACCTTCTCCGACACCGGGGCCGGGGCGAAGGTGACCGAGATCGAGTACACCATCGAGGACGGCTTCGACAGCTTCGTCGGCAAGCTGCCCGTGCAGATCCTGGGCGACACCGCCCCGCCCGAGCTCGTGCCCGACCTGGCGTCCGGCGTCGCCGGCACCCGCGTCGTCGTCCAGCCGCTGACCAACGACCGCAACCCCGAGGGCAGCGACCTGACGCTGAAGAGCGTCAAGGTGGTCGGCGACGACGCCGGCACCGAGATCTCCAAGGACCTCGACTCCGGGACGTTCACGTTCTACTCGGCGCGGGCGCGCAGCTACTACCTGGAGTACACCGCCTACAACTCCTCCGCGACGCGGTCGTCCCTCATCCGGCTCGACATCGAGTCGCCGCCGAAGGACAACCGGCCGCCGGTGGCCGTGCGGGACAAGGCCGTCATCACGCCCGGCGGGACCGCGCAGGTCGACCTGCTGCTCAACGACCTCGATCCCGACGGCGACGTCCTCGTCGTCAAGCGGATCGGCCGCCCCTCGATCCCGGGCGTGAAGGTGTCCGTCGTCGACAAGCGGCTCGCGGTGGTCAGCTCGGCCACCGACATCGTGGGCCAGCAGGCGACGGTCGAGTACGTCGTGTCCGACGGCCGCAGCTCGGCCGTCGGCCAGCTCGTCATCACCCAGCGGCGCTCCACCCAGGAGAACCGCCATCCGGTCGCCAACAAGGACCAGGTGACGGTGCGCGCGGGCTCGGTCACCACGATCCCGGTGCTCGGCAACGACTCGGACCCCGACGGCGGCAAGCCCCGGCTGTTCCAGTCCGACCTGATCAACGAGCAGAACCTCGACGTGTGGGTCGCGGGCGACGCGCTGCGGCTGCGGGCGCCCGAGGAGCCGGGCACCTACTCGGTGATCTACGGCGTCCGGGACACCGACGGACTCAAGGCCACCGCCGAGGTGAGCATCTACGTCGTGGCCGACTCGGCGAAGAACAACCATCCGCCGCTCCCGCAGCCCATCATCGACCGGGTGATCGCCGGGCGCCCGAAGGTCATCTCCGTCGACCTCGCCGGCGCCGACCCCGACGGCGACTCGGTGGCGTTCCGCAGCATCCTCACGGCGCCGTCCCTCGGCCGGGTCCTCGACACCGGTGTGGACTGGATCCGGTACGAGGCCTTCGAGGGCAAGACCGGCACCGACTTCTTCCAGATCCTGGTGCAGGACAAGTACGGCGCCACCGGCGTCGCCGAGGTGCGCGTGGGCGTCGTCCCGGAGGAGACGGAGAACCAGCCGCCGGTCGCGCTGGACGACAACGTCCTGGTCCAGCCGAACCGGACCATCTCCTACAACGTGCTGACCAACGACGTCGACCCCGACGACGACCCGCTGCGCATCGCCCAGCTCAACAGCACCAAGGAGGCCAAGCACGAGAACGGCTTCATCGAGCTCGAGGTCGGCGACGCGCCCGACACCGGAGCCGCGGCGACGAACATCGGCTACACCATCGAGGACGCCGCCGGCGCGCGCGACAACGCCGTGCTCAAGGTCTCGGCGAGCCGAGACGCCCCGTTCTACGCGCCGATCGCCCGCGACGACGTCGCCGACCTGGGCGACATCATCGGCCGCGACCCCGGAGCCATGGTCGAGGTCCCGGTGCTCGACAACGACCTCGACTTCGACGGGGCGAAGGCCGACCTGCGCGTGAGCGGCTGCGACGCGGGCAGCCAGGGCGAGTGCCAGGTCATCGGCGAGAAGACGGTCAAGATCCGGCTCAAGGCCGAGGACCAGGTCGTGCTCTACCGGCTCGACGACGCGGACGAGGAGTCGACGGGGACCTTCGGCGTCATCTTCGTCACCGGCACCGACAACGTGCCGCCGCAGCTCACCACCGACGAGGAGCGGATCCCGGTGAAGGCGGTCGCGGGCGAGGAGGTGGTCTTCGACCTGCAGGACCTCGTCGTCACCCGTGCCGGCCGCGAGGCCCGGATCGTCCCGGACTCGATGCCGACCGCCGTCAACGGCGCCGTCAACCCGGTCGACGGCGAGCCCACCTCGCTCGCGTTCACCCCGGCCCGCGGTCACGTCGGCCCCGCCTCGGTCACCGTCGCGGTGACCGACGGCCGGACGGCGGCCGAGGACGCCGCCCTCACCTCGCTGCTGACGATCCCGATCGACGTCCGCCCGTCCGGGAACGTCGCGCCCGTGATGCGCGACGCCGCCGTCGACGTCACCGTCGACGGCGACGCCGCCGAGGTCGACCTGGCCGGGCTCACCCGCGACGCCAACGAGGACGACCTCGCGACCATGACCTGGTCGGTGAAGGCCGCCGACCCGGGCCTGAGCGCCAGCGTCGCCTCGGACGGCAGCATCCTGTCGGTCAAGGCCGGCGGGGGCGCGAAGGACGGCGACACCCTGCGGGTCCACGTCGTGGCCGACGACGGGCACGACGGACAGGACGAGGGCGTCGTGACGGCGCGGGTGGTCGGCAGCGACCGTCCCCTGCTGCAGGTCCCGGTCATCAGCGTGACCGCCACCAAGGACCGGTCGATGTCGGTCGACATCGCCGACTACGCCGTCAACCCGTTCCCGGGCGAGCCGATCGAGGCCAGCAACCCGCAGGTCGAGGGGTCCGGCCGGCTGACCGGGCTCGAGGTCGACGGGTCCGCGGTCTCCTTCACGCCGACGGGGACCGGCACCTCGACGATCAAGGTCAGCGTCGCCGACGCCTCCGGCGACCGCGCGCGCGAGGTCACCGCGCGGATCAATGTCGAGGTGGTCGACGTCCCGGGCGCCCCCCAGCGCCCGACCCTGTCCTCGGTCGAGGCGTCCTCGGCGGTGCTGTCGTGGCGCGAGCCCGAGGACAACGGCGCCCCCATCGAGGAGTACGAGGTCATCGGCGACCACGACTTCCGGCAGAGCTGCACGGCGACCACCTGCCGCCTCGTCGGCCTGACGCCGGGCGAGGCCTACACCTTCACCGTGCGCGCCCGGAACAGCGAGGGATGGGGCCAGGAGAGCCCGTCGTCGGAGGAGATCGTCCCCAACAAGGCGCCCGACCTGATGACCCCGCCCACCATCGTCGTCGAGCCGAAGCCCACCGGCGGCAAGATGGACCGCCAGCTGACCGTCCGCTGGACCCCGCCGCGCAACGAGGGCTCGCCGATCACGGCGTACGAGATCAAGGAGGCCGGCAGCAGCCGGACCTGGCAGGCGTCGGGAAGCGCCACCTCGATGGTGATCCCCGGCCTGAGCAACGGGACGCCGTACGCCTTCGAGATCCGGGCGGTCAACGAGGTGGAGCCGCGGCGGCAGTTCTCGGACGCCTCGAAGTCCGCGACGCCCTTCGGCATCCCGATGCGCTCGGGCGCGCCCCCGCAGCTGACGGCGAGCGAGGCCGACAACTACACCGAGCAGCCGTGGGTGCGCATCGACTGGGCCAAGTGGTCGCAGTCGCAGAGCAACGGCAACGACGTGACGAGCTACACGATCACCTGCAACGGCTGCAACCGGGGCACGTACGTCGTCGACGCCTCCGCCTCCTCGAAGACCTTCGACCCGAGCGACGGGATCCGGAAGGGGCAGACGTTCACGTTCACGGTGGCGGCGACCAACGACGCCGGGACCAGCGACCGCAGCCCGAGCGTCTCGGGACGGCCGTGGACCAAGGCCGGGCCCGTGCGCAACCTGCGCCAGGTCGGGGAGTCGCCGTCCGACCGGACCGCGGTCCTCGCCTGGGACCCGCCCGCCGACGACGGCGGCCTCGGGATCCGCCACTACGTCGTGCAGTCCAGCACCGGCTGGTCGACCACGGTCGGGTCGGCCCCCGGGGGCGGCCAGCGGATCACCTTCCCGGAGAACGGGCGCCACTACGTCAAGGTGTGGGCGGTGACCTACAACGGCGACCGCTCCGTGGAGGGCCAGCCGACCCAGCTCGGCGACGTCGACACCTGGGGCAAGCCCGGCGCGCCGCGGCTCACCGACACCACGAGCAACGGCTACTACCTGGTCGACTTCCCGATCCAGTCGGGCGCCGAGAACGGCCGGCCCGTCACCGGGGTGCAGGTCAGCACCGACGGCGGGGCGAACTGGCAGACCGTCAGCGGGACCTTCCAGGTCGAGGTGCCGGAGGGCGGCACGCAGCGGACCATCCGGGCCCGGACGATCTCGTCCGCGACCGACGACCGGCAGTTCAGCGACCCGGTCTCCCTGACCGCCGCGTCGAAGAACCAGGACCTCACGGTCAAGTTCGAGTGCGGCCTGCGGTGCAAGCTGAAGGTCGAGGGGTACGGCTTCCTGAGATCGAGCCAGCCCGCGCAGGTCACCATCTCCTCCGGCATCCAGCCCAATCCCGACACCTGCGGGTCGCTCAGCCGCGACGTGACCGCGGACGGCAACGGCCGGCTCTGGTTCTACGCCGGCGGCGACGGCTGCTGGTTCACCGGCTCCGGGAACGCCACCGTCACCGTCCGTGACGAGACCCGCACCGCGCCGAAGAACTGACCTCCTCCCGCTGATCGCCCGAAAGGACGCCATGTCGCTCACCGCCGAAGAGACCGAGTGGTTCTCGCAGACCTTCGCCCAGCTCGTCGCCAACGTCGAGCAGGCCATCGTCGGCAAGACCGAGGTCGTCCGGCTCGCCTTCGTCACCCTGCTCGCCGAGGGGCACCTGCTGCTCGAGGACTACCCGGGCACGGGCAAGACCTCGCTGGCGCGGGCGATCGCGCAGACGATCCAGGGCGACCACCACCGGATCCAGTTCACGCCCGACCTGCTCCCGAGCGATGTCACCGGCGTGACGATCTTCGACCAGCGCAGCCAGCAGTTCGAGTTCCACCAGGGTCCGATCTTCTCCAACGTGGTCCTGGCCGACGAGATCAACCGCGCCTCGCCGAAGACCCAGTCGGCGCTGCTGGAGGTGATGGAGGAGAACCAGGTCACCGTCGACGGCGTCACCCACCAGGTCGACCAGCCCTTCATGGTGATCGCGACCCAGAACCCGATCGAGCAGGCCGGCACCTACCGGCTGCCCGAGGCCCAGCTCGACCGGTTCCTGGTCAAGACCTCGCTCGGCTATCCCGACCACGCCCACACCGTCGAGATCCTCGCCAACGCCCCGAAGGGCAAGGCCGCCGCCGTCCTGCACCCCATCATCAGCGGCGACAACGTGCTGCACCTGATCCGCCTCGCCCAGCAGGTCCACGTCGAGCCGGCGGTCTACGAGTACGTCTCCAGCATCACCGAGGGCACCCGGGAGGCCTCCGAGGTCGTCCTCGGCACCAGCGTCCGGGCCGGCCTCGCCCTGGTCCGCGCGGCCCGGGCGTGGGCGCTGTCCTACGGCCGCAGCTATGTCGTCCCCGACGACGTGAAGACCCTGGCGATCCCGGTGCTGGCGCACCGGATGGTCCTCGACCCCGAGGAGGACTTCCGCGGCACGACCACCGAGGAGGTCGTCCGCCGGGTCCTCGAGCGGGTCTCCGTCCCCCTGGAGCCGGTGGGCGGCCGATGAGTCGATGAAGGGTCCCCGCTCCTGGGCGGCCGGCGCGCGCCGTACGCTCTCCGATCTCTCCCGCCGCCGGCAGGCGCTGGCCGGCCGGCTGCGCGACGGCGTCGCCGACCGCACGCAGCGGGTACGCCGGGCGGTGGCGCCGGTCACGGGAGCGGTCACGCCCGCGGGGTGGGTGGTCGCCGCGATGGCGCTCGCGCTGCTGGTGGCCGGTCCGCTGCTGCGGTGGCGCGAGCTCCTCGGCGGCGGGATCTTCTTGGCGCTGGTGCTGCTGCTGGCGGTGGTCTTCGTGGTGGGCCGGCTGCCGCTCCTGGCGCGGCTCGACCTCGCCCGGGACCGGGTGATCGTGGGGGAGCGGGCCAACGGCTACCTCACCGTCGTCAACCCCAGCGGCCACCGCTCGCGGGCGCTGGTCGTCGAGTTCCCGGTGGGCGCCGGCCGCGCCGCCTTCGAGCTCCCGGGCCTCGCGCCCGGCGCGGAGCACGAGGAGCTGTTCGCGGTCCCCACCGCACACCGGGCGGTGCTCGACGTCGGCCCGGTCACGGCGGTGCGGGCCGACCCGCTGGGGCTGCTGCGCCGCGAGCGCCACCTCAGCGAGATGGACACCCTCTACGTCCACCCGAAGACGCTGCGCGTCGACGGCTCGGCCGCCGGCCTGGTCCGCGACCTCGAGGGCCGCACGGTGCCGAAGGTCTCCGACAACGACGTCTCCTTCCACGCGCTGCGCGGGTACGTCGCCGGCGACGACCGCCGGCACATCCACTGGAAGTCGAGCGCCAAGACCGGCACCCTCATGGTCCGCCAGTTCGAGGAGACCCGGCGCTCCCACCTGCTGACCATGGTGAGCTCGCGGCTCGAGGACTACGCCAGCGACGACGAGTTCGAGCTGGCCATCTCGGTCGCCGGCTCGCTCGGCACCCAGGCCCTCGCCGACGGCCAGCGGCTGAGCGCGGTGGCCTCCCACGGCTCGCTGCCCGCCGTCAGCGCCCAGCGCTTCCTCGACGGGCTCTCCGGCCTGACCTACGACTGGCAGGCGCGCCGGCTGGTCGAGGTGGCGCGCCGCCTGAGCGTCGACGAGCTCGCCGCCAGCGTCATGGTGCTGTGCATCGGCTCGGGCGTCACCATCACCGACCTGCGCCGCGCCCGGCAGTTCCTGCCCGTCGACACCCGGGTGATCGCGGTGCGCTGCCTGGTCGGCCAGGAGCCGTCGGTGCGCTGGCTCGGCGACCTCGGGGTCGCCACGGTCGGGCGACTCGAGGAGCTCGGCGTCGCCGTACGACGGGTGTCCGCGTGAGCCGCCCCGCGAGCGGTCCCGTCCCGCCCCCGGTGCGCTCCGCCTCGGGCGGCGCCCGGCCGGTGGAGATCGTCCCGGACCGCCGGCGCGGCCGCGGCTCGCTGCCGCCCTGGTGGCTGGTCCTGGTGGACGTCGCGCTGCTGCTGGTCCTCGGGATCCTCTGCGCGTGGCCGCTGGGCGAGGCCTACACCGGCCGCCGCTGGCTGCTCGCCGTCGTCGTCGGCCTGGCCCTCGGGATCGCGGTGGCCTGGCTGGCCGCGCGCTGGCGCTGGGGGCCCTGGTCCACCGCGCTGGCCGCCGCCGCGGCGTACCTCCTCGTCGGCTCGGCCGTCGCCGTCCCCACTCGGGCGCGCGGCGGGTACGTCCCCACGGCCGACTCGCTGCGCGACCTGGTCGTCGGGCTGGTGCACGCGTGGCGCGAGGCGCTGACCCTGCCGGTGCCGCTGGGCGAGAACGGCGTGGTGCTGATCGTCCCGCTCGTCACCGGCCTGCTGGGCGGCCTGGTCGCCGCGCTCCTGCTCTGGCGATCGCGGTGGCCGGGACTGGCCGGCCTGGTCCTCGGCCTGGTCCTGGTCCTCGCCTCGGCGTTCGGCGACGTCGCGGCCCAGGCCGCGCTGACCCGCGGCCTGGTCGTCGCGGTCGTCGGCGTCGTCTGGCTGCGCTGGCGCTCGCTGCGGCACGTGCGGGCCCGGTGGGGCCGGCGGGTGCTGGCGACGCTCGTCGTCGTCGGCGTCGCGGGCGGCGCCGCCACCGGTCTGGGCGCGCTGGCCGACCCGGACGCCAACCGGGTGGTGCTGCGCGACCACGTGGACCCGCCCTTCGACCCGCGCGACTACCCGAGCCCGCTGGCGAAGTTCCGGGCCTACAAGAAGGAGCCGATCCGGACCGGCACGACGCTCTTCACCGTCGACGGGCTCGACAGCGGCACGCTCGTGCGGTTCGCGGTGATGGACACCTACGACGGCATCGTGTGGAACGTCTCCGGCGGTCCGGGGTCCGCGCACGACTCCGGCACCTTCCGGCGGCTGCGCAACGACCCGGACGCCAACGCGAGGGCGACCGTCCACGGCCGGATCACGATCAACGACTACACCGGCGTGTGGGTCCCCAGCGTCGGGGAGACCCTGTCGATGACGCCGGTCAGGGACGGGCGCACCGACGGCGAGGCCGCCGGCGAGCTGGTCATCAACCGCGAGACCGGGACCGTCGCGCAGATCGGCGGCGTCGAGCGGGGCACCACCTTCGAGGTCGAGGCGATCGCCCCCCTCGACCCGGTCGAGGAGGAGATCTCGGCGCTCGACGCCGACGGCTCGGTCTCGCTGCCGCCGCCCGCGATCGTCCCCGAGGAGCTGGTCGAGCGGGTCCAGCGCTGGCGGACCGAGGACGGCTTCAGCGGCGGCCCCGGCGGCCTGCTGGCCCAGTTCCTGCGCGACTCCTTCCGCGAGCACGGCTTCTACTCCGACGGCATCGACGACGACGTGCCCGCCGGACACGGCGCCAGCCGGCTGGCGGTCCTCGCCAAGACCGCGACGCCGGTCGGCAACGCCGAGCAGTACGCCGCCGCGATGGCGCTGATCGGCCAGCGGCTGGGCCTGCCGATCCGGGTCGTCATCGGCTTCAAGGTCCCGCCCGGCGGCGAGGTCCGCGGCGAGAACGTCACCGCCTGGACCGAGGTCAAGCTGAAGGACGCGGGCTGGGTGCCCTTCGACCCCACCCCGCCGGAGGATCAGAAGCTCCGCCGGCCCAATGACGACCCCAACGAGGACCCCCAGCCGCAGGTCCTGCAGCCCCCGCGGGTCCCCGGGGAGCCGAAGGAGGCCACCGACAACCTCCAGCAGGGCGACGGCCAGCGCAAGGACCTCGACGTCCTGGCCGTCCTGGGCACGATCCTCGGGATCCTCCTCGACGTCGCCAAGGTGGTGCTCCTGCTCTCCCCGCTGTGGGGCGTGCTGCTCTTCAAGCTCCTGCGCCGGCGCCGCCGCCGGCGGGCCGGCGACGCGACCCTGCGGCTGACCGGCGCCTGGCACGAGCTCGCCGACCGGGTGCGCGACCTCGGCGTCCGCACCACGCCGGGATCCACCCGGCGCGAGAGCGCCTACGCCGTCGCCGAGCGGTACGACGCCGTACCCGTGGTCACGCTCGCCCACACCGCCGACCGCCACGTGTACGGCGAGGGGGAGCCGAGCCTCGAGGAGGCCCGCGCCTACTGGGCCGACATCGACACCGCGCTCAAGCGGATCCGCAGGGCCACGCCCTGGTGGCGACGGCTGCTGGCCCGCTTCTCGCTCGCGTCGGTGCCCTGGCGCGCCGGCCTCGCCCGGGTGCGGAGCGCGCTGGCCGGGCGCGTGCGCCGGCTCGGCCGGTGGCTGCTCGGGCGCGGCCCCGTGGTCCGCCTGCGCGCGCTGACCCGGCGCAAACTGACCTCGAGGCGCCGTCGACCCGGCGCGAACTGACCTTCCGCGCCCGCCGACCCGGCGGAAACTGCCCCGGCTCGCTGCGCTCGCGGGCAGTTTCCGCCGGGTCGGCTACCGCGCTTCGCTGCGCTCGCGCGCTGGGGTTTGCTGTTGCCTGTACGTCAGCTCTGGTGCACGTAGCTGTCGAGCTGGTCGCGCTCGAACTGCAGCTGGTCGATCTTGTGCTTGACCAGGTCGCCGATGCTGACGATGCCGACCACCTGGTCGCCGTCGGTGGCGGGGATGTGGCGGAACCGCAGCTCGGTCATCAGCTGCAGGACGTCGTCGAGGTCGTCGTCGGGGGAGCAGGTGCTCACCTCGGTGGTCATGATCGCCGAGACGACGTTGTTGATGACGGTGCCGTCGCTGTGGAGGCGGCGTACGACGTCGCGCTCGGACACGATCCCGTCCAGGGAGACGCCGTCGGTGCTCACCACCACGGCGCCGATGTTGTGCTCGGACAGGGTCGCGAGCAGCTCGCGCACCCCCGCCTCGGGACTGATGGTGACCACGTCGCGGAGCGACTTCGACTGGAGGACGTCGGCGATGCGCATGTGACGCAGGCTACTCGGCGTCGTCCTCGTCGTCACTGCTCTCGTCCGACACGCGGTGTCGGCGGGAGCGCAGATCGGAGACGCTGCCGGGGCCGGATCGCGGCCAGTCCGGGTCGTCGCCGCTGTCGGGGACGCTGCCGAGGAAGGACAGCGCGGCCTCGTGGAGGTGGCCGTTGCTGGCCAGCGCGTTGCCGCCCCAGGGGCCGTCGCGGCCCTCCAGCGAGGTGAACCGGCCGCCGGCCTCGCGCACGATGACGTCGAGCGCGGCCATGTCGTACAGCTCCAGCTCGGGCTCCGCGGCCAGGTCGACGGCGCCCTCGGCGAGCAGCATGTAGGACCAGAAGTCGCCGTAGGCCCGGGTCCGCCACACCCGGCGCATCAGCGCGAGCATGTCCTCGCCGAGGCCGCGGTCCTCCCAGCCGCGGATCGAGGAGTACGAGAACGACGCGTCCTCGAGCCGTCGTATGTCGGACACACGGCACTCGGTCGCCTTCATCAGCGACCGGCCGGTCCAGGCGCCCTGGCCGGCCGAGGCCCACCACCGCCGCTGCAGCGCGGGCGCGGACACGACGCCGAGCACCACCTCGTCGTCGACGACGAGCGAGATCAGGGTGGCCCAGACGGGGACGCCGCGGACGTAGTTCTTGGTGCCGTCGATCGGGTCGATCACCCAGCGGCGCTGGGAGTGGCCCGACGTGCCCTGCTCCTCGCCGGTGACGGCGTCGCGGCTGCGCGCCTTGGAGAGGGTGCGGCGGATCGACTCCTCGACGGCCTGGTCGGCGTCGGTCACCGGGGTGAGGTCCGGCTTGCTCATGACATGCAGGTCGAGCGCCCGGAACCGGGCCTGGGTGAGCGAGTCCGCGTCGTCGGCGAGCAGGTGCGCCAGGCGCAGGTCGTCGGTGTAGTCGGGGGCTGCCACGCCTGCACCCTAGTGCTCCCGTCGCGCGCGGGCCTGTTCGGGCGACCGCCGGTCGTGCAGGATGCGATCATGGAGATCAACGGCGTCCCGCTCCATCCGCTCGTCGTGCACGCGGCCGTGGTCTTCACGCCGCTCGCCGGTCTGGCCGCGCTCGGCTACTGCGTGCCTTCGTGGCGCGACCGGCTGCGCTGGCCGCTGGTCGTCCTGGTCGCGGTGTCGGTCGCCAGCGTCTGGGTCGCGTACCTCTCCGGCGAGGACCTGCGCGAGGACCGGTTCGGCACCGTCACCGGCGCCTTCGCCGAGCGGATCGACGACCACGAGGAGTGGGCCGAGCGGCTCCGCATCGGGGCCAGCGTGTTCGCGGTGCTCGCGTTCGCCACCGCGTGGCTCCACACCCGCCCCGGCGCCGCCCGCACCGTCGCCACCGCGCTGACCGCCCTCGCCGCGATCGCCACCATCGTCCTGGTCGTCCTCACCGGCGACGCCGGCGCGCAGGCCACCTGGCGCATCGACGGCTGACGCACGCCAGCGCGGCGCGAGGCACGAGCGACGCGTTCGCGCCGTCGGCTCAGTAGTCGGTGACGGAGCGGGCGGCGAGGAGGCGGCGGAAGGAGGCGACCCGCTCGGGGTCGGCGTCCCCGGAGGCGACCGCCTCGTCGAGGCCGCACTCGGGCTCGTCGTCGCCGTGGGTGCAGCCGCGGGGGCAGTCCTCGGTCATCTCGTCGAGGTCGGGGAAGGCCTCGATCAGGTGCTCGGGCTGGACGTGCGCGAGCCCGAAGGACCGGATGCCGGGGGTGTCGATGATCCAGCCGTCGCCGGCCGTGAGCGGAAGCATCACCGCGGAGGTGGAGGTGTGCCGCCCCTGCCCGGTCACCGCGTTCACGTGGCCGGTCTCGCGCCGCGCCTCGGGGACCAGCGCGTTGACGAGGGTCGACTTGCCGACGCCGCTGTGCCCGATCAGCACGCTGGTCTGGCCGCGCAGCCGGTCGTGCAGCGCGTCGAGGCCGACGATGGTGCGGTCGGGCTCGCGGCGGGTGACCTCCCACGGCACGCCGAGGGAGCGGTACGTCGACAGCAGGGTCTCCGGGTCGGCCAGGTCCGCCTTGGTGAGGCACAGCAGCGGCGTCATGCCGCCGTCGTACGCCGCCACCAGGGCGCGGTCGATCCACCGCGGCCGCGGCTCGGGGTCGGCGAGGGCGGTGACGACGACGAGCTGGGTGACGTTGGCGACGATGACCCGCTCGACCGGGTCGTCGTCGTCGGCGGTACGACGCAGGGTGCTGCGCCGCTCGGTGACCTCGACGATCCGCGCCAGCGAGCCCTCGGCTCCCGACACGTCGCCGACCACGCGCACCCGGTCGCCCACGACCACGCCCTTGCGCCCCAGCGGCCGGGCCTTCATCGCCAGCACCGTGCGGTCCTCGACGAGCAGCGTGAACCGCCCGCGGTCGACGGTCACGACGAGCCCGTCGTGGGCGTCGTCGTAGGAGGGACGCTCCTTGGTCCGGGGCCTGGTACGACGGCGCGGTCGGTCGTAGTGCTCGACGTCGTGCTCGTCGTACCGGGGCATCAGAGCAGCCCGGACCAGAACCCGGCGAAGTCGGGGAAGGTCTTGCTGGTGGTCGCGACGTCCTCGACCAGCACGCCGGGGACGGCGGCGCCGACGATCACGCCCGCGTGGGCCATCCGGTGGTCGGCGTAGGTGTGGAACACGCCGCCGGTCAGGGGAGCCGGGCGGAGGGTGAGCCCGTCCGGGTGCTCCTCGACATCGGCGCCGAGCGCGCCGAGCTCGCGGGCCAGCGCGGCGAGCCGGTCGGTCTCGTGCCCGCGGATGTGGGCGATGCCGGTGAGGTGCGAGGGGGTCTGCGCGAGCGCGCACAGCGCGGCGACCGCGGGGGCGAGCTCGCCGACGTCGTGCAGGTCGGCGTCCAGGCCCTGCAGCCCGCGCCAGCCCTCGGCCGGACCGGTGACCCGGAGGCCGGCCGCCACCCGCGAGACCGTGCAGCCCATCCGCGCGAGCAGGTCGCGCAGTGCGTCGCCCGCCTGGGTGGTGGAGAGCGGCCAGTCCCGCACCGTCACGGATCCGCCGGACACCGCCGCGAGCGCCAGGAAGGGCGCGGCGTTGGAGAGGTCGGGCTCGATCGACTCGTCGTACGCCGCGATCGGGCCGGGCGCCACCGCCCACCGGTTCGCGTCGCCGTCGTCGACGACCACACCGCGGTCGCGCAGCATCGCGATCGTCATCTCGATGTGGGGGAGCGAGGGGATCGGCCTGCCGTCGTGGCGTACGTCGACGCCCGCGTCGAAGCGCGCCCCCGCCAGCAGCAGCGCGGACACGAACTGCGAGGAGGCCGACGCGTCGATCACCACTGTGCCGCCGGGGACCGCGCCCGCGCCGTGCACGGTGAACGGCAGCGCGCCGTCGGCGCTGTCGATCCGCAGACCGAGGGCGCCGAGCGCCGAGAGGATCTCGCCGACCGGCCGCTTGCGCATGTGCGCGTCGCCGTCGAAGGCGACCTCGCCGCGCACCAGTCCCGCCGCCGGTGGCACGAACCTCATCACGGTCCCCGCCAGCCCGCAGTCCACGGCCGCCCGCCCCTCCGGCACGGTGCCGTCGAGCGGTGTCACCGCCCAGGCCTCGCCCGACGTGTCGACCCGCGCGCCGAGCGCCGTGAGCGCCTGCGCCATCAGCAGCGTGTCGCGCGAGCGCAGCGCCCGTCGTACGACGGAGGGCCCGTCGGCCAGCGCCGCCAGCACCAGCGCCCGGTTGGTGAGCGACTTGCTGCCCGGCAGGGTCACCGTGGCGTCGATCGGCTCGGTCGTGGTGGGCGCGGGCCAGAGGTCGGCGTGCGTGGCGGGAGTCGTCATCTCCCGCCGCAGTCTACGAGCCCGCGCACCGACGGTCCTATCGCAGCCAGCCGCGGACCGTCCTGGCCTTCCTGGGCTTGACGATCCGCACGCCGACGTCGACCGCGGTGAGCTCGTACACCGAGCGGTCCTCGCTGGTGCCCCAGCTGACCTTCGTCACGTGCGGGGGCCCGGTGGTCGCGACGATGACCACCATCGGGTCGACCCCGTCGCTCCCGTCGAACTGGATGCCCGGGCGGCCGCGGACGTGCCGCTCGTAGGGTTGCGCCGCGAACGCCGAGGCGTGCGCGAGCGGCACCATGGCGGCCGGCCGGCAGGCCTCCCGCTCGGCCTTGCTCGCCTTCCCCTTCACCCACCGGCCGTGCAGCCGGCGCGCGGCCCATCCGGGCGCCTGGTGCGCCTTCCAGTACTTCTTCGGCGCCTTGAGATAGGCCTTCCCGCCCTTCACGACATAGCGCACCACGAAGCCGCCCCGTCGCAGCGTCTCCGCGCAGCCCTGGGGCGTGGTCACCCGCGTCGACTGGTAGCGCAGCCGCCTGCCGACGAGGTTGGCGTCGACCGATCCCTCGTAGGACACGTCGGTCGCCGCGCCCAGCGCCGCGCTGGCCGCGGCGAACGCCTGGTCCGGCGTCATCGACTCGACGCCGTTGCGCGGCTCGTCGCGGGCGGCCGCTCTGGCGACGCCTGGCGTCGCCAGAGCGGCGAGCAGGGCGAGCACCAGCGCGCCGAGGGTGGTCCGGGTCATGCTCCGCGAACGCCCGGCGGAGCGCTCGGGTTACGGCATGAGGCTTAGTGAACCCGCGCCTTCACCTTCGCACCCACCAGCGCGGCCTCGCGGCGCGCGTCGTGGGCGGCGTGCTGGGCGCGCCACGCGACACCGGGCTTGCCCGCGGTGTCCATGGCGGCGATGAGGAGGCCGCCCGCCAGGGCGGCGTTCTTGACGAAGTGGGTGAGCTGGTCGCGGCGCTGGTCCTTGTCGGTGGCCTCCCAGAACCGGTGCCGGGCGGCGGTCGACGGGATCAGCGTCACGCCGAGCACTGCGGCGGACATCCGCGGGAAGCGCCCCGTCGCGAGCGCGAGCCCGGCGGCGATCTGGATCGCGCCGCTGGCGCGGACCCACAGCACCGGGTCGCGGGGGACCGACACGTTCTCGGGCGTCGCGTTGTCGACCACCGGGACGACGGCCTCGGTGACCGGCGCGGCCTGTTGGGCGAGCGCGGGCGCGTCCTTGAGGTCCTGGGCGCCGTTGGCCAGGAAGTACGACGCCAGCAGCGGTCGGGCGATCAGTCTGCTCAGTGCCATGGTCGGTCGGTACCCCGGCGCCGCCGGTCCATGCCGATGGATGCCGATAGATTGATCGCCATGTGCGGGCGCTACGCCTCCAGCCGGAGCACCGACGACCTGGTCGACGAGTTCGAGGTGCTCGACCCGCGCCTCGAGCGGGCGATCCCGCCGTCGTGGAATGTCGCGCCCACCGACGAGGTGTACGCCGTCGTCGAGCGGGTCCCGAAGGGCGAGGACGAGCCGGTGCGCCAGCTGCGGTCGCTGCGCTGGGGACTGATCCCGTCGTGGGCGAAGGACGCGAGCCTCGGCAGCCGGCTGATCAACGCGCGGATGGAGTCGGTCGCCGAGAAGCCGGCCTTCCGCCGGGCGTTCGCCGCCCGGCGCTGCATCCTGCCCGCGGACGGCTACTTCGAGTGGTACGAGACCCAGCAGCGCACGGCCAAGGGCAAGGCGCGCAAGCAGCCCTTCTTCATCACCTCCGGCGACGGATCCAGCCTCGGCATGGCCGGCCTCTACGAGATCTGGCGGGACCCGGCGAAGCCCGAGGACGCCGACGACCGGTTCCGCTGGACCTGCACGGTCCTCACCACCGACGCCCCCGACGACCTCGGCCGGATCCACGAGCGGATGCCGCTGCTCGTCGACGCCGGCCGGCGGCACGAGTGGCTCGACCCGCGCACGCCGGAGGACGACCTGCCCGGCCTGCTGCGGCTGCTCCGCCCGGCGCAGCAGACCGGGCTGACGGCGTACCCCGTCTCGCCCGCGGTCGGCAATGTCGCCAACAACGGCCCCGAGCTGGTCGAGCCGCTGTTGCACGAAGACGTCGAGGCCGACACTGATGCCGATCACGGCGATGACGGACAGGGGACCCTCCTGTGAGCACCGAGCGCCTCGTCGACACCGCGTACGGCGAGGGCCGGCTCGTGATCCGCCGGGCCCGGCGGCCGCTGGCCACCCTGCTCGTCAGCCACGGCGCCGGGGGCGGCATCGAGGCCCGCGACCTCGTGGCGCTCGCCGCGCAGCTGCCGGGGCAGGGGATCAGCGTCGCCCGGTTCGAGCAGCCCTGGCGCCGGGCGGGCCGCAAGGTCGCCAGCCCGCCGGCCACCCTCGACGTCGGCCTGCGGGCCGCGGCGGCCGTGCTGCGGGTCCGCACCCCGCTGGTCGTCGGCGGCCGCTCCGCCGGCGCCCGATCCGCCTGCCGCACCGCGGCCGAACTGGGGGCCGCCGGCTGCCTGGCGCTGTCCTTCCCGCTGCACCCGCCGGGCCGGCCGGAGCGCTCCCGGCTCGACGAGCTCGCCGGCGCGGGCGTCCCCACCCTCGTCGTCCAGGGGGAGCGGGATCCGTTCGGCCGGCCCGACGAGTTCCCCGACCCGCTGCCCGGCCGCACCGACCTGGCCGTGGTCCCGGGCGGCGACCACGGCCTCGCCGTACCCAAGCGCGGTCCGCTCACCGAGGACGACGCGATGGCGATCGTGGTCGAGTCGACTCTGGAGTGGATCGTGCGGGAGATCGTCGGCTGACGGGAATGCTCCCGTCGCGGGAGACGTTCGGGATGTCATGATCGCGACGCTGGAACGCCCGGAGACGGCGGGCACCGTAGGCTGGGACGCGATGACCGAGACTTCCGACCTTTCGTCCCTCGACGCCGCCGACGAGGTCGTCGACGTCGCCACGGAGACCCCCGAGGAGCGGGCCGCCCGCTTCGAGCGCGATGCGCTGCCCTTCCTCGACCAGCTGTACGGCGCCGCGATGCGGATGACCCGCAACCCGGCCGACGCCGAGGACCTGGTCCAGGA
The DNA here is from genome assembly GCF_006494775.1 of Nocardioides humi. Taxonomy (NCBI): domain Bacteria; kingdom Bacillati; phylum Actinomycetota; class Actinomycetes; order Propionibacteriales; family Nocardioidaceae; genus Nocardioides; species Nocardioides humi. The sequence continues at coordinate 524,615 of NZ_CP041146.1, read as the reverse complement.
GACCTTCGCCAAGGCGTTCTCCGCGTTCCACCAGTTCCGGCCGGGCACCAACCTCAAGGCCTGGCTGTACCGGATCCTGACCAACACCTTCATCAACAACTACCGGAAGAAGCAGCGCCAGCCGCAGCAGGCGCTCGCCGGCGACACCGGTGAGGTGGAGGACTGGCAGCTCGCGCGTGCGGAGGCGCACACCTCGAGCGGACTGAAGTCGGCGGAGATGGAGGCCCTGGAGCACCTCCCCGACAGCCAGGTCAAGGACGCGCTGCAGCGGCTCCCCGAGGAGTTCCGGCTCGCGGTCTACCTCGCCGACGTCGAGGGCTTCGCCTACAAGGAGATCGCCGAGATCATGGACACCCCGATCGGGACGGTCATGTCCCGCCTCCACCGCGGCCGGCGCCAGCTCCGCGACATGCTCTCCGACTACGTCCGCACCGGCGGCGACGCTCCGCTCGAGGGAGGCAAGTGATGTCCGGCCCCACGGAGCACGAGCACGTCCACGTGTCGGACGACCCGAGCAACGCCGAGTGCGCCGACTTCCTCGAGCGCATCGTCCGGCTGATCGACAACGAGCTCGAGGCCGGCGACTGCGCCGTCGTCCGCGCCCACATCGACTCCTGCAGCCCCTGTCTGGAGCGCTACGACCTGCAGCGCACGGTCAAGGCCGTGGTCGCCCGCTCCTGCGGCGAGACCGCTCCGGCCGAGCTTCGCGAGCGGGTGCGGATCCGGATCCAGCAGATCCGGATCGAGCTGCGCTGAGCGGTCGCGCGCCCCGTAAGGGCCCGTCCAACACTTACTTGGCGTGTCCGCGCCGCCAGGGCACGCACTGGTCCGCGTTGCCGCCCCTCGGAAGACAACCCGGTATGCCGTCGGGACGGCGCCTTGCCCAGCACGCACCCTGACAACGCCTACACGCCAACTAATTCTTGGACAGGCCCTAACGGCCGGCGCAGCCGCTCGTTGCTCCGGACGTGACAGCGGTCGACACCACGACCGGGGTGACCTCTTCGCACCGGGCCGCCACGTCGGTCCCGGACCCTGCGCTCGACCGTGTCGCGGCGCTGCGTGCCGCACTCGCGGCCGCCCCGCTCCCGCTCGCCCTGCGCGGCACCGCCCCGGTGCGCGCCCAGCGGGCCGAGCTCCTGCAGCAGCTCGAGGACTACCTGGTCCCGCGGCTGGCGGCGCCGGACCGCCCGCTGCTCGTCGTGGTCGGCGGCCCGACGGGCGTCGGCAAGTCGACGCTGGTGAACACCCTGGTCGGCGAGCAGGTGTCGCAGTCCAGCATGATCCGCCCGACGACGCGCTCGCCGGTGCTCATCCACCACCCGTCCGACCGCGGCTGGTTCGGCCGCGACGGCATCCTGCCCGCCTTCGACCGGGTCGAGGAGCCCACCGACGATCCCGGGGCCCTCCAGGTCGTGCCCCATGCCGCCGTCCCCGCCGGGGTCGCCCTCCTCGACGCGCCCGACTTCGACTCCATCGACGACGCCAACCGGGTGCTGGCGACCCGGCTGCTCGCCGCCGCCGACATGTGGCTGTTCGTGACCTCGGCGGCGCGGTACGCCGACCAGCTGCCCTGGGAGCAGCTCGACATCGCCCGTGCCCGGGAGACCCCGCTCATCGTCGTGATGAACCGGATCCCCGCCGAGGACCTCGCCACGGTGTCCGTCGACCTCGCCGAGCAGCTCGAGGTCCGGGGGATCGGCCGCGGCAAGCTCGTGTTCGTCGAGCACGGCCCCGTCGAGCGGGGCCTGCTCCGCTCGCCCCAGGTCGCCGAGATCCGCGAGGCGCTCGAGGCGCTCTCCGCGTCCCCGGCGCTGCGGCACGACATCGCCCGCCAGTGCGTCGACGGCGCCGTCCGCCAGGCCGGGCGGGTGGCCCGCCGGGTGGCCGACGCCGCGGACCGCCAGGTCGCGGCGATCGGCGAGCTGTTGACCCTCGCCGACCGGACCTACGACGAGGCGCTGACCGGGCTGACGGCGGCGCTGACGGACGGGACGGTGCTGCGGGGCGACCTGCTCGGCCAGTGGCAGGACCTGGTCGGCACGGCCGAGGCGCTGCCGATGACCGAGATGGTGCGACGGGTCCGGGAGCGGGTCGTCGCGCTGCCGGCCCACCGCCAGGAGCCGCTGCTCGGCCGGCTCGAGGTCGCCCTCGACCTGGCGCTCGAGGGCCTGGTGGTCGACCACGCCGAGCGGGCGGCCGGCGAGACGGCACGGGTGCTGCGTGGCTCGGCGTACGGCGAGGCGCTGCTCGACTGGAGCGAGGAGGACCTCGCCCGCCCCGGCCGGCGGCTCGGCACCGCCGCCCGGCAGGCCGTGGCCGCCTGGCGTCGCGGGCTCGCCACGGACCCGTCCGCGCGGGCGATCGGGCTGGCGCTGGCGGTCTGCGCCGTGGCCGCGCCGTCCGCGGACCGCGGCGCCGCGCCGGGCCCGGTCGCTGCCGCGCGGACCGGCATCGTCCGGACCGCCGGCGACCTGCTGGCCGCCGAGCGTGCCCGCTACCTGGAGCCCGTGCTCGGCTGGAGCCTTACCCCCGACGCGCCCGGTCGGCTGCGCACCGCGGCCGCCGCGGCCGTGCGGCTCGGGGCCCGGCCGCGGGAAGGTCCTGAGCGATGGCCAGTGGTGGACTGGGCGCCGCGTTCCGCGGCGCGCCGGAGCCCGTCGCCCGGCGCGGAGCGGCGGTCGAGCGGCGCCTCGCCGGTCTCGACCGGGCGGTCGCCGAGGCGCGTGGCCGGCTCGACGACGCCCTCCTCGACGACGTGACCGCCACCGTCGCGCGGGCCTCGGGCCGGCTCGGGCGGTCGTCCGCGCACACGGTCGTCGCCATCGCCGGCGCGACCGGCTCGGGGAAGTCGACCACCTTCAACGCGCTGGCGGGGACCGAGCTCTCCGCCGCCGGCGCGCAGCGGCCGACCACCTCGGTCGCCACCGCGCTCGTCTGGAGCGACGAGGAGGGGACGAGGAGGTCACCGAGCTGCTCGACTGGCTCGGCGTGCCGCCCTCGGGCCGGTTCTGGCGCTCCTCCCTCGACGGCGCCGCGTCCCGCTCCGCGCTGCCCGACGGCCTGATCCTCCTGGACCTGCCCGACCACGACTCGATCCGGACCGCCCACCACCAGGAGGCGGAGCGGATCGTCGCGCTCGCCGACGCCCTGATCTGGGTCGTCGACCCGCAGAAGTACGCCGACGCGGCCATCCACCAGCGCTTCCTCCGGCCGCTGGCGGGACACCGGGACGTGACCATGGTCGTGCTCAACCACCTCGACACCGTGCCCGAGGAGATGCGCGCCGACCTCCTGCGCGACCTGCGGAAGGTCCTCGTCGCCGACGGCATGCGCGACCCGCGGATCCTCGGGTCAGCTCCCGGCACGGGCTCGGGATCGGCGAGCTGCGCACCGCGATCAGCCGGCGGGTCGAGGAGAGCCGGAACGCCGAGCGCCGCGCCGAGGCCGACGTCGCCGCGGCGACGGCCCGGCTGGCCGAGGCGGCCGGCGACGCCCCGACCGCGATTCCGGACGTCTGGGTCGCGGACCTCGAGCGACGTGTCGCGGAGGCGGCCGGCCGCGATGCCCGGGGGCCGGTGGACCGCTCCGCCGTCCATGCCGCGGTCCGGGCCCTGACCGACGAGGTCTGCCGGGACCTGACCCCCGCCTGGGCCGAGGGCATCCGCACCGCCGCCACCGCCGGGCTCGACCGCACCGACGACCGGCTGGACGCCGAGCTCGCCGCGCTCCCGGCGCCGGTGACCGGGGCGGGCACCGGGCCGTGGCGCCCGGTCCGCGCCGCCGGAGCCGTCTGCGCCGTCCTGGGCCTGCTGCTCCTCGCCGGCTCCCTCACCGGGCTGCTGGGTCTGCCCGCCGCCGTGGGCGCCGTCGTGCTTGCCGGGGGAGCGGTCGCCGCGCTCGCCGGCCACCTGGCCGGCCGGTCCGCGGACGCCCGGGCCGCCGGCCGGCCCGTCGCCGACGACCGGAGCCGCCAGGTCGTCGCCCGGGTGATGCGGGCGCAGGTGCTCGACCCGGTGCGGGCCGAGCTCGCGTCGTACGGGCGTTTCCGGGCCGGGCTCGACGCCGCCGGTGTGACTCGGCTCACGCCCTGAGCGGCGATCGGGGGAGATTCCGGGGGAGTCGGCCGGGTGACGTATCAGGTCTGAGAACACCCGGGCCGATGTTCATGACGGTCGCCCCTAGGCTCCGTTGACGGGGGGTGAGCGGACTCGGGACCCGCTCGAACCGCCCTGTTCAGCATCGCAGTGCTGGCCGGACCGCGCTCGGGATGCGGCGAGGCCGGAGGCTGCGCCCGAGAAGGGAGCGCCGGCGGAGACCCCGCCCAGCTCCTCCACCGAAAGTCGACCCACCCTGATGACGTCCCGGCCCTCCGATCCGCTCGATCCGCTGGTCCCGCCCCCACCCGGCGCTGCGCCGTCCTCCCGGGACAACGTGATCCCGCTGCGGACCCGCGGCCAGGAGGCCGTCGTGGAGCCGAGCGACGCCGAGCTGCTCGCCCGCTGCCGGCGCCGCGACGCGGAGGCGTGGAACCTGCTGGTCGGCCGGTACGAGCGGCTCGTCTACTCGGTCGCGCGCCGCAACGGCCTGTCCGCCGAGGACGCGGCGGACGTCACCCAGGGCACCTTCGTCACCCTGATCGACTCGCTCGGCCGGATCCGCGACGAGGAGCGGCTCGCGTCGTGGCTGATGACGGTGACCCGGCGCCAGGCCTGGCGGGTCCGCAACCTCAGCCGGCGCGACGTCCAGCTCGACGTCGCGCCCGAGGAGGTCGACGAGTCGCTGGAGGACTGGGCGACCGTGCTGACCCTGCACGACGCGCTCGCCGAGCTCGGTGGCACCTGCCGCAGCCTGCTCGAGGCGCTCTACTTCGACCCGGAGGAGCCCAGCTACGCCGAGATCGCCGAGCGCTTCGGGCGCTCGATCGGCGGCATCGGGCCGCTGCGGGGACGGTGCCTGGAGAAGCTCCGCGCGATCCTGACCGAGGACGGGGCGTGGTGACCCGGCGTCCGACCTTCACCGAGATCGTCGACTGGGTGGAGGGACGCCTGCCGTCCGAGCGGGCCGAGCAGGTGGCCGCCGAGGTCGCCGCGGACGACGCGTCCGCGGATGCCGCCGCCTGGATGACCCGGTTCCTGTCCGACGCGCGCCTGCTCCCGCTGGTGGCGCCGCCGGCGGCGCTCAGCGCCCGGCTCCGCGGCCTCCTCGGCGACCCCGCGCACCTCCCGCCCGAGGTGCGGTGGTCCGCGGCGCACCTGCTCTACGACACCCGGGAGCCGATCACCGGGACGCGCTCGGCGGAGGCCGCCCTCGACCACGCCCACCTCGCGTTCGAGACCGAGCACGGCCGCTTCGTCGTCGAGGTCCACCGCGCGATGCCGGGACACGTCGACCTCAACGGCCTGCTGCTCCTCGACCACGGAGCGGGCGTCGCCGACGTGACCCTCCTCGAGGACGGCGTGGTCCGCAGGCTGGCGCGCACCACGCCGGACGGCCGGTTCGAGCTCACCGAGGTGCCCGACTCGATCGACGAGCTGCGCATCGTGGTCCGCGACACCCGGATCGCCGCGGCCCTCGACCTGACCCGCGGCTGAGCCGGCACGCCATGGTCGCCGAGCTCATCGAGGATCGCGAGCACGCCCTCGCGAGCCTCATCGACGAGGCCGCACGGGTACGCCGCAGCGACATCGCCCGCTGCATCGAGCTGCTCGACCGGGCGGCCGCCCTCGTCGACCGGCAGCAGGACCACCTGCACGCCGGTCGTCTCCACGCGATCCGGGGCGAGGTCGAGCTCACCCGGGGCGACCTGCTCGGCGCCATCACGGCGTACCAGCTCTCGCGGATGGCCTGGCTCGCCGCCGGCCGCGCGCTCGAGGCCCGGGGGCCATGCTCGGCCGGACGGCGGTGATGCTCGCCGCGGGCGAGTACGCCGACGTGATCCTCCTGGTCGGCCGGATCCTCAGCGGCATCGAGCGGGGCAGCGTCACCGACGAGGAGCTCGCGACCCGGCTGCACCTGACGGCGCACCAGCAGCTCGGCAGCGCCCACGCCGCCACCGGCGACCTCGCGGGTGCCGTGCGGCACTTCGACCTCGCCGACGACCTCGCCCGGCGCCTCGGCGATCGGTACGAGGTGGCGCAGGTCGCGCTGCGCCGCGGCCGGGTGCTGGTCGCCGACGGCCTGGTCCACCAGGCGCTCGAGCTGCTCTGCGACGCCCGGCAGCAGGCGCTGCAGGAGGGCGCGGCGCACGCCGCGGCGGCCGCCGTGGTCCCCATCGCCGAGGCGCTCGCGGCGGCCGGCAGCCCGGTGTCCGCGATGGAGCTGCTGGAGCGGATCGGCCCCACGCTCGAGCAGCTGGGCTGCGGCGTCGCCGAGCGGGACCGGGCGCTCGCGGAGGCGCTGTTGAGCGCGGGCCTCGCCGAGGAGGCCTACGAGCGCGGCCTGGCCGCCCGCGACGCGTTCCGGGACGCCGGCCGGATGGCGGCCTGCGCCCGCGCCGAGCTGGTCTGCGCCGCCGCCGCGCTGCGGCTGGGCCGGGCCGACACCGCCCGGCACGCCCTGGTCGCCGCCGAGCAGCTGGCCACCGCCTGCGGCGACGTCCTCTCGCGCGACGAGGCCCGGCTGCTGCTGGCCCGGATCGCCTGCACGGAGGGGAGCGGCGACGCGGCGGTCCTGCAGCTGGGACGCGTGCTGCAGGACGAGTCGGTCGCCGACACCGCCCGGGTGCGGGCCACCCTGCTGATGGCCCAGGCGCTGCGCGACCCGCAGGAGGCCGAGGCCCGGATCGCGGTCGCCTCGGCCGAGGTCGACCGGCTGGGCCGCCCGGAGCTGCGCCTGGAGCTGCGGATCGTCCGCGCCCGCCGGCTCCGGCAGGCCGGGAGCACCCGGCAGGCCGCCGAGGAGCTGCGCGCCGCCTGCGCCATGGCCCACCTGCTCACCCAGCGGCCCCGGGCGGGAGGCGGCCACGGCGGGCTGCTCGCCGAGGCGAGCGACGAGCTGATCGACCTGCTCGTCGAGGACGGCGGCCATGCCGCCCTGATCGAGGCCTGGCAGCGGGTCCGGGCGGCCAAGGCGTCCGCCTTCTCCGCCCTGCGGGCCCACACCCACGGCTGGCACGTCGACGAGGCGGCGGTGTCGGCGATCGACGTCGACAGCCTCATCGCCGGCGCCCGGCGCGGCCTCACGGCGGGAGGCCAGGTCGCGACGCCGGACCTGCCGCCGGTGCCGGAGGGGCCGGTCGTCGAGTACTACGTCACCGGCGCCGACGTGATCGCCTTCGTGCTGCGCGAGGGCCAGGTGCACGTACGCCGCCTGGGCGGCGCCGCCCCGGAGACCGCCCGGCTGGTGTCGGCCTGGCAGCAGGAGTGCCACCTGGTCGCGGTCCTCGGGTCGGGCGCCGCCGCCTCGCCGTCGCTGGACGCGCTCTACGACCACCTGGTCCTGCCGCTCGCCGACCTCCTGGCGGACATCGAGCTCGAGCCGCTCGAGGTGGCCGCCCACCGCCACCTGCTCGGCGTCCCGTTCGATGCCCTGCTCGACGTCGGCGCGTCCTGGCGGCGGCAGCTGACGCCGCCGGAGCTCGCCGCCCCGATGCCGGCCGAGCCGGCCGAGCCGGCCGAGTCGGCCGCCGCCGGCGAGCTGCGGGTGCTCGTGCTGGCGGCGCCGGACGAGCAGGCGCCGGCGATCGCCGCCGAGGCGGAGATGATCGCGGCGACCCTGCCCCGCTCGGAGGTCCGGGTCGGGGCGACGGCGACCGCCGACGCGCTGGCGGGCCGGATCGGCTCGGCCGACCTCGTGCACGTGGCCGCGCACGGCCGGTTCCACGCCGGGAACCCGCTCTTCTCCGCCCTGCGGCTGGCGGACGGGTGGCTCACGGCCGCCGAGCTGGTCGACGGACGGTTCGACCTGCGCGGCCGGGTGATCGTGCTGAGCGCCTGCGGCTCCGGCCGGGCCGCCGGCCACCTGCTGCGGCCGATCGGACTGGCCTGGGCCTGCCTGAGCGCCGGCGCCGACGGCGTCGTGGCGTCGCTGTGGCCGGTCGACGACGAGGTCACCGTGACCCTGATGACCCACTTCTACGAGCGGATCGCGGCCGGCGACTCGCCGCGGACCGCGCTCGGCCGGGCCCGGCACGCGGTGGCGCGGACCCATCCGCACCCCTACCACTGGGCCGCGTTCCGGTACTTCACCCCGGCCGCCTGACGGCGTCGACCCGGCCGCCCGGCCCGGGGTCCGGAGCCGTCGTACGACGGCTCGCCAAAATTCTCCGGCCCGCATGGATCAGCGGGCGATCCTCCCTGCACCTGTGCTGTGTGACCCGGCAGTGGTTGTCGGTCTCCCCGTCACCACACCACGACCAGTACAGGAGCGGCGCCCGTTGCCCACTACGCCCGAAGGCTCGACGCAGCAGCACGACACCGAGCCGAACCCTGCCCCGGACTGGCCCGCGTTCCTGCCGCACCGGGAGATCGACCATCTCCTCGAGCGCCTCGAGCACGCCATGGTCGTCGATCCGACCGAGGCCGCCCGGCTGCTGCGCCTGGTCGCCAAGGAGGTCCAGCGGCTGCGCTCGATGGCGCTGCGGCTGACCACCGAGAAGCTGGCCGAGGCCGACCGCGAGGCGCGGGGGATCGTCACCGAGGCCCTGGGCCACGCCGACTCCATGCGCAACGCCGGGCTGGGCGTGCTCAACGCCCGCCTGGACGAGGCGGACCGGCTGATGGCCACGGTCCGCGAGGCCTTCCGGGTCGAGCTGCGCGCGGCGGAGTTCGGTGAGTTCGCCCGGACCTACGCCGCCCGGCCCGACCCCGACGACGCCGACGGGACGAGTCCGTGAGCGCACTGCCCGACAACGCACAGGTCCTCGCCGACGGGCGCCGGCGCCGGGAGGCGCCCGCCGTCGTCCTGGGCTCGGCCGTGCCGGTGCTCGGCCACGGCCGGGTACGACGCGCGCTGGACCTGAGCGTCGCCACGCTCGCCCTGGTGGTGCTGCTGCCGGTGCTGGCCGTCGTGGCGGTGCTGATCGTGGCGACCAGCCGCGGGCCGGTCCTGTTCCGCCAGGAGCGGGTCGGCCACGGCGGGCGCCGGTTCGTGCTGGTCAAGTTCCGCACCATGTGCCGGGACGCCGACCAGCGGGCCGACGAGGTGTTCGCGCAGGCCGACGACGGCTCCGGCCCGCTCAACAAGCTGCACCGCGACCCGCGGGTGACCCCGTGGGCCGGTGGCTGCGGAAGTCCTCCCTGGACGAGCTCCCGCAGCTGTGGAACGTGCTCAACGGCACCATGGCGCTCGTCGGGCCGCGGCCGACCACCCCGCGGGAGGTCGCCCGGTTCGAGGCGCGTGAGCACCGGCGCTGCGCCGTACGGCCGGGGATCACCGGCCTCGCCCAGATCAGCGGCCGCAGCGACCTCGCGTGGGACGACGCCGTCGCCCTCGACCTGGAGTACATCGAGCGACGCTCGCTGGCACTCGACCTATGGATCCTCCTCCGCACGCTCCCCGCGGTCGTGGGCGCGCGGGGCGCCTACTGACCCCTTCAACCGATGGAGACCAACATGTTCAACCGCGCTCGCAACAGTGGGGACCGCGCCGCCCAGGCCGCGGCCGCGTTCGACGACGTCCTGGCGGAGCTGGAGGGGGTGAGGTCGACCCCGACGCCACGCCGGACGAGGAGGCGGCGCCGGCCGAGTCCCCCGAGTCCCCCGAGTCCCCCGAGTCCCCGGAAGCGGCCGCACCCACGCCCGGGCGGCCCGCACCCGTGCCGCCGGTCCTGTCGGTCACCGAGCACGCCGAGACGCTGCGCGCGACCCGCGACGCCCAGCAGCAGGCGCAGGAGATGCTGACCATGGCCGCCCAGGCGCGCAACGACGCGACCGAGCAGGCCGAGCAGATCGTGGTCGAGGCCCGCGACGTCGCCGAGCGGGTGCGCGCCGAGGCCGTGGCCGACGCCGAGCGCTCCCGCTACGAGGCCATCGAGTGGGTCAAGGAGCAGCGGGCCCGGGTCGAGGCCGCCACCGACTCCCTCACCAAGGAGGCCGAGCGCGACGCCGACAGCATCCGCGCGGAGGCGATGCGCTCGGCCATGGCCGAGGCCGAGCAGACCGCCCGGCTCTACGTCGGCGAGGCCGCCGCGCGCGGTGCCCGCGACGCGGAGGAGATCCGCGGCCGGGCCCGCGAGGTGCTGCACCAGGCAGCGGACCTCGGCGCCGGCATCCAGTCGTCGATGGCCGACATCGCGCGCGCCCTCGACATCGCCATGGCCACCGTCGAGGACCGGCTGTGCGCGATCGATGCCCTGCTGGAGGAGACCCGCCGCAACCCGCCGGCCACGCCCGTCGAGCCGGCCGACGAGGACCTCGCGGTCGACGAGCCCGCGGGCGACGAGCCGACGGTCGACGAGCCCGGGGCCGGCGACGAGCAGGACCCGTCCGTGGAGACCGCGACCGGAGAGCGCGCGGAGCCGGCCGGGCGCTCCGAGGGCCGCCAGCTGGGCGCCATGTTCCGCGCCGAGGGGTCCGAGGCCTGATCATGCGTGTCGTCCATCTCGTCGAGTCGGTGGGGGGAGGAGTGCTGAGCTCGGTCCTCACCATGGTCGACGCGACCCCGGACATCGAGCACCACCTCCTCACCTGGCCGCGGCGCGACCACGCCGACACCGGCGATGGACGGCACCTGTTCGGATCCACGAGTTCCCTGTCGCGGCGCCCGCTGTCCGCGGTGCGCGGGCTGCGCGCGGCGGTCGACCTGCTGAGCCCCGACCACCTGCACGCGCACTCGTCGTACGCCGGGATGCTCGCGCGGTCCGTCGAGCTCGGCGTCGACGTCGTCTACAGCCCCCACTGCTTCGCGTTCGAGCGGCGCGACATCGGCACCGTGATGCGATCCGGCATCCGGCGCGTGGAGCGCTCGCTGATCCGCCGTACGGCGGTGCTGGTCGCCTGCTCCCCGCACGAGGCGGCTCTGGCCCGCAACCTCGGGCACCGCCGCGTGGTCACCGTGCCCAACCGGGCGCTCACCCCGCCCGACGCGCGCGCCCGCCACGCGGCGTCCCCGCGGATCGTGACCGTCGGCCGGGTCGGTGCGCAGAAGGACTGGCGCCACCTGCTGGCGGCCAAGCGGGCCTTCGACAGCGCTGGCCTCGTGCCCGCCCGGTGGGAGTGGCTCGGCGGCGGCGACGCCCGGGCGGAGGCCGAGCTGCGCGACGGCGGGGTGGCCGTGTCCGGCTGGCTCCCGCGCGAGGACGTCGTACGACGGCTCGCGTCGGCCCAGGCCTATGTGCACACCGCGGCCTGGGAGGGCGCGCCGGTCAGCATCATCGAGGCGGCGGCGGTCGGCCTCCCGATCGTGGCCCGCCGGATCCCGACGCTCGAGAGCCTCGGCGTCCCCGGCCTGGCCGCCACGCCCGAGGACATCGCGCTCCGCCTCGTCGGCCTGCACGAGCCCGGCCTCTGGGCGGCCGAGCAGCAGAGCTCGCTCGCCTTCGCCGCCGAGCACTCGGTCGCGGCCCAGCGCCGCCGGCTCGACACCGTCTACCAGCACACGCCAGCAGCAGCACTGATCCCCAGTTAGGACAGCCATGTCGACGACATCCCTGGACCCGATCGAGCATGTCGGGCCGCGCCCGATGACCGTGCGGGGCGGGCTTCGCGCCACCGGTGCCCTGCTGTGGCGCCGCAAGTGGGTGGTGCTGCTGGTGTTCGCGCTCGTCGCGAACGTCGTCGCGGCGGGCCTGGTGCTGGCCGAGCGCGAGTACACCGCGTCCGCGCGGATCGCCGTGACCCCGAAGGCCGACCTCGCCCCCTCGGCCGCGAGCTACTCCGACCTGCTCGGCACCATCGCCGACGTCGCCGAGTCGCGCCCGCTGCTCGAGGAGGTCTCCGGCCGGGTCGCGGACCGCTCGAGCGCGCGACTCGCCGACGAGGTGAGCGGCAAGGTCGTCGAGGGCACCGTGATCGTCCAGGTGTCGGTGCACGACACCGACCCCAAGAAGGCGGCCCAGATCGCGAACCTCGTGGTCGAGGCGCTCCCGCTGCACGACCCGAGCAACGGCTCCTTCGACTACCACGTGACCGAGGACGCGATCGTCCCCGACACCTTCAGCTCGCCCAACATCCCGCTGACCAGCCTCGCCGGCATCGTCCTGGCCGCGCTGCTCGCCGTCGCCGCCGCGGTCGTGGCCGACCGGATGTTCCGCACCGTCACCGACCCCGACGAGATGGGCGAGGTCTCGGAGACCACCGTGCTCGGCGTCATCCCGAAGCCGGCCGACCCCGCCGGCGTACCCGCCCTGCGGTTGGACGCCGAGGAGTTCCAGTCCATCCGCGCGTTGCGGATCGCGGTGGAGTTCGCCAGCGCCGAGGACCCGTGCCGGCTGCTGGTCGTCGCCTCGGCGAGCGGGTCGGACCCGTGGGCCGGGTGGACCGAGGTCAACCTGGCGACGGCCCTGGCCGAGGTCGGCCACCGCGTGCTCGTCATCAACGCCGACCGCGACGGCGACGTCCACCCCGCGCTCGAGGAGCCCGGCGAGCCCGGCCTGTACGACGTGATGGCCGGCAGCTGCACCCTCGAGGAGGCCGTGATCGTGGGCCCGACCCCGCAGGTGCACGTGCTCCCGCTGGGCCACGCCCACCTCGCCGCCCCGAGCCTGCTCGAGATGCGCTTCCGCGGCCTGCTCCAGGAGACCGAGGACGCCTACGACGTGGTCATCGCGCACGCGCCGCCGGTGTCCGGCTCCGAGGACGCCCGGATCATGGCGATCCACGGCGCGATGCTCCTCACCGTGCCGTCGGGCCGGGTCCACCCCCGGTTCGTGCGCCGCGCGGCCGAGCACCTGCGCGGCATCCGGCTCCGGATCCTCGGCAGCGTGCTGCTCGGCGTCCGGCCCACCCGCCGCCGCCGGCGCAGCCGCCCCTTCTGAGCCGCCCCTTCTGAGCCGCGCATCCGAGCTGAGAACCATCCGAAAAACCGGTCCCGCGACGGATCACGGCCGCCCCCGCGCCGCACTAGAGGGATGACCGGCGGACCCGACCGCCGTCCTGGCCGAGACGAACCGGAGGAACGAGATGTCCCAGCGCCGCGGAGGCACGCCGCACGGCGACGGGCGGTCCCGTCTCCGGGTGACGGTCGTGCAGGCGGGGGGCGTCCTCGGCGGTGCGGAGCGATGGCAGCTCCACCTGGCCGACGCCACCGAGCGCCTCGACCTCGGCCTGATCGCGCTGGGTGCCGGGCCGACGGCCGCCCAGTGGGAGGCCCGCGACCGCCCGGTGGTCGTGCTGCCGGACGAGCGCTCGGCCGCCGGCCTGCTGCGGACCCAGGCCCGCATCCTGCCCCACCTGCGCCGGATCCGCCCCGACGTGGTGGTCGCCCACGGCGTCAAGGCCGCGCTGGTGACGGCTCCGGCCGCCCGGTCCCTCGGGCTGCCCGTGGTCTGGGTGCGCCACGACGCGTCCTTCTCGGGCCGCCTGGTCGGGCTCCTCGACCGGATCACCGACGGCCAGGTCTCGACCAGCTCCTGGCTGGTCGAGGGACGCGACCCGCGCAACGGCCTGGTCCTGCACCCGCCCCGGATGCCCGCCCCGCTGACCCGGGCCGCGGCCCGGGAGCGGCTCGGCGTCCGGATCGACGAGGACCGCCTGCTGCTCGGCATGGGCGCGCGGATCACGGCGTACAAGGGGATCGACGACGCGGTCCGCGCCCTGGCCGAGCCCGGCGGCCACGGCTGGGACCTCGCGGTCGCGGGCCTTGCGGATCCGGCCGATCCGGGGGAGCACGCACGCCTGGTCGCGCTCGCCGACGAGCTGGGGCTCGCGGACCGGGTCCGCTTCCTCGGCGACGTGCCGGAGTTCGCCCGGGTGGTGACCGCCTTCGACGCCGTCGCCGTGTTGACCAAGCCGACCCCGGCCGAGCCCTGGGTCCGTGAGGCGTTCGGGATGTCCGCGCTCGAGGCGGCGACCGGCGGCGTGCCCGTGGTCGTCGTGCCGCCGGTGGACGACATCGCCGGCGACGGCGCGGTCGTCGTGCGCCCCGGTCGCCCGTCCGAGGTGGCCGCCGCGCTGGCGACGCTCGCCGACGACCGCGCGCGGCAGCGGCTCGGCGCCGCCGCGGCCGACCGCTCCCGCGACTTCCCGGACGCCGCCGACGCGGCGGACCGGCTGGTCGACTTCCTCGCCGAGCTGGCCCACCGCCCCGGCGTCGGCCGCGCCCCCACCGGCCCGGCCGTCAGCGTCGTCACCACCGTCCTCGACGACCGGGACGCGGTCGTCGCGCTGCTGGGGGCGCTGCTGCCCCAGCTCGGCCCCCGGGACGAGCTGGTCGTCGTCGACGGCGGCTCGACCGACGGCACGACGTCCCTCGTCGCGGGCGTCGCGGACCGCGACCCCCGGGTCCGGCTCCTCGTCGAGCCCGGTGCGGGCATCTCGCGCGGACGCAACGTCGGCATCGAGGCGGCCGCCCACGACGCCGTCGCCTGCACCGACGCGGGCTGCGTCCCGGCGCCCGGGTGGCTCGCGGCGCTGCGCCGGGCGTTCGACCGGCATCCCGACGTCGCCCTGTGGACCGGCACCTACAGCGTCGCCGCCACCCGCGTCTGGGAGCACGCCCTCGCGGCCGTGGGGTACCCGGTCGTCGAGGAGCTCGCCCGGCCGACCCCGCTGGTGCGGGCCTACGGCCGCTTCCTCGGCCGCAGCTTCGACCCGACGATGCCGACCGGGCGCTCGGTGGCCTTCCGCCGCGACGCCTGGCGCGCGGCCGGCGGCTTCCCCGAGCACCTCGCGACCGGCGAGGACGTCCTCTTCGGCCGCGCGGTCGTGGCCGCCGGCGGCCGGGCCGCGATGGTCCGCGACGCCGAGGTGGTGTGGGCGCAGCGCCCGACCTTCCGGGCGAACCTGACCATGTACCGGCGCTACGGCGAGGGCAGCGGCGACTCCCTCGACCGGCGGCTGCTCGGCCGCGACCTCGCCCGGGTGGCCGCCTACGGCACCGCGGTCGTCGTGGCGGCCCGGGGCGGCCCGCGCGCCCGCGTGGTGGCGGGCCTCGGTGCGGCGGCGTACCTCTCGCTGCCGGTCGCCCGCGCCCTGCGCAGCCCCGCGCCCCTGCGCACCGCGGCGCTGGTCCCGGGTGTCGCGGCGGCCCGCGACCTCGCCAAGGCGTACGGCGCGGTGTCGGCCACCCTGCGCCACCGCCGAGCCCGTGGCGTGACGGCGCCCTGACCCCCGAGCACGAGGAGACACACGACCATGGTGACCACCGAGGGGCAGTCCCGACGGCAGCGGGAGCAGTGGCGCTCCATCGGCCTGCTGGTCGGCGGGCTGGCGCTGTTGGTCACCTTCGGCGTCCAGCTGATCCTGCTGATGCCCACCCAGTACACCGCCACCAGCGCGATCGCCCTGCGGCCGCTGACCGCCGAGCAGTCCGCCGACAGCATCGAGATGCAGGCCCACGAGTACGGCGTCGCGCTCGGCGCCAAGGAGAGCGCCGCCCGGGTCGCGGACTCGGTGACGTCCTCCGACCACCGGCCCGAGGTCACGGTGACGACCACCCGCGACCCCGGCACCTCCACCGTGCGGATCGCCGCCACCTCGACCGACGAGGACGTCGCGATCGACGTCGCCAACGGCCTGGCCGCGCGGGCCGAGCAGCTCGGCGAGACCGACGAGACCGCCAAGGTGGTGGTCGTCGTCGAGGCCGGCCGGGCCGGCGTGACCTCGGACCCGCCGCGCACGCTCTACCTCGCGGCCCTGCTCACCCTGGCCGGCCTGCTGCTGGCCGGCGGAATCTACCAGATCAGGCAGCGTGTCCCATGAACACCCCACCGAATTCTTCGCTCTCCCCCGTTTCGCGCCTCCGGCGAACAACTCGCCGGGGACCCCGTTCGAGCGCGCGACGGGTGCGGGTGCTGATGTACCACGGGATCGAGCGGGTCAGCTCCGCGCGCGACCCCTACGGCATGTTCGTCGCGCCGGACGCCTTCCGCCAGCAGGTCGAGCACCTGCTGGAGGCGGGATACGTGCCGATCGACGAGACGACGTACGCCGCCGCGCTCCGCGGTGCCGACGTGCCGCGGAAGGCGGTGCTGATCACCTTCGACGACGGGTATGTCGGCGTCGGCGAGCACGCCGCGCCGATCCTCGTGTCGCTCGGGGTGCCCAGCGTCCTCTACGTCCCCGCCGGCCTGGTCGGCGGCCGCTCGGACTGGCTGGCCGCGCGCTACCGGCACCCGCTGCTGTCGGCGGCCGAGCTGCGCGAGGTGTCCGCCGCCGGGATGGCGATCGGCGCACACGGCTTCGACCACGCCGACCTCACCCGGCTCGGCGACGCCGACCTGCGCCGCCAGGTCGTCGAGACCCGGGCCGAGCTGGCCCGGGTCGTCGGCCGGCCGGTGCGGTCCTTCGCCTTCCCGTACGGCGCCCACGACGCGCGGGTCCGGCTGGCGGTCGAGCGGGCGGGCTACGACCACGCCTTCGCCGTCCACGACGCGGTGCCGGGGTTCGCCAACGGGCGGGTGGACGTCAACGCCACCGACACCCTGCGGTCCTTCCGGATCAAGCTGCACCGGCACTACCCGCGCGCCCGTCTCGCGACGGACCGCGTCCCGCTGCTCCGCCGCAAGGCGCACGACCTCGTCGGACGTGCGCCCCGGGTGGAGTGCGACACCCACGAATCGACCGGAGGTGCACGATGACCGTCGTCGTCCGCCGCAGCCTGGTGGTGGCCGGCATCATCGGGCTGTGGCTCCTGGGGCGGCGCTGCCGTGGCAGCTCGACGCCCGCTCGCAGTCCGGCGTCGGGCACCGGCCCGCCACCGGGCAGGAGAGCCCCCGCCCGTCCGCCACCCCGTCCACCGACCCGTCCGCGGCCCCCTCCAACGACGCGGAGCCGCGCCGCGGCGACGACGCGCTGGGCTTCCAGCTCTCCGCGCACCACCGGGCGGATGCGCGCCGGGCGCTGAAGGTGATGGACCGGCTCAGCGCCTCCGGTGCCCGCTGGGTGCGGGTCGACGTCGGCTGGGCCACGCTCCAGCCGAACGGCCCGGGCCCGTTCGACCCGTGGTACGCCGGCCTCATCGACGACGTCCTCGCCGGGGCCCGCGCCAGCAACCTCCAGGTGATCGTCTCCTTCTGGCTGACACCGCCGTGGGCCAGCACGACCGGGAGCCTCTACGCCCCGCCGGCGAACCCGCAGGACTACGCGAACGCGCTCGGCCGGGCCGCGCAGCGCTGGCACGACGACGTCGCGGCCTGGGAGGTGTGGAACGAGCCGAACTTCGACGGCTTCCTCACCGGCGCCGACCCGGTCACCTACACCCGGATGCTGTGCGCCGCCTACCCGGCCGTCAAGGAGCACGACGACTCGCCGGTGCTCTTCGGCGGTCTCATGTACAACGACGACGCGTGGCTGGGCAAGGCCTACCGGGCCGGGGCCAAGGACTGCTTCGACGTCCTGGCGACCCACCCCTACGTCGGGCCGAGCGACGCCGCTCCCGACACCCCCTCGGTCGGCGCCGTCTGGCGGCTCACCCACACCCCGGCGATGCGCGCGGTGATGGACGAGTGGGGCGATCGCCACAAGAAGATCTGGATCACCGAGCTCGGCTGGTCGACCGGGACCGACAGCGAGGGCAACGCGTGGGACCGCCCGGTCACGCCCCGCAAGCAGGCGCGCTACCTCAGCGACGCCGTGCGTCTGATCCGCGAGAGCTACGCCTACGTCGGGCCGATCATCTGGTACCGCGACATCGACGGTCCCACCGCGTCGTACCAGGACGGGTTCGGTCTGCTGGGCCCGGACCTGACCGCGAAGCCGGCGCTGCGCGCCTTCGAGGCGGAGGTGCAGGGCCGGTGAGGCGGGTGTTCCGGGGGCGGGACGAGCGCGCGTCCCGGCGGTCGTGGACCTCGCTCGACGATCTGCTCGCCGCCGAGCCGGCGGGCGGCGTCCCCGAGCCGGCGCCGGCCGAACCCGCTGACCCCGCCGAGCCCGCCGAGCCCGAGCTCGCCGAGCCCGCGCCTGCGGACCCGGCGCCCCGGTCCGCCACCGAGGTGGCCCGGCGGCAGGCCACGGAGCTGCTCGACCTCGCCCGGCGCGACCACGCCGAGGCGAGCGTGCAGGCGGCGTCCGTCGTCCGTGAGGCCGAGCAGGTCGCCGAGCGGATCCGCGCCGAGGCCGAGACCGACGCGCGGCGGATCGCGGCCGACATCGAGGAATGGGGCCGCGCCTGCAGCGACCGGGTCGAGCAGCTCGCCGGCGAGCTGACGGCGTACGCCGAGGACCGGGCCACCTGGGTCCGCGACGACGCGCGCCGCAACGCCGCCCGGGAGGCCGACGACGCCGCCCGCCAGCTGGTGGCGGAGCGGTCCGCCGCCGGCGACATCGCGGCCGAGCAGGTCCGCGCCGCCGGGCGCCGGTCGTTCGCCGACGTCATCGACGCCGGCACCGGCCTGCACCGGACCCTCGCGGACGCCGTCGCGCAGCTCGGCGAGGGGATCGCCTCGCTCCAGGAGCGCTGCGCCGCGCTGGAGCGGCTGCTCGCGGACGCCGCCCGAGGAGGGCCGGAGCCGTGACCCAGGTCCTCGCCCCACCCGAGCGCCCGGCGCCGCGAGCGACCGTCGGGGCCGGCTGGCTGGCGGTCGGAGCGACGACCGCCAAGGCCGCCCAGACCGTGGTGCTGCTCGTCTTCGCCGCCGTCCTGGACCCGGGGGAGTTCGGGCTGATCGCGCTCGGCTCCGTCGTCCTCAACGTGGTGACGGTGCTGTCCGACCTCGGCACCAGCACCGCGCTCGTCCACCTGCGCGGCGACGCCGAGCGCGCGGCCCGCAGCGCCGTCACGCTGGCCCTGGCCACCTCGACGGCGCTGGTCGCGGTGGTCTGGGTCGCCGCGCCGTGGCTGGCCACGATGCTCCAGGCCGGCGACACCGGCGCCGGCGTGCTGCGCGGCGTCGTGCTGTGCGCGCCGCTCGTGGCGGTCGCCGGCGTCAGCGGCGAGCTGCTCCGCCGTGCGCTCGACTTCCGGCGACGGGTACTGCCCGACATCGCCGGCAACCTGGTGAGTGCCGTGGTCACCATCGGCGCCCTCGCCGCCGGCCGCGGTGCGTACTCCCTCGTCTACGGACAGCTCGCCCTCGCCGTCGTCGTGCTCGCGGGCTTCTGGGCGGTGCGCCGCCCGGTCCGCCCCGGCTGGTCCCGCGAGGACGTCCGGGCGCTGCTGGTCTTCGGCCGCAGCCTGGCAGCCGGCAGCGTGCTGACCCTGCTGATGCTGAACCTCGACTACGTCATCGTCGCCCACCGGCTGGGTCCGCACGACGTCGGCGTCTACTCGATGGCCTTCCGCCTCGCGGCCATGCCGTACGTCCTCATCGCGCTGGTCATCGGGGGCGCCGTGTTCGCACACCTGTGCCGGCTGCGCGGCAGCGAGATCGGCCGCGCCGCGGTCGATGCAGCCGTCGTGCTGCACGCCCTCGTCGTCCCCCTGTACGTCGCCCTGCTGGTTCTCGCCCCGCGGCTGACCGTGCTGGGGGAGCAGTGGGCGCCCGCCGTTCCCGCGCTGCGGTGGCTGGCGGTCTACGGCCTCCTGCTGTGCCTGCTGGAGCTGCTGCTCGCGACCCTCAAGTCGGTCGGCCGCACCCAGGACCTGCTCCGCCTCACCGCCCTCCACCTCGTCGTCCTGCTCGGCCTGCTGCTCGCCGTGGTCGACCACGGCGTCACCGCGGCGGCCGCCGCCCAGGCCGCCGCCGGGCTGGTCACCGTGGCCGCTGCCGTGCCGCTGGTGCGCCGCCGGGTGCCCGGCCTCGACCGGCCGGCCCTGCTGCGCCTGCTCCGCCGGCTGGCCCCGGTGGCGACCGCGGCCGCCGCTCTCGCCGGCGTCGCCGTGGTCCTCGACCGGGTCGTCCCCGGATCGCCGGACGCGCTGCCGCGCCTCGCGGTCGTGGCCGCCCCGGCGCTCGCAGCGTACGCCGGGACCCTCCTGCTCCTCGACGTCGACGACCACACCGGCGCCCGCGCACTGCTCGCGCGGGTGCGCCCGGCCTGGCTGGGCGTGCTCCCGATCGTCGCCCTGGCCGCCGCCGGCGGGTACGCCGCGGTGACCTCGCCGGGCCTGCTGCTGCTGGGGATCGCCGGCCTCGTCGTCCTCGCCGCCGCGGCCTACCGGGTCGAGTGGGCGGCGCTCGGCTATGTCGTCGTCGAGCCGTTCGGGGACCTGCTCGCCGAGGTCCACCCGCAGGCGGTCAAGGTGGCCGGCGCCGTCCTCTTCCTCGCCTGGCTGGCCCGGCTGGTCGTCGACCCGCGGCCCCGGGGCCTGCGCCAGCCCGCCGTCGTCGCCCTCGGCTGCCTGCTCCTCCTGCTGCTGGCCTCGTTCGCCGCCGCCGGCGCCGACCCGGAGACCGGTGGCGCGCATGCGCTCACCTACACCTCGTACGTCCTGGTGGTCGTCGTCCTGGTCGACACCGTCGCCCGGGGACGGCCGGGTCCGCAGGTCGTCGCCCGCCGGCTGGCGACGGCGTTCCTGCTCTCCTGCACCGCCGCCGGGCTGGTCGCGACCGTGGGCTTCCTCCAGGACGGCGGCCGGGCGGGCGGCCCGCTCTCCGACCCCAACGACCTCGCCTTCTTCATGATCGCGGCGCTGCCCTTCGCCCTGCTCCGGGTGCGCCGTACGCCGCTGACGGCCGTGCTCCTGGCCGGTGCCGCCGCCGTACTGGTCGTCGCCACGCTGGCGACGCTCTCCCGCGGGGCGCTGCTGGGCCTCGCCGTCATGGCGGTGGTGGCGGTGGCGATCGGCGCGCTCCGCGCCACGAGCGCGGTGGCCGTCGCCGCGGCGGCCGGCGTGGCCGTCGTCGCGCTCTGGGCGACGCACGCCGACACCGTCGACCGCAGCCTGCTGGAGAAGGACCACGTCGCGAGCCAGAACGTCGACCGCCGGGTGACGACCTGGACCATCGCGGCCGAGATGACGGCCCGCCACCCGCTGCTCGGGCAGGGACCGGGCGGGTTCGAGGCGGCCGCGGCGCAGTACGTGCCCGCGGGGGTGCCGGTCGTCCGGCAGACCGTGGCCCACCAGATGTACCTCGACGTCAGCGCCGAGCTCGGCCTGCCGGCCCTCGCCGCCTTCCTCGCCGCGATCGGGTACGGCGTGCGCGGCGCCGTCCGCGCGCGCCGGAGCCCGCAGCTGCGCCCGCTCGCCGACGCCGTGCTGGTCGCCTTCGCCGGCACCCTCACCGCGGCCTGCTTCCTCAGCGAGCAGCTCTACCTGCCGGTCTGGCTGCTCATCGCGCTGGGGACGGCGCTGGGGATGGCCCACGCAGCGCGGCCGGTCCCGGAGCCGGCGACCCGTCGGGACGAGGGGGTGCTCGCATGCGCGTCGTCCAGCTGATCACCCAGGAGCGCGGCGGGCCCGTCGACCACGCCCTCGACGTGGCGGCCGAGCTCGCCCGGCTCGGCCACGACAGCCACGTCGTCGGTCCCGCCGGCGTCGTGCTCGAGGACGCCGCACGCAGGGGGGTGCACACCCACCCGGCCGCGATGCGCGACAAGACCGACCTCCGCGGGCTCCGCGACGTCGCCGGCGCGCTGCGCCGGATCCGGCCGGACGTCGTCCACCTGCAGGACCGCCGCGCCGGGCTCGTCGGCCGGCTCCTCGGCCTGCGCGGGTCGCTGCCCACCGTCTACACCCTGCACGGCGTCCCGGACCCGCTGGCCACGCTGGTCCCCGGCAACCTCGAGATCGCGCGGCCCCGGCTCCGCGACCGCGTCGCGTACCTCTGGGCCGAGCGCCTGCTGTCCGGCTCGCCGCGCTCGGCGGTGGTGACGCCCTGCGAGGCGCTGGCCCGCTACGCACGCGACGAGATCGGCGTGGCGCCCGACCGGGTGCACGCCGTACCCAACGGCGTCGCGCCGGACTGGCTCGCCGCCCGGCCCGGGCCCGCGCCGGTCGCTGCGCGCGAGCGGGTGACGGCCGTCTGGGTCGGGCTCATGCAGCCGGTCAAGCGGGTCCCCGACCTGGTCCGGGCGCTGGCCCGGGTACCCGGCCTCGACCTCGTGCTGGTCGGCGACGGCCCCGAGCGAGCGGCCGTCGAGGCCGCCGTCGCCGCGACCGGGACGGCCGGACGGGTGAGCCTCCCCGGCTACGTCGCCGACCCGTCCGGGCTCCTGCGGGACGCCGACCTGTTCCTGCTCTCCTCGGCCGCCGAGGCCTGCCCGATGGCCCTCCTCCAGGCGATGGCCTGCGGCGTCCCGCCGGTCGCGACCCGGGTCGGCGGCGTCCCCGAGATCGTCCGGCACGGCGTCGACGGGCTGCTGGTCTCCCCGGGGGACGGCGAGCAGTGGGTCGAGGCGCTGACGACGCTGACGGCGGACGGCGGCCTGCGTCGCGCACTGGGCACGTCCGCCCGGGCCCGGGTCGCCGAGCGGTTCGACCTGGGCCGCACAGTCGGCTCGCTGGTCGCGATCTACGAGGGAGTGGCCGCATGAGACTGCTGAGCGTCATCTCCGAGCTGGGCGTCGGGGGCGCCGAGGTCGTCGCCGTCCGGCTGGCGATCGACGCCGCCGCCCAGGGCCACGACGTCCGGGTCGCGAGCACGCCGGGCTTCCGGGTCGCCGAGCTCGAGGACGTGGGCGTCGCGCACCTGCCGTTGCGGCTGGTGGGTCGCCGCCCGGCCGACCTGGTGGGCTCGCTGCGGCGGCTGCGCTCGGTCGAGCGGCCCGACCTGGTGCACGCCCACAACCCCAAGCCGTCGGTGCTCGCCCGCCTCGCCTTCCCCCGGCGTACGCCGATCGTCACCACCCTGCACGGCGTGGACGAGGCCGAGGCCGGGCGGGCGGCCCGGATCCTCGCGCGCACCAGCGACCGGGTCGTCGTCGTGGCGCCGCACCTCGCCGAGCAGCTCGAGCGGCACGGGTACCCGGCCGCCCGGATCGACGTCGTCACCAACGGCGTCCCGGCGCCGCCCGCGTACCCCCGCGACGAGGCGCGCCGCGAGCTCGGCCTGCGCGGCACCGAGGTCGCCGGGCTGTGCCTGGCGCGGATGGTCGACCAGAAGCGCCACGACCTCCTGCTCGACGCCTGGGCCCGCCTCGAGCGGCCCGCCACCCTGCTCCTCGCGGGCGACGGCCCCCGGCGCGCCCGCCTGGAGGAGCAGGCGTCCCGGCTCGGCCTGGGCCCGCGGGTCCGCTTCCTCGGGCCGCGCTCCGACGTGCCGCGGCTGCTCGCCGCGGCCGACCTCATGGTCCTGCCCACCGACTGGGAGGGCCTGCCGATCTCGGTGCTCGAGGCGCTGGGCGCCGGCGTGCCCGTCGTGGCCTCGGCGGTGCCGGGGATCGTCGACCACTTCGCCGGCGCGGTGCGCATGGCGCGCCCGGGCTCGGTGCCGGCACTCGCCCGGGCCCTCGACGAGGTCACGGGCGACCGCGCCGTCCGCGCGGCGCTCGGCGACCGCGGGCGGGCCGTCTTCCGCCAGCGGTTCGACGCCGACCGGATGGTGGCCCGCTACCGGGAGATCCATGCCCGCGTGCTCGGGGCACCGGCCTGCGCGGGAATGACAACGGAAGGAATGCGATGAGCCCCTGGAGCGAGGATCGAGGGCCCAAGTGGCCGCTGTTCGTCGGCTTCGGCTGCCTGCTGGTCGGCCTGGTCGGCGGCTTTCTGCTCATGACCGGCGTCGTGGACCGGACGTCCGACGAGCCCGACCGGCCCGCGGCCGGCCGGACCACCACGCCGGCCGGTCCCGACGACACGCCGAGCGCCGACCCCGCCGACCCGTCGGAGCCCCGCCTGGGCGTCGTCTCCTGGGGGATGGCCGCCGGACAGCTCGCCGTCGTCGTCCGCAACGACTCCGACCGGGTCATCGACCGGGCGCGGGTGGCCATCACCGCCCGCGACCGCTCGGGCGTCGCGCTGCTCACCACCAGCGGCACGCCCAAGGACGTGTGCTGCACGATCGTCGGACTCGCGCCCGGCCAGGAGTTCGGCCTGTTCGCGCAGCTCCGCTCGGAGCTCAGGGACGTCGCCGACGTCGAGGTCCGGCCGGTCTCCGCCGACCTCGGCGAGACCGGGGACGCGCCGCGGATCGACGTCGGTCGCCCGAAGCTGCACCGCGAGACCGACGACACCGTGGTGACGGTCCGGCTGACCGCGCACGGCGAGCTCACCGGGTACGTCGCCGCCCAGGCGGTGCTCGTCGACGAGAACGGCGCCGTGGCGCAGGTCGTGTCCGGGCGGTTCTACTGCTTCGCCCCGGGGGAGCCGCGCCGGATCCGGCTGCGGCTCTTCCATCCCGTGCCCGCGCAGCTGCAGCTCGAGCGGGTCCTCGCCCAGGCCATCCCGGACGGCGTGCCGCCGGGCGTGCCCGGACGGTGCTGACATGGACGTCCTGATCACCGGCGGAGCCGGCTACATCGGCAGCACCGTCGCCTCCGCGCTGACGGACGCCGGGCACCGGGCGGTCGTCCTCGACGACCTGTCGACCGGGCGCGCCGAGTTCGTGCGCGGGCACCGGTTCTACCAGGGGGACGTCGCCGACCGCGCCCTCGTCCGCCGGGTGCTCGCCGAGAACCCCGGCATCACGGCCGCCGTGCACTGCGCGGCGCGGGTCGTCGTACCGGACTCGGTCGCCCGGCCCGGCGACTACTACCGCACCAACGTGACCGGCACCCTGGAGCTCGCCGAGACCCTCGCCGGCTGCGGTGTGCGGGACCTGGTCTTCAGCAGCTCGGCCGCGATCTACCGGCCCGGGACGGACCACAGCGTCGACGAGTCCTCGCCCTGGGCGCCCGCCAGCCCCTACGCGCGGACCAAGGCGATCGCCGAGACGATGCTCGCCGACCTCGCCGTCGCCACCGGTCTCCGCGTCCTCGCGCTGCGCTACTTCAACCCCGTCGGCGCCGACCCGCTGCTGCGGACCGGCGTCCAGCTGCGCAGGCCCACGCACGCGCTCGGCGTGCTCGCCCACGCCTGGGGTGCCGGCACCCCGTTCTCGATCATGGGGACCGACTACCCGACCCGCGACGGCACGGCGATCCGCGACTACGTGCACGTGTGGGACCTCGCCCGGGCCCATGTCACCGCGCTCGAGCGGTTCGACCGTGCCCTCGACGGGCGTCCGGCCCACGCCATCAACCTCGGCACCGGCCGCGGCACCACCGTGCGCGAGCTGGTCGCGGCCTTCGAGCACGCGACCGGCCGCCCGGTGCCCGTCGTCGAGGGGCCCCGCCGGCCGGGCGACACCGTGGGCGCCTACGCCCGCACCGACCGGGCGCGCCGGCTGCTCGGCTGGCGGGCCGAGCGGGACCTCGCCACCGCCGTCGCCGACACGCTGGCCTGGCTCGAGCGCCGCGGGCTGGTGCTGCCCGACCTGTCGCGACGTGAGCGGGTGCCCGCAGGATCAGGAGGGTGACGCCGGTGCACCAGAGAGGCATGCCCGCGCGTACCGCCGTCACCGCGACCGCCGTCGCGGTCGGTGCTGCCGCCCTCACGGAGCTGACCGGCCTCGCGTCGTACGTCGACCGGCACAGCACCGCGTTCTCGACCTCGTCCGCCTGGCTCGGCGCCGCGGCCCGGCACCTGCCGGGGGAGCCGGTCGCGATCACCGTGCGCCGGGACGGCGCCGTCGTCGGTCTCGCCGCCCTGGCGGTACGCCGCCGGCGCGGCGTGACGCGCGTCGAGGTGCTGGGCGGCGGGCTCAACGACTACGCCGAGCTGTTCCACGACGACGTGGACGCCGCCGACGTGCTCGCCGAGGCGATCGCGGCCTGGATCCGCGGTCACCGCCGCTGGTCGCTCGCCCTGAGCCAGCTCGCGCCGGAGGACCCGGTGCTGGCGGGGCTCCGTGCGCGCCTCCCCGGCGCGACGGTCGTCGCCGGGCCGCCGATGCCGCGGATCGACGGGCCGGGCACGACCTACCGGCTCAGCCGCAACCGGCGGCGCAAGCCGCACACCGCGCTCAACCGCCTGGCGAGCGACGGGCTGGCCGCGACGAGCCTGGAGGTGGACGATCCCGAGGGCTTCGAGCGGTGGCTCCCGGCCGTGATCGACGTGCGCCGGGGGCGCGACCACGGGAGCGGCCGGCGCAGCCACCTGGACGACCCGGCCACGCGCGCGTTCTACGAGGCCTTCGTGCGCGCCGCCGTCGCCGAGGGCCGGGCGCGGATGCACCTGCTGGTCGTCGGCGAGGAGGTGCTGGGCTTCGCGACCACGATGACCGACGGCGCCACGCTCCGGCTGTACGACGGCCGGGTCGCGCAGGACTGGCTGCGCTACCGCGGCGGGATCGTCTGCGAGATGGCGGCCGTGCAGCGCGCGGTCGCCGACCCCGGCATCACCACCTTCGACTGGCTGCGGGGCCGGACCGAGGCCAAGTTCGGCAACGCCGAGATCCACCGCTGCGAGCTGCGTGCGGCCTCCCACGCCTGGATCGGGGCGGTCGACGCCTGGGAGGCCCGTGCCCGGAGCCGGGTCAAGGCGATGCTCCCCGACGCGGCCGTGCGCCGGATCGCCGAGCGATGACGGACGTGACGGAGCAGGACGACGACCTGCTGCGGCGTACCGGCGCCGCGATCGTGACCCTCGCCGTCGCCGAGCTGCTCGGCAAGGTCGCGACCTTCGTGACCTTCCTGCTCCTCGCCCGGATCCTGGGAGTCGCCGAGTTCGGCGTGCTCTCCTTCGGCTGGAGCCTCGGCCTCCTGCTCGCCGTGTTCTCCTCGCTCGGCCTCGAGGCGCGGCTCACCCAGCTCGGCAGCGCCCGCCCCGACCTGCTCGACCGCTGCTACGGAGCGCTGGTGGGGATCCGGCTGGTGCTCTCCGCCGCCGTGCTGGTGCCGACCGCGATCGTCCTGTTCGCGACCATGGCGCCCGCGAGCGCCCTCGCTGTCACCCTGCTCGTGGCGGCGGGGCTGGCCGAGACGCTCGTCGACGCCTCCCGTGCGGCGTGCGGCGCCCGCCAGCGGCAGCACCTGTCCGCCGTCGTCCTGGTGATCCAGCGCTTCTCCGCGCTGGTCCTGGCCGTCGGCGTCCTGCTCGCGACGTCGAGCGTGTGGTGGACCGCGCTCGGCTACCTCCTCGCCACCTGCGTCGGCGTCGTCGGCATGCACATCGCCGCGCACCGGGCCGGGGTCCGGCTGCGGATGCGGGGGAGCCGGGCCGAGGTCCGGATGATCCTGGAGGCCGCTCCCGTCATGGGGCTCGGCGCGGTCGCCTCGATGGGGATGTTCCGCATCGACGCGGCGCTGATCGGCATCATCCTCGGCACCACCGCCGTCGGCGTGTACGGCGCCGGGTACCGCGTGTTCGAGACGGTGCTCTTCGTCAGCTGGACCCTCTCGCGCGCCTACGTCCCGGTCATCGCCAGCCGGCCCGACGACCGTGAGCACGTGCGGCTCTGGGCGCAGCGCAGCCTCGTCGTCGTGGCGGCGATCTACGTGCCCTACGGCGTCCTGCTCGCCACCCGGGGCGACGACCTCGTGGGCCTGCTCTTCGGCCCCGAGTTCGTCCACCGCGGCCTGATGTGGGGCCTGGCCGCCGCACCGCTCCTCTTCGGCGTCTCCTACCTTGCCTCGACGGTCCTGCTGGCTCTGCGGCCCTACCCGGTGGTGCTGGTCTCGAGCGTGGTGGCGCTGGCCGTCAACGTCGGGCTCAACCTCTGGCTGATCCCGCGCTGGGGACTGACGGCGGCCGCCTTCGCCACGTCGTTCGCCTTTCTGGTCGAGTCGGTGATCGTGCTGCGCGCGCTCGTCCGGATCGTGGGCCAGGTCGTGTCGGCCCGGGCGATGCTCGTCGTCGGCGCCGCGTCCGCCGCGGTCGGCGTGGCCCTGGAGACGATCGGCCCGCTGCCCCTGGCGCTGGCCGTCGCCGCGGTCGGCTACCTGCTGGTCGCCGCGCTCGTCGTACGCCGGCTCGTGCCGACCGCCGCCACGCAGGTCCGCGCGGCCCTGCGTCCTCCGCCGGCGGCGTCGTGATGTCGGATCTGATACCGCATGGCGGGAATGCCTCGCATCCGCTGCGACTAGCCTGCATTGTGACCATCGGCGGTTGGGCGCTCGGGTGCCGGCCGCATCAGGTTCGGCTCCGGGGAGGGGTCGGGGGAGGGGTCGGGCATGCGAGCGATCCTGCGCGCCTCCGGCCGGGCGCGGTAGCCGGGACGAGCAGCAGCGTGCGGGGGATCATCGCGTCGTTCGAGCGGCGCGTGCAGGTGGACGAGGCCGTCCAGGAGCTCTGGTACCGCGTCTCCGCGGGCCTGGACGTCCGCGACGGCAGCCGGGCCGTGATCGGGAGGTCCGTGCTGGCCAACGCCCTCGCGCTGATCCACTTCCCGGAGGTCGGCGACGTGGACGACCTGGCCCGGCTCGTGCAGGAGCACGGCGGTCGCCAGGTCGCCCAGACCCAGGAGGACGTCCTCGCCCCGGTCGACGACCCCGAGCGCACGCTGACCACGCGGCTGGTCCGGGTGCTCGGCGGCTATGCCTGGGGCGGCGGGGCGCGACCGGGCACCCCGCTCGCCCCCGACGGGCGCGCCGACCTGCAGCAGGTCGCCGGCGAGGCCGTCGCGCGCCTGCTCCTGGTGGGCGCCGCCGACCCCGAGCCGCCGGCCGTCGACGGCGAGCAGGCCCTGCTGGCCGTCTTCCGCGACGGCCACGTCCCCGTGTGGCGGGCCCTGGTCGGGGGCATCGCGGCCGACCCCTGGAACGGGACCACCGACCGGAGCCTCGGCCTGCTGGACCCCGCCGAGCGACCGCTCGAGATCGCCAGCATCCGCGCGGTCGCCGACGTGTGCCGCCGGGACGCGGAGGAGGCGGAGCGCCAGGCCGTGGCCGCCCACATCCGCTCCGTGATCGAGCAGGCGGGACTGACCCAGCGCGGGTTCGCCGCCCTGGTCGGCACCTCGCCCTCGCGCCTGTCGACGTACGCGACCGGCGCCGTCACGCCGTCGGCCGCGATGCTGCTGCGGATCAACCGGGTCGCCCGCCGGCTCCGGGAGCGCCGTGACGCCGACGGCTCCCCTCCGGACGTCCTGTAGCCCGCGTCAGCCGCGTCAGCTCGGGCGGCCGTCGGAGCGTGCCGTCTCGGCGACGACGGCCATGCCCAGCAGGGTCCAGACCAGGCCGGCGACGATGGGGTTGCGCAGCGGCATGTCGAACACGCAGTGGACGGCGACCGCGACGAGTGCGGCGATCACCGCCATGCTCCGGGTCCGCAACAGCGACCCGCCCACGTCGACGGCGGGACCGGCCAGCGCGTGGCGTCGTGCCGCGATGACGCACCCGGCCACCACGACCGCGCCGAAGCCGAGCCCGATGGCGCCGCGCTCGGCGAGGACGGTGAGGAGGAGGTCGTGCGGATGCTGCGCGCCGTACGACGAGATGGCGCTGGTCGAGTCGCCGGCGGCCACCGGGTAGCCGCCCGGCCCCACGCCGAACCACGGGTGGGTGGTGGCCTGGCGCCAGGCCTCCGCCCAGATCAGCGGGCGGTCGTCGTACTGGTTCTGGCTCGGGTCCTGGAGCGAGCGCAGCCGTGCGCCGAGCGCGCCGAGCACGGCGGTGCTGGTCGGCAGTACGAGAGCGGCCGCGCAGGTCGCGACGACGGCGGCGCCGATGCCGGCGAGGGCCCGCCGGGTCCGCGGCTCGGCGATCGCCAGGCAGACCAGCGCCGCGATCCCGCCGATCCAGGCGCCGCGCGACATGCTCATCGCCCACGCCATGGCCAGGCACGCCGTCGCGATCCCGAGGACCGCGAGCCGGCGGCGCGACGGCGTGGTGACCAGGCAGGCGACCGCGATGGGGAGCAGTGCGGCACAGAAGATGCCGAGCTCGTTGGGCTGTGCGAACGGGCCCGTCAGCCGCCCGTTGATGACCGACCCGCCCTCCGCCGCCTCCAGCGACCCGGCCGAGACCAGTGTCATCACCGCCACCACGCCGCCCACGAGGACGAGGAGGTCGGGGCCGTCCCGCTCGAGACCGGGTCGATAGGCGAAGGAGACCCCGACGGCGTAGCCCAGGGTCAGGAACGAGATCACCACCAGCGTCACCCCGTCCGGGGGGCGCACGCCGACCGCCGTCGAGACGACGCCGCCGGCCGCGCAGAGCCCGAGCCCGAGCAGGACCCCCGAGGCAGGCAGGACCGCCTCGTCCCGCGCCAGCGCCCCCAGCGCGAGCAGGGCCGGCAGCGCCATCGCGACGTACACCAGGCTCATGCCGAGCACCGGGACGCCGACATCGCCGAACGGCAGCACCACCATCACGGCCGCCACCCCGAGCGCCGCCCAGCGGCTGGTCCCCGGACCGACCGGCGCGAAGCCCGGTACGGCGGGCGGGCGCGGGCGCGCGTCGACGAGGAGCTGGCTCACGCATCTCTGGTGCTCGCCGCTCGCCCCGGTGATCCACGGAGGGCCGGTTTTCCTCCCGCTCGGGGAGCGTGGTCAGGGGCGCCCGGCCCGGTCCCGCGGCAGCGCGCCGGTGGGGACGAGCCGGGTCAGGTCCGGCTCGAGGGGCAGGGCGGTGAGCTCGAGGGGTGCGGGCGAGGGGAGCGACGGCAGGGCCGAGGCGCCCGCCCGCACCGCGCACCGCAGCGCCCGCTCCAGGTGGGCGGGCAGCGTCGTGCCCATGTCGGCGCAGTCGACGGCCGCGGCCGGGGGCGGTGCGTCGGCGCGGTCGGGGTGGTCCGGGTGCGGCGGTGTCGCCGGGTCCGGCGGCGGGGCCGCGGGCGCCCCGGTGGCCTCGGCGGCGCCCAGCGTCCCGGTCGCGGGGGCGGAGCGGGGTCGCGGCGCCATGGGTCGGGGGTCGCGGGCGGGCGGTGCCGCGATCTCGGACAGGCCGGGCGGCGGTACGTCGGGAGTCGCGCCCTGCCGGTCCACGTGGACGCCGGTGACGACGACCGCGGCCGCGACGACGGCGGCGGCCGCGGTCGCAGCACCGGTCGCGGCGCCGGTCGCCGTGGTCGTGCCCGCCAGCGCCCCGCCGCTGGCCGCGCCGCCGTACCAGCCCGCCGAGACCGGGGACGCGCCGGCCACGACGACCGGGAGCAGCCAGCCGGCCAGCTTCCGGTTGGTCCGCTCGAGGTGCAGATGGACGCCGAGGCAGGCCGGGCAGGTCGCGAGGTGGTCCGCCGTCCTCCGCTCCGCACGGGCGCCGAGCTGGTCGCGGACGTACCGGCTGAGGCGGGCCTGCGTCCACGCGCACGCGGCGCTGCCGGCGACGGTCCCGTCCGTGGCGTCGAGGTGCTGGTCGAGGTAGGCCTTGCGCAGGCCCTCCCGCGCCCGGTGGGCGAGCGAGGAGACGGCGCGGGGGCGGAGGCCGAGCAGCTCCCCGAGCTCGCCCGGCTTGCGGCCCTCGACCTCGAGGTGCCACAGGATCCGCTGCCAGGACGACGGCAGGGTGGCGAATGCGCGCGCCGCCCGGTCCGCGTCGATGTCGCCCGGTGTCTCCCCGGGCGGTGCGACGGGCTCGTCCAGGAGCCACGGCTGGTCCGACGCGGGCTCCTCCCGGGTACGGCGCAGCCGGTCGCGGAAGGCGTTGCGGATGGTGGTGTGCAGGTAGGAGCGGAAGTTCGTCGTCGGCCCGCGCCCGGCCCGGACCTGGGCGAGGACCCGTGCGAAGGCCTCCGCCACCAGCTCCTCGGCGTCGTCCGGCCCGGTCAGCGCCACCGCGAGCCGGCGGGCGCCCGCCACGTGCTGACGCCAGAGACGGTCGAGGTCGAGGTCGCCGCCGACCGCCGCCAGCGGCCGCGGGCGCGCCCCCGTTCGCGCGCCCGGGGCGTCGGCCGGCACACGTCGCTCCGCCATGCGGCACCCCCCAGCGCCCGGACGCCGTCTCTCGGCGTCGATCCAGTGCGTGGCATCGCGACCCGAGCCTCCTCCACGGCTCCTCGGATCGTAGTGAACCTTCCCGGATATCGCGTGATGTTCGGTGAGGTCGTGCGTCTGGACTGGTGGCTGGGTCACCTCCCGGCCGGAACGAACCGTCCCTCCGCTTCCCGCAAGGTGGTCCACCATGACTCCCCCGCAGGCTCCCGCCCGGACCCGGCACCGGCGCTGCCGGACCAGTTCGGGCTCCGCGCCCGGCAGCCCATCGGGGCCGGGCTCTCCGAGATCGTCCGCGACGTGCTGTCCCGCCAGGAGCGGGTGGAGGAGCAGCACCGTGTGCTGTGGGAGCGGCTCGTCGGCCACCTCGACCAGCGGGGTCGCGACCGCCGTACCTCGGCGCTGAGCGCCGTGTCGGCCAACTTCGTGGCGCTCGCCGTTCTCGACGACCCGGCGGACGACGTCACCGCCGCTCGCCTCGCCCGGCAGCTGGGCGCGGAGCGGGTGAGCCGCCTGCAGCACCGGGCGAGCGGGCTGCTCGACACCGCGCCGGAGCTGCCCTGGACCACCGTCGTCGTCCGCCGCCTGCTGGCGCCGGCCCTCCGCGGCGGGGCTCCCGAGGGCGACGCCGAGGGGCTGGGAGCGGTGGCACTGCGCTGCCAGGACCTCGGCCGCGGCCTGCTCTTCCAGGGCATCGACGCCGGCCCGGCGATCCTCGTGGCGGCCGCCGTGCCCGTCGAGCGCGTCGACGACCTCGTCGCGCTCCTCGACGACGGCTCCGTCGCCGAGTGGCGCCGGCACCTCGCCACCCTCGTCGCCAACCCGTGGGGCCCGTACGCCGAGAGCATCACCGAGCTGGCGCGGCACGCCGACCGGCCCGCCGCGGTGACGGCCGTCGAGTGGTGCCGCGAGTGGGGGCACGAGCGCGAGCGCGAGCAGATCGCCCACCAGGTCCAGCGCCTGGTCGCGCTCAGCGGCGCCTCGCAGCGGCAGTTCGCGGCGCGCATCGGCACGTCGCCGTCACGGCTGTCGAGCTACGTCCACGGCACCGTGACGCCCTCGGCCGCGCTGTTCCTGCGCATCCAGCGCGCGTCCCGGGCCCTGCAGGCGGAGCTGGCGCCGCACCGGAGCTCCTCGCGGGGGCGTGACGGCGCCCGAAAGAGACGAACCCCCGGACCGTTCGGTCGGGGCTCGTCGGATACGCGGTGCTGATCGGGTCAGCTGTTGGGGCGCTTGCCGTGGTTCGCGCCCTTCTTGCGGCGCGCGCGGCGCTTGCGGCCGGTCTTGCCCATGGTTCCTCCTGAAGTCGTGAATCAGGCCATTCTCTCAGGACCGCCGGCCGGCGGCGAAATCCGGGCCAGGAACCGCTCGGCGTCGACGACCACCCGGGTGACCTCGCCCGACCCGACCAGCTTCCCCGCCCGGCCCTCGGCGCCGACCTCGCGCGCGGCGACGGCGAAGCGGCGCAGCCGGCCGTCGGCGTGGACCTCGCGGGCGGTGACCTCGACGGCTCCGCCGACCGCGGTGGCGGCGAGGTGCTCGAGGTCGACCCGGGTGCCGACGCTGGTCTCGCCCGCGGCCAGGGCGGGCTCCACGGCCGCGCAGGTCGCCGCCTCGCACCACGCGAGCAGCCGGGGCGTGCCCAGCACCGGCAGGCTCCCGGAGCCGACCGCCAACGCGGTGTCGGCGTCGGTCACGGTGAACCTCAGGGTCGCCTCGCCCATCCTCAGCCTCCTCGCCGGTTGCCGTCGATGTCAGATGCCGAACGTGGAGCGGGGGTAGGCGGCGTCCACGTCCGTGATCACGTTGACCAGGTACGGCGCGCCCGCGGCGAACGCCCGGTCGAGGGCGGGCCCGATCTGCCGCGGGTCGGTGACCGTCTCGCCGGCGCCGCCGAGGGCGGTGACCACCTGGTCGTACGCCGTGCGGGGCGCGAGGTCCGCCGCGACGTCGTACCCGTAGAGCAGCTGCATCGGGCCCTTCTCCAGTCCCCACGCGGAGTTGTTGCCCATCACCATCACGACCGGCAGGCCGTGGCGCACCAGCGTGTCGACGTCCATCAGCGAGAAGCCCGCCGCGCCGTCGCCGAGCAGCAGCACCACCTGCGACGACGGCCGGGCGATCCGGGCGGCGACCGCCGCGCCGAGGCCCGCGCCGAGACAGCCGTAGGGGCCGGGGTCGAGCCAGCAGCCCGGTCGCCTCGGCTCCACGAACTTGCCGGCGAAGGACACGAAGTCGCCGCCGTCGCCGATGACCACGGCGTCGTCGGCCAGTCGCGGGACCAACTCGCCGTAGATCCGCGCCGGGTGGATCGGGTCCGCCTCGGCGCCGAGCAGTTCGGCGTCCTTGGTGCTCGCCGCGGCGACGGTGTCCTGCAGCAGGGTGAGCCAGGCGGACCGGTCCGGCTGCCGGGCGCCGGCCAGCGCCCCGAGCAGCCCGTCGAGGACGCTGGTCAGGTCGCCGCTCACCGACGCGGCGAGGTCGGCGTGGCCGGAGACCTGGCCGGGGGAGTCGGCGATGTGGACGACGGCCGCGGGCTCCGATCCGTCCTTGCCGCCGAACACGCCGTACCCGAGCCGGAAGTCCAGCGGCGTCCCGACCACGACGACCAGGTCGGCGCCGTTCAGCGCGGCGCCCCGTGCCTTGGTGACGAGCAGCGGGTGGCCGCCGGGGACGACGCCGCGGCCCATGCCGTTGGTGATCGCGGGCAGCCGCATCTCCTCGACCAGGCGCAGCGCCGCCTCCTCGGCGTGGTCGGCCCACACGTCGGTGCCGAGGATCAGCACCGGCCGCTCGGCCGTCGCCACCAGCGCGGCGATCCGTGCGACGGCGTCGCTGTCCGGCTCCGCGCCGCGGTAGGTCCCGATCACGGGCGCCGCACCCGCGCCGACGTTGAAGAACTCGTCCATCGGCACGTCGACGTACGTCGGGCCGCGGTGCGAGGAGCGCGCCTCGCTGAAGGCGGTGTCGAAGCCCGCGGCCACGTCGTTCGCGGTCATCAGGGTCGCGGCGTGCTTCGTCACCGGCGCCACGATCGGCAGGTGGTCGATCTCCTGCAGCGCGCCGGTTCCCCAGCGGTTGTTGGGCGCCCGCCCGCCGACCACGACCATCGGCGATCCCGCGAACCGGGCCTGGGCCAGGGCGCTGACGCCGTTGGTGACGCCCGGCCCCGCGGTCAGCACCGCCAGGCCCGGCACCCGGGTCAGCTTGCCGGTCGCCTCGGCCGCGAAGGCCGCGGTCTGCTCGTGGCGGACGTCGACCAGCCGGACCGGCGTCCCGCCGTCCTGCTGCGACTTGACCGCGCCGTCGTACATCGGGAACACGTGGGCGCCCGAGAGCGTGAACATCGTCTCGACGCCGTGGGCGCGGGCGACGGCGGTGGCGATCTCGCCCGCGTGGCCGGTGAGCTGGCTGCTGTCCGTGGTGGTCACTCCGGCACCCTAGCCAGCGGATCCGCGGAGGTCAGCGGATGTCGTCGAGGAAGTAGGGGTGCACCCGCCGCAGCGAGGCGACCAGCGCGAGCAGCAGGTCCGGCCGCACCCGGGGGTGCCGGGGGGAGATGGTGAGCTGGAGGTAGAGCGCGCGGAGGACGGCCTGGGCGTTGCCGGTGGCCCGGTAGGGGTCGCGGCCGGCGGGCGGCTTGGCCCGGGCGCCGCGCTCGAGGCGGACCACCCACGGCTCCAGGACGCTCAGCGGCACCCGGTCGCGGCGCAGCACCTCCATCACCGCGTGCGCGATCCGGTCCGGCTCGCCGTGGACCAGGGGCGGGGTGTCGGGGTTGAGCACGCGGTCGGCGATCACGTCGAGCAGCACGGTCAGCTCGGTCATCCCGAAGTGGCGCGAGGCGGCCAGCGCGGCGAGCGCGTCGGCGCCGTGGGCCGCGGCGTGCGCCCAGCCCTTCCCGGGCACGAACCCCCGCAGGTCTCGCTCGCGGACGTACCACGCGGCGATCCGGTCGCCCCAGTGCAGCACCTTGCTCGGGGGGAGCCGGCGGATCCGGGTGTCGCGCTGGATGCACTCGGCGAGCAGCAGCACCGAGAAGCTGCGCCGGAACACCGAGTCGGTGTCGCGCTCGCCGATCCCGGCGTTGAGCCCGGCGCACATGCCGTCGCCGAGCCCGGCCAGCAGGTCGTCGTACACGCCGTGCTCGATCCAGGTGGCGAGGAAGGAGTACGCCATCCCGTCGCGCACCTGCGGGTCCGGGTCGCCGAGCATCTGCGTCAGCTGGGCGGTCAGGTCACCGAGCGGGTGGTCGGCAGGGGGGTGCCGTTCCCCGTCGCGGAGGGCCTGCTGGAGGCGCGCCCAGTCCACCGACACCATCAACCCACACCCTCCGGAGCAGCCGAGCCTTCATCCCCCAGGCCCCTATCCTGCCAAACGACCTGAAGGGACGCCGAGCCGGGACGCTCGGCCGCCGGACCGGCCCGGGCTGCGGCGGATAGGTTGTGCCCGTGCCCTCCCTGTCCGCGATCGCCCGGCGTCACACGGAGCTCGACGACGCCGACATCGCCTGGCTCCAGCTGATCCAGGCGGACTGGCAGGTCATCGCGGACCTCTCCTTCGCCGACCTGGTGCTCTGGCTGCCCGACAGCGGCGGCGCCGGCTTCTGGGCCGGCGACCAGATGCGGCCCACGACCGGCCCGACGGCGTACGTCGACGACATCGTCGGCACCTTCGTGGCCGCCGGCCGCCGGGTCCTGGTGGACGCGGCCTTCGAGCTCGGCCGGATCGCGCGGGAGGGCGACCCCGAGTGGCGTGACGACGTCCCGGTCCGGGTGGAGGCGATCCCGGTGCGCCGGGACGGGAGGGTGATCGCGGTGATCAGCCGCAACACCAACCTGCTCGGCGTGCGCACCCCCAGCCTGCTGGAGATCAACTACCTGCAGGCCGCCACCGACCTCTCCCAGATGATCGCCGCCGGGCTGTTCCCGACCACCGCCCAGCGCAGCGACCACGCCGACTCCCCGCGCGTGGGCGACGGCTTCCTGCGGGTCGACGCCGAGGGACGGGTGATCTACGCCAGCCCCAACGCGCTCTCGACGTACCGCAAGCTCGGCCTGACCGGCGACCTCACCGGCCACCGGCTCACCGATCTCACCCGCGAGCTGGTGCCGCCGAAGAAGCGGCCCGACGAGGAGACCCTCAGCGCGGTGCTCGGCGGCCGGGCGCACCGCGACACCGAGCTCGGCGCCTCCGGCGGCCCCGGCGACGGCGCCGCCCTCATCGTGCGCGCCATCCCGCTGCGCCCCAAGGGCGAGCACATCGGCGCGATCATCCTGCTCCGCGACGTCACCGATCTGCGCCGCCGCGACCGGGAGCTGGTCACCAAGGACGCCACCATCCGCGAGATCCACCACCGGGTGAAGAACAACCTGCAGACGGTCGCCGCCCTGCTGCGCCTCCAGGCCCGCCGGATCGACGCGCCCGAGGCCGCGTCCGCCCTCGAGGAGGCCGTCCGCCGGGTCGGCTCGATCGCGATCGTCCACGAGACCCTCAGCCAGGCGGTCGAGGAGACCGTCGCCTTCGACGACATCGCCGACCGGCTGGCCCGCCTGGTCACCGACGTCGGCTCCACGACGGCCCAGGTCGGCGTCCGCCGCGAGGGCAGCTTCGGCGTCCTCGCCTCCGAGGTCGCGACCCCGCTGGCGATGGTCGTGATGGAGCTGATGCAGAACGCCGCCGAGCACGGGTACGACGCCGGCGGCTCCGGTCAGATCGTGGTCCGCGCCGAGCGGCGCGGTGCCGTGCTCGAGGTCGCCGTCGAGGACGACGGCCGTGGGCTGCCCGAGGGCTTCGACCTCGACGCCGCCACCAGCCTCGGCCTGTCGATCGTGCGCACCCTCGTCGAGTCCGAGCTCGGCGGACACCTGACGCTCGGTCACGCCCCCGACGGCGGCACCCGCGCCGGGATCAGCATCCCGGTCGAGTGATCGCCACGGCGCAGGCGGCGTGCTCCCGGCGTCGGCTCAGACGGGGGTGCGGACCCGGGCGCGGGCGTTGCGGCGCTTGAGCGCGCGGCGCTCGTCCTCGCTCAGGCCACCCCACACACCGTGGTCCTGCCCCGCCTCGAGCGCCCACGCGAGGCACTGCTCGCGCACGTCGCAGCGTCGGCACACCGCCTTGGCCTCCTCGATCTGGAGGATCGCCGGGCCGGTGTTGCCGATCGGGAAGAACAGCTCCGGATCCTCGTCGAGGCATGCGGAACGGTGTCGCCAATCCATGGGTGGGAATGCCCTCTTCTTTCACTGGGAGGTGCCCTCGTTCGGGCACGCGTGAAGCCGCAAAAGTGAACGGTTTCACGATCGCTCCGGCAAGGTTTCCAAGGATTCGTTCACGAATCAAGCAATTCGCGTGGTCTGTTGGGTCACAACCGCATGCTGGACACCCACCTCCGGGGGACCGGCCCCCGGGTACACCTAGGGTGTGGGCCGTGACCGACCGGCCGAGCGACCCCCAGGCGACCAACCCGCCGCCGCTGACCGTGGCCGCCTCGCTGGCCGCCGTCCAGGGGCTGGTGCTCCTCATCCTCGCGGTGCTGGAGCTGGCCAGCGTCTCGTCCAGCCGGTTGGGGTTCGGCCTGTCCACGGCCGTCTTCTTCGCGGCGTACGGCGCCCTCCTGATCGGTGCCGCCCTCGCCCTGTGGCGCCGGCACGGGTGGGCGCGGGGTCCGGTGCTGATCACCCAGCTGATCGTGCTCGGCCTGGCCTGGAACCTGCGCGAGCACGTGCTGGCCGCGGTCGGGCTCGCCGCGGTCGCCCTGGTCGTGGTGGCGGCCGTCGTGCAACCGGACACGATCGCCGCTCTCGAGGACCGTCCGGAGGACGCGGACGACGCGGAGGACGCGGAGGACGCGGAGGACGCGGGAGACTAGGCCTCCGCCTCGAGCGACTCGCGCAGCTGGGCCAGGGTGCGGCTCAGCAGCCGGGAGACGTGCATCTGGGAGACGCCGATCTCCTCGGCGATCTGCGACTGCGTCATGTTCTTGAAGAACCGCAGCAGCAGGATCTTCTTCTCCCGTGGCGGCAGGTTCTCCAGCAGCGGCTTCACCGACTCGCGGATCTCGACGTGCTCGAGCGCCTCGTCGTCCACGCCCATCGCGTCGAGCATGCTCTGGCCGGCGCCGCCGTCGGAGTCGTCGTCGGTGGCGTCCAGGGAGAGGGTGGAGTAGGCGTTGCTCGACTCCAGGCCCTCGACGATCTCCTCGACGGAGCACCCGATCGCCTCGGCGAGCTCGCGGGGGTGGGGGAGCGGCCCAGCGACTGGGTCAGCTCGGCGGTGCTCGCGCTGATCTGCATGCGCAGCTCCTGGAGCCGCCGCGGCACCCGGATCGCCCAGCCCTTGTCCCGGAAGTAGCGCTTGATCTCGCCGATGATCGTCGGCGTGGCGTACGTCGAGAACTCGACGCCGCGCTCGGTGTCGAACCGGTCGACGGACTTGATCAGCCCGATCGTGCCGACCTGGACCAGGTCCTCGTAGGGCTCGCCGCGGTTGCGGAACCGGCGTGCGCAGTGCTCGACGAGCGGGAGGTGCAGGTGGACGAGGGAGTCGCGGGCGCCGTCGCGCTCGGCCTGGGAGGCGAGCTCGTCGCGCAGGACGGAGAAGAGCTCGGCGCTGCGGCGGCGGGTCTGCTCGATGTTCGTCGGCGGCCCACCCCCGGTGCCGCCCCGAGACTGGTCGGTGGTCATGATGCGAGCGAGGACCGAACGAGGAGGCGCACGGAGTAGCGACCGGCGACGGCGTCGATCGCCGCCTCCTCGGCGAGCGTGGCGAGGACCTGCCAGCCGAAGCTCTCGTAGTCGGGCGCGGTCGGTGCCTGCGCGTCGGCGGCGATGGTCAGCGCGAGCTCGTCGTCGCCGAGCTGGAACCGGCAGGCCAGGACCGCGCCGGGGTCGGCCTCGTCGAGCACCATCGCCGCCGCCTCGGAGACCGCGATCCGCAGGTCCTCGATGTCGTCCATGGTGAAGTCGAGGCGCGCGGCGAGGCCGGCCGTCAGCGTGCGCAGGACCGAGGCGTAGGCGCCGTCGGCGGGCAGGCGCAGCTCGACCTCGTCCGGCCGGCCGGCGGCCGTCGTACCCCCGACAGCAGGGCTGCTCGTCTCGGACATGCCGCATCCTCCGGGTAGACGTGGGAGTTCAGTGGGACGACCCTACGCCAACGGCCGTGCCCCCGAGGGCACGGCCGTTGGACGGACGGGTCGCGTCAGTTGCGAAGGTCGCCGAGACCCAGCAGGTCGAGCAGCCCGGCCTGGTCGAGCAGGTCGAGCACGGCGCCGAGCCCGAGCGAGTCGAGCAGGAACCCGAGGCCGAGGCTGTCGAGGAGGTCGCCGACGTAGTCGAGCAGGTTGTCCTTGTCCGGCGTCCCACCCGGCAGCGGGACGGCGTTGCCGGCCTCGCAGGCGGCCAGCAGGACCTTCGTGCCGCTGACGGCCTTCGCGGCGTTCGCCCGCAGCACCTTGGTCTTGCGGAGGTTCTTCTTGGTCTTGTTGAGCTTCTTCTGCAGCTTCGCGACCCGCTTGGGGGCGTGCGCCTTCTTGGCCTTCTTGATCTTCTTCTGCAGCTTGATGATCTTGGCCTTGAGCTTCTGGATCTTGATCCGAGCCGCGGAGCGGGTCGTGGTCGCGACGTCGACGGCCTTGGCCTGGATGGTGCAGTCGACCGCTGCCCGCTGGGTCGTGGCTGCCACCGGGGTGGCCGAGGCCACCGGCGCGGCGGTCAGCGTCAGGCCGAGCGCGACCGCGATGCCGAGGATGAACTTGATCGGAGCATGATTCATCGGGTTTCTCCCTCAGATGTGCCGAGTGTCGCTACCCCCATGGCGACGACCGGTCATGGTGCCGGACGCATGGGCCGCCCGGTCGGCGGCATCCTAGGGCATTTGGTGCCCCTTCCATGGGACGAGGGCCCGGGACGTTCGTCCCGGGCCCTCGTCAGGGCGTGCGACGCCCCGCCTGTCGTCGGTCAGCAGATGACCGGCAGCGGCAGGACCGAGCACAGCGGGTTGCCACCGCCGCCGCCCGGGAGGCCCGGCAGGCTCGGCAGGCCGCCGCCCCCGCCGATGCCGCTGATCAGCTGGTCGAGCACGCTCTGCAGCGTGTCGAGCACCGGGGCGAGGGTGCTGACGACGTCGCCGAGACCCAGGCTGGTCAGGGTCGTCTTGAGCACGTCGATGAGGCCCTGCGGGTCGCTCAGGCCGGCCTTGAACGCGTCACAGAGCGGCTGGGCCTGCGGGAACTGGGCGCAGAGCTGGTCGAAGGTCGCGAACGGGTCGCCCAGTCCGGGCAGGCCGGCCAGCGCGTCGCAGAGGGGCTGCAGGTCCGGGACGGCGTCGCACAGCGCCTGGATCGGCAGGCCGGGGGTGCTCGGCGCGACGGCGCCGGGCGAGCCCTTGCACGCGGCCCACGCGGTGTACGCCGGCCCGTACTGCGCCGCGGCCTGGTTGCGGTAGGCGACGCCGACGCGCTTGGCCTTCTTGGCCTTCTTCAGCTTCTTCTTGAGCTTCTTGATCTTCTTCGCGGGCTTGTGGTGCTTCTTGGCCTTCTTGAGCTTCTTCTTGAGCTTCTTGACCTTGGCGTCCGCGGCGGCGACGTAGCTGTTCGCCGAGTTGTAGTTGTTGGTCGCCTTGACGAGGGCCTGGCCCTCGGCGGTACAGGCGGGGGCGGCGGCCTGCTGGGCCACCGGCGCGGCCGAGGCGACCGGCGCCGACGTGAGCGTCAGGCCGAGCGCCACCGCCAGGCCGACGAGGATCTTGAAAAGGGCGCGATGCATCGCGGGATGTCTCCCTCCGGTTCGGACCGGTCGCCCGCGCAGGTCTCCCTCCGCGCGAGGTCCCGGTGTGGTCCCGGGCCCGTGCCCGGTTCGTGCGTCACGTTAAGCCAGGACGTCGCGGAGGAGTGCTCGAAAACACGGACCGCACGTCCGAAATGGACGTGCGGTCCGGGTGACCCGGGCACGATGGCCCATCGGAGCTAGTCCGAACGGATCATGCCTTCTTCGTGGCCCAGAAGATCTCCGCGATCTCGTCGATCTTCGCCAGCAGCTCGTCGGCCTTGGCGGCGTCGAGGGTGCCCTTGGTGCCGGCGGCGCCCGCCAGCTTGGTGGCCTCGTTGACCAGGGTGTGCAGCTGCGGGTACGCCTCGAAGTGCGGCGGCTTGAAGTAGTCGGTCCACAGCACCCACAGGTGGTGCTTGACCAGCTCCGAGCGCTGCTCCTTGATCAGGATGGCGCGGGTGCGGAAGTCCGGGTCGTCGCTGTCGAGCGCCTTGGCGATGACGGCCTTGATCGACTCGGCCTCGATCCGTGCCTGCGCGGGGTCGTAGACGCCGCAGGGCAGGTCGCAGTGAGCGGAGACCTCGACGGTCGGGGCGACGAAGGCCCTGCTGAGGGTCGTGGTGAGACGGGAGAACATGTCGGTCCTCTCTGGAGTTCAGGCGGGTGGGAACGTGCTGCCTGCGACACTACTCGCCATGGCGCGGGCGGCAACGGCAGGTCGGGGTCGCGGCGGTCCGTCGCGTCGGATCGGCCTCGCCGTGGTCCGGGGGGATTCGATGCGGCCGACGCTGCGGCCGGGCGACCGTCTCCTGGTCGTGTACGGCGCCCGGGTCCGGCCCGGTCGCGTCGTCGTCGCCCGCTTCGCCGACGGCACCCTCGTGGTCAAGCGGGTCGCCGAGCGCCGGGGGAGCGGCTGGTGGCTGCGCGGCGACAACCCGGACGTGGGCGTGGACTCGCGCCACCGCGGAGCGGTGCCGGAGGAGGAGGTGCCCGGCGTCGTACGCGGGCGGGTGTGGCCCTGGCCGCGGCCACTGTGACCGGTCCCATGCGGACGTCCCGCCCGGCCGGTCCGGCGGATGTGAAAGGATGAACGATCGTGGCTGACGTCGTTCCCTCCCCCCATCCGCGCGCGGGTGAGCCGGTCTTCGATCTGCACCTCGGCGGGAAGATGGCGACCGTACCCACGGCCGACGTCAGCACCCGCGACCAGCTCTCGCTGGCCTACACCCCCGGTGTCGCCGAGGTGTGCGAGGCGATCGCCGCCGATCCCGGGCTGACCCGGCACTACACCTGGGTGCCCAACACCGTCGCGATCGTCACCGACGGCACCGCCGTGCTCGGCCTGGGCGACATCGGCCCGGACGCCGCCATGCCGGTGATGGAGGGCAAGGCGGTGCTGTTCAAGCAGTTCGGCGGCGTCGACGGCATCCCGATCTGCCTGGCGACCACCGACGTCGAGGAGATCATCGAGACGGTCGTCCGCCTCGCGCCGAGCTTCGGCGGCATCAACCTCGAGGACATCTCGGCCCCGCGCTGCTTCGAGATCGAGGACCGGCTCAAGGAGGCCCTCGACATCCCGGTCTTCCACGACGACCAGCACGGTACGGCGGTGGTGACCCTCGCGGCCCTGGTCAACGCGCTCAAGCTCACCGGCCGCACCGCTGACGCGACCCGCGTGGTCATCTCCGGGGCGGGCGCCGCCGGGGTCGCGATCGCGAAGATCCTGCTGGCCGCGGGCGTGAAGGACATCGCGGTCACCGACCGCAAGGGCGTGGTCAGCTCCGACCGCACCGACCTCACGCCGTCCAAGAAGGCGCTCGCCGAGCTCACCGCCGACCAGTGCGGCCGCCGCGGCACGCTGGCCGAGGCCTTCGACGGCGCCGACGTCTACATCGGCGTCTCCGGCGGCACCGTGCCCGAGGAGGTCGTCGCCACCATGGCCGACGACGCGATCATCTTCGCGATGGCCAACCCGAACCCCGAGGTGCACCCCGACGTCGCCCATCGCCACGCGCGGGTCGTCGCGACCGGTCGCTCCGACTTCCCCAACCAGATCAACAACGTGCTGGCGTTCCCGGGCATCTTCCGCGGCGCGTTCGACGTCCACGCCAGCGCGATCACCGAGGGCATGAAGGTCGCCGCCGCGGACGCCCTGGCCGCGCTGGTCGGCGAGGACCTCTCCGAGGACCTGGTCATCCCGTCGCCGTTCGACCCGCGGGTCGGCCCGGCGGTGGCGACCGCGGTCGCGGAGGCCGCACGTCGGGACGGCGTCGCCCGGATCTGAGGGGTCGCTAGGGTCGGTCCCGTGTTCGCCGTCTATGCCGACTCCTTCGCCAGCTCCGCCGACGACCCACTGACCGGCCTCGTGGTCGGGGAGCGCCCCGACCCGGTCGCGCCCGACGGGTGGACCACGATCAGCGTCCGGGCCGCCTCGCTCAACCACCACGACCTGTGGTCGCTGCGCGGCGTGGGCCTCAAGGCCGAGGCGCTGCCGATGATCCTCGGCTGCGACGCGGCGGGGTACGACGAGGACGGCAACGAGGTGGTCGTCCACGCGGTCGTCTCCGACCCGGCCTGGAGCGGCGACGAGACGCTCGACCCCCGGCGCTCGCTGCTGTCCGAGCGGCACCAGGGGACCTTCGCCGACCGGGTCGTCGTACCGACCCGCAATGTCGTGCCCAAGCCCGCCTCGCTGTCCTTCGAGGAGGCGGCGTGCCTGCCGACCGCCTGGCTCACGGCGTACCGGATGCTGTTCACGCAGGGGGCGCTCAAGGCCGGCGACACCGTGCTGGTGCAGGGCGCCGGCGGCGGCGTCGCGACCGCGCTCATCGCGCTCGCCCGCGCGGGCGGCCTGCGGGTGCTGGCCACCAGCCGCGACGAGGCCAAGCGCGCCAAGGCGCTGGAGCTCGGCGCCCACGAGGTGTTCGAGTCCGGCGCCCGGCTGCCCGTGAAGGTCGACGCCGTGATGGAGACCGTCGGCCGCGCGACCTGGTCGCACTCGATCCGCGCGCTGCGGCCCGGCGGCCGGATCGTCATCTCCGGCACCACCTCCGGTCCGAACCTCGACGACGCCGAGCTGACCCGGATCTTCTTCCTGCAGCTCAGCGTCGTCGGGTCCACGATGGGCACCCGCGGCGAGCTCGCGGGGCTGGTCAACCTGCTCGACAGCACCGGCGTGCGGCCGGTGGTCGACCGGGTGCTGCCGATGGCCGAGGCGCGCGACGGGTTCGCCGCGATGGCCGCCGGCGA
The DNA here is from genome assembly GCF_006494775.1 of Nocardioides humi. Classification (NCBI taxonomy): domain Bacteria; kingdom Bacillati; phylum Actinomycetota; class Actinomycetes; order Propionibacteriales; family Nocardioidaceae; genus Nocardioides; species Nocardioides humi. Next base: position 479,831 of record NZ_CP041146.1, on the reverse strand, counting down.
CGTCTTCGGCAAGATCGTCTTCACGCGCAATTAACCATTGGCGGGAATGACTGTCGGTGCTGGACGATTGAGTCCTGTCAGCGCCTGATGGGGCGGGCCGATGAATTTCCCTGGCCCGTCATGTCGATTCGGTGACGGTCGGTTCGTCGTACCAGTGAAGCGACGGCCCACCCGAGCCACCTGGCGTCACGTGGTCGGCCACCGCTGGACCACGCCACCAACCGATAGGACCCGTCATGACTGCGCTCTCCGGACCCACGGAGACCGGCGAAACGCCTGCGTTCGAGCAGGAGTTCGCCAGTGCCCCGGTGACCCCGGGCCGGACCCCGCTCGTCATCAAGCTGCTGGTCGCGGCGACCTTCGTCGTGATCCTCAACGAGACGATCATGGTCAACGCCATCCCGCGGCTGATGACCGACTTCGCGATCACCTCGACCACCGCCCAGTGGGCGCTGACGGTGTTCATGCTGACCATGGCCGCCGTCATCCCGGTGACCGGCTGGTTCCTCCAGCGGGTGACCACGCGGGCGGCGTACGCCACCGCGATGGCGACCTTCAGCGTCGGCACCCTGATCGCCGCCGTGGCCCCGACCTTCGAGGTGCTCCTCGTGGGCCGCGTGGTCCAGGCCGGTGGCACCGCGGTGATGATGCCGCTGCTCATGACCACCCTGATGACGGTCGTGTCACCTGCGGACCGCGGCCGGGTGATGGGCCAGGTCACGCTCGCGATGTCCTGCGCCCCGGCGCTCGGCCCGGCCGTGTCCGGCATCCTGCTCGACCTCGGCTCGTGGCGGCTGATCTTCTTCACCGTGCTCCCGATCGCCATCTTGGTCGGCTGGTTCGGCCTCCAGCAGCTGGAGAACGTCGGCGAGACCAACCGCAGCCCGATCAGCTGGGTGAGCGTCGTGCTGGCGGCGGGCGGCTTCAGCCTCTTCGTCTACGGCCTGAGCAAGGTCGGCAACGCCGCGTGGCCCGAGCCCACCCTGCTCATCGGCTCCGGCGTCGTGCTGATCGCCCTGTTCGCCGCGCTGCAGATCCGCCTCCAGCGCTCCGACCGCCCGCTGCTCGACCTGCGCACCCTGCGCCACCGCAACTACGCGGTGTCCCTGGTCCTGATGGCCGCCGGCTTCATGGCCTTCCTCGGCTCGATGATCCTGCTGCCGCTCTACCTGCAGGACCTGCGCGGCCTCACCGAGCTCCAGACCGGTCTGCTCGTCATGCCCGGCGGCCTGGCGATGGGCCTGCTCGGCCCGCAGGTCGGCAAGGTCTACGACCGGATCGGCGCCCGCCCGCTGGTCGTCCCCGGCTCGGTCGCCATGGTCGCGCTGCTGTTCGGGCTGAGCCGGATCGGCGCCGAGACGCCGTACGCCGTCATCCTGGCCCTGCACGTCGCGCTCATGGTCAGCCTGGCGCTGGTCTTCACGCCGGTCTTCACGATCGGCCTGGGCGACCTCTCGCCGCAGCTGTACTCCCACGGCAGCTCCCTGCTCGGCACCCTCCAGCAGGTCGCCGGCGCGATCGGCACCGCGCTGCTCGTGGTCATCATGACCAACCGCAGCGAGCACCTCGCCGCCGCCGGCGCCCGCCCGGTCGACGCCTTCATGGGCGGCCTGCAGTGGGCCTTCGCCACCGGCGCCGTGATCGGCGTGGTCGTGGTCGCCATGGCCCTGCTGCTGCCGTCCAAGGTGGACGCTCCCGCGGGTGCTCACGGCGGGCACTGATCGGCTGGCCGCCTGGCCGGTTGGTTCGCAGGTGCATGGATCCCCGGACATCCGGGGATCCATGCGCTTGTCAGGTGTTGCAACCCCTGACAAGCGCATGAGCCGCCCGTCCCCTGTGACGGAAGGGGCGCCAGTGACTAGCCCAGGAACGCGTCGAGCAGCGGCCAGCTGATCTCGGCGGCCCGGGGCCCGGCGACCAGGCCGAGGTGGCTGAGCCCGTCGGCGGCCGCATACCGCGCGCCGGGTACGACGTCCACGCCGGCCCGGACGGCCGGCCCGTCGGCGATGTTGTCGGTCGCGCTGCCGACGAACAGCACGGAGGTCCGTACGTCGGCGAGCCGGACTGCCCGCCGGCGGCTGAGGTGCACCGTGCCGGAGGCGAGCTCGTTGCGGACCATCAGCCGGGTGTGGATCTGGTGGTAGGCGCGGCCGGGATAGCCGGGCATCTCGGCGATGAACTCGTCGATCGCGCCGGTCCGGGCGAGCGCCTCGGTGTCGAGGATGTTCCTCGCCAGGTGCACCGCCCTGGTCAGCTCGCGGCGGGGCGCCATCGCGCGGTAGCTCGCCCGCACCAGGTGACGCGGTACGCCGCCGAGGGCGGCGGTCGGCGCGGTGACGGCCCGGGTGCCGAGCACACGGTCGGCCATGACGAGGGGCTGGATCGCGGGGATCAGCGAGTAGTCGATCGGCGTCCCGAAGGCGGTCAGCGACGCGATCGGCAGGTCCGGGTGCGCGGCGGCGGTGAGCAGACTCATCGTGCCGCCCAGCGACCAGCCGACGAGATCGACGCCGTCGGCCGCGTCGCCGCCGGCGGCGTGGTCGGCGAGCACGGAGTGGATCGCGGTCGGGAGGATGTCGTCGACCCACGCCTCGAAGCCCATGCCGCGGTCGGCGAAGGTGATCCGCCCGTAGTCGACGAGGTACGCCGCCCGGTCGGCGTCCAGCAGGTGCGCGGCCAGGCTCTGGCCGGGCCGCAGGTCGAAGCAGCGCGCCGACACGGCGAGCGGCGGCACGAGGAGGACGGGGCGCGGCGCCCGGGCCGTGGCGGCCCGGTCGAAGCGGACGAGCCGCCGGTGCGGGGCGTCGGAGAGCACGGTGGCCGGCAGGCCGTCGTACTGCTCGACGCCGTCGCCGAGGGGCGAGATCGCCCAGGCGTTGCGGGCGGCGGTGCTCAGGAGGTCTGCTGCGGTCGGCACCGCGACATGGTCCCCGCCGGGACGTCCGGCCGTCCACCGAACGTGACGAGCGCGACGCCCGCTGCCCGGCTCACCAGCAGGGCACGATGTCCTGCGCGCCGGCGACGCCGTCGTACAGCCGCATCCGGGTGCCGCGCATCACCCGGGTCTGCGGGTCGGCCCAGGCGAGGGTGGTGTCGGCCGGGCCGCCGTTGCCGGCGACGCTGACCCGGCGGGCGGTGACGTGGAGGACCAGCCGCCGCTTCTGCGTGCCCGGGAAGCACGCCGAGCCGTGCCGCTTGCTCTGGGCGACCGCCTGCTCGACGTGGGCCCCGCGCGGGACGCCGCGGTACCGCAGCGTGACGATCGCCTGGAAGCCGGACGGGTGCGGCGACGCGACCTCCCACGTTCCGGTGATGCCGATGGACATGCCGCGGGTCCGGCTCGAGGGCACCGTGAACACCGCCTTGCCGTCGCGCACGGTGCGGGTCCGGCTCGACCACCAGCGGTGCCGGAGGCCCTGCTGGAGGAAGACCTCGCAGCCCTCGCAGTCGGCGACCTTCACCACCACCCGGGTGCGGTGGGCCGCGGCGTGCGCCGGAGCGGGCGTCGCGACCAGCGCGGTGACGAGGAGGCCGGTGACGAGGGCGAGGACGGACAGGACGGTACGACGGGGGCCCGAGACGGACATGCGAGTGCTCCTGGAGTCGAGGGGGTGCACTACCTGGACGCGCCGGCGCCCCCTCGGGGTTGCATCCGGGCGCGGATCAGGGGGTCCCGGAGCGCCAGTTGCGGGCGCCGACGAGCATCATCCGCAGCTGGGTCCGCGCGGCGTCGGCCACGCGCTGCTCGGCGAGGGAGCCGGGGCCGGTGCCGAGCAGCCGCTCGGCGGTGGTGACCATCGCGCCCACGATCAGCGCCGACAGCACCTGGAGGTCGTGCTCGGTCCAGGTGTCGGTGCCGGGCAGGTGCGCGAGGTCGGTGGCCAGCTCGCGCTCGGCGAGCTCGATGCCGCGGGCGATGGCGCCGCGCACCGCGGCCGGGCCGGCGAACCGCTCGCGCGCGATGAAGCCGTAGTGCGCGTGCTCCTTGCGGACCTGCTCGACGAGCACCGCGACCGAGCCGTCGATGATGGTGCCGGCGTCCTCGCCGGCGGTACGACGCAGCTCGCGCAGCAGCGAGCGCAGGGTGTCGAGCGACTCCTCGACCAGGGCCAGGCCGAGATCCTCGATCGAGGTGAAGTGCCGGTAGAAGGCGGTCGGCACGATGCCGACCTCCTTGGCGACCTGCCGCAGCGACAGCGCGACCAGCGCGGAGTCCTCGGACAGGGTGAGGGCGGCGTCGAGGATGGCGCGGCGGGTCCGCTCCTTGCGCTCGACACGGCTCTCGGGCATGACAGCGATCCTACGTGAGTGAACATGTGTGCACTATCACGCGGTCCGGTCGTTGACCTGCCCTGCGCCCAGCGGTCAGAGTTTCGGAGTACGGATGTGCACTCAAACTTCCCGAAGGAGACGCGATGTCCGCGCTCATCTCCCCGCCGGCTCCCGGCGGCCCCGTCGGGCGGCTCCTGCGCTCGCGGCTCGCCGCGGCGCTGACCACCCCGCACGGCGTCGACCGGTACCTCGAGCGGTTCAACCCGATGTGGGCCGCGCACGAGGTGCGCGCCCGGGTCGTGTCCGTCCGCCGCGAGACCTCCGGCGACGACGCGACCGGATCCGCCCCGGTCGCCACGCTGACCCTCCAGCCCACCAGCACCTGGCGCGGCCACCGCGCCGGCCAGCACGTCCTGGTCGGCGTCGAGCTGCCCGGCTCGGCCAAGCGGCACACCCGCGCGTTCTCGATCTCCTCGGCCGCCTCGGCGCCGGGGGAGCGGTTCACGCTCACGATCCGCGCCCACGACGAGGGCCAGGTGTCGTCGTACCTCGTCCGCGAGGCTCAGCCCGGCCAGCTCCTGCACCTCTCCCAGGCGCAGGGCGGGTTCACCCTCGTCGAGAGCCCGGCGACGCCGACCATCAGCCGGCTGCTGTTCATCACCGGGGGCTCCGGCATCACTCCGGCCATGTCCATGCTCCGCACCCTCCTCCGGGACGGGTACGACGGCCACGCCGGCCGCCGGGTGACCTTCCTGCACTTCGCCCGCAGCCACGAGGACCAGATCTTCGCCGACGAGCTGGCGGCGATCGCCGCGGCCGACAACGGCGTCGACGTCCACCTGCACTACGGCGACCAGCTCTTCAGCGCGTTCGAGCTGCGCCGCCTGGTGCCCGACTTCCGCGACACCGACACCTGGCTCTGCGGCCCCGCCGGCCTGGTCGAGCTCGTCAAGGACGCCTACACGGGCCCCGACGGCGAGCTGTCGCCCCGGCTGCGGATGGAGTTCTTCAAGCCCGCCGTCGCCCGGGCCGCCGCCGCGGGCGAGGCCGTCGAGGGCGAGGTGTCCTTCACCCGCTCCGGCGCGACCGCCGCTGCCACCGGCGCCAGCCTGCTGGAGCAGGCCGAGGAGCTCGGGCTGAGGCCGGAGTTCGGCTGCCGGATGGGCATCTGCTTCTCCTGCACCCGCACCAAGACCGCCGGCACCGTCCGCAACGTCCTCACCGGCGAGGAGTCCTCCCTGCCGGACGAGGAGATCCGCCTCTGCGTCACCACCGCCGCCGGCGACTGCCACATCGACGTCTGATCAGCCTGCTGCCTCCTCGCCGACCCGGCGCAAACGGCCCGGAGGAGCGCAGCGGGGGAGGACGGCTTGCGCCGTGTCGGCGAACACCCACCACGAACCACAGTCTCGACCGAGCGACAGGAGCACGAGAATGACTGAGACCATCACCCCGAGCAACGAGCTCGACGAGAAGTACCACGGCCTCACCGCCGACCAGATCGAGCAGCTCGGCGCCGAGCTCGACGCCATCCGCCAGCGGGTGATCGCCGACCTCGGAGAGGACGACGCGGCGTACCTCCGCAAGGTCGTCACGACCCAGCGCAAGATGGAGATCGCCGGGCGCGCGCTGTTCTACCTGCCCGTGGTCGGCTGGCTGCCGGCCGTCGCCTGCCTGGGCGTGTCGAAGATCCTCGACAACATGGAGATCGGGCACAACGTGATGCACGGGCAGTACGACTTCCTGGGCGACCCGGCGTTCAACTCCCGGATGTTCGACTGGGACACGGTGTGTCCGGGCGAGCAGTGGAAGTACTCCCACAACTACATCCACCACACGTTCACGAATATCGTCGGCAAGGACCGGGATGTGGGCTACGGCATCCTGCGGATGGACCCCGACCAGAAGTGGCACCCCTACTACCTCGGCAACCCGCTGTACGCGTTCCTGCTGATGACCTTCTTCGAGTGGGGCGTCGCGCTGCACGACCTCGAGGTCGAGAACATCGTGTCCGGCAAGCGCACGCTGGCCGACAACAAGCCGCTCTACCCGGGACTGATGCGGAAGATCCGGCGCCAGGCGGTCAAGGACTACCTGCTGTTCCCGGCGCTCACCGGGCCGCTGTTCCCGCTGACCTTCGCCGGCAACGCGGTCGCCAACCTGGTCCGCAACGTGTGGGCCTTCAACATCATCTTCTGCGGCCACTTCCCCTCCGGCGTCGCGTCGTTCTCCGAGGCGGAGACCGAGAACGAGACGCGCGGCCACTGGTATCTCCGCCAGATGCTCGGCTCGGCCAATATCACCGGAGGCAAGCTGTTCCATGTGATGAGCGGCAACCTGTCCCACCAGATCGAGCACCACCTCTTCCCCGACCTGCCGGCGCGCCGCTACCCGGAGATCGCCGCCGAGGTGCAGGAGATCTGCGAGCGCTACGGCCTGCCCTACAACACCGGCCGGCTCAGCAAGCAGCTGTTCAGCGTGTTCAAGAAGATCTGCCGCTACGCCCTGCCCGGCGGTACGCCGGACGCCGCTCCCGTGCGCGGCCCGGGGTCCGTGACCGAGGACTCGTTGGCAGCCTGAGGCGGCGCGGGGGACACTGGCTCCATGACCGGACGGGACCACCTCAGCAGGGGCGAGATCGCCAAGGACGCGCTCCAGGCCGGCGCCGAGGCGACCGCGCACACCGTCGGCGAGGTCGCCGGCATCGTGACCCGCGCCGTCGGCGACGTCGCCGCCGCCGTCGGCGGCCTGGCCACCGAGATCTTCGAGATCAAGGACTCCTCGCGCCGCGCCCTCGCCGAGCACGGTGGTGGACCTGCCGCCGACTCTGTGGCCGACTCGGCCGTCGTACCGGACGAGACCGCTCTGGATTAGCGCCTCTCGCAGCGGAACCGTCCGGTGCGACGAGCGCGTCAGTCGAAGGCGAGCCGGAAGCCCGCCATCCGGAACGAGCCGAGCTGACGGGCCTCCCGCATGAAGCCCAGCGGGCCGTCGGCGGCGAAGCTCCACCGGCCGCGGCACGGCAGCGCCTTGGCGGTCCCCTTCATCACCACGTCCGCGGTCTCCGGGTGCTCCGGGATGCCGGGCTGCTCGACCAGCCCGGTGAACGGCACCCGGAGCGCGGCGCGGGACACGTCGGTGAAGCTGGCGTCCACGATCGGGCGGCGCCCGGCCAGGGCCGTCCAGTCGGTGGAGGTGACGGGTCCGCGGAAGCTGCTCTCCCGGTCGAAGTCGCACAGCTGCTTGGGGATCGCCCACAGCGCCCGGCCGCCCGCCTGCGAGGCGGGGGAGTCGACCCAGATGTCGGTGATCGTCACCGCGCCCTTGCCGGCCCTGTTCTTCACGGTCCGGGCGAGCAGCAGCTCGTGGTAGGTGAGGGGGCTCGGCTCCTCGTAGGAGACCAGCGCGACGCCGTACGTCCCGGCGGGATGGCGCTCGTCGACGGCCCGGCCCAGCCGGAACACCGACAGCCACAGGGACCCGTGCATGTGCCACGGCGCCGGGGGATAGGTGCTCATGCCGGCTCCTCCGTCCGGGGCACGACCCGCGCGGCGGCGCCGTCGATCGCCCCGGCCACGTCGATCACCGTGGCCTGCTCGACGGCGGGCTTGCCGACCTCGCGGGCGACGTACTTCGCCACGAAGCGGCGCAGCTCGCCCTCCATGTTGGCGACCCGGCTGGTCAGCGCCGCGCGCAGGCCCTGCGCCGTGAGGTCGACGACGACCTCCTCCGCCGTCGGCGGGGTCACCTCCAGCACGATCGCCAGGTCCTCGCGTCCGCGGGCGGTGATCACCAGGGGGACGGTGACGCCGGCGTCGAAGCGCTGCTTGTCCATGCCGAAGTCGATGGTGAACCGCAGGTCCACCGGCAGCTCGACGCGGAACGCGACCGGGCCGGAGCCCACCCGCTCGCCGGTGGCGGTGCCGATGGTGCCGGTCGCGGTCACCTTGGCGATGCGTCCCGGCCCGACGCCGAGCGGTCCGACGTCGATGGGCCGGCCGGCGAGCGCGTTGACGCCGCTCAGCACCCGCTCGGCGGTCACCGCGGTGGCGAAGAACCGCTCGCCCCAGGCCGCGTAGTCGATCAGCTCCTCGCTCACGGGCGTGAGACTAGCGCTCGGCGGCCCTTCCGCGGGGCCCGGTGGCGAGACCGCGCACGGCCATGTCGAGGGTGCGCTCGATCGCGGCCTCCCGCTCGTCCTCGTCGAAGTCCTTGAGGGGGCCGTCGACGAGCAGCATCGCGAGGCCGTGGACCGCCGACCACGGCGCCGCCTCGGCGCCGGGGCGGTCGGCCGGGTCGAGATAGCCCGCGTCGACCAGCTCGTCGAGGATGGTGCCGAGCAGGACGTACGGCGCCGGCGGGTCGGCCATGGGCGGCCCGGCCGGCTCGCGCAGGCGGCCGGTGAAGCAGGTGCGGAAGATCCCCGGCTCCGCCAGCGCGAAGCGGATGTAGCCGCGACCCGACGAGCGCAGCCGGGCCGTGGCGCGCACGACCGGGTCGTCGTCGTCCGGGACCTGCTGCAGGTACTCCGCCGTCACCGCGACCATGCCGTCCATCGCCAGCGCCCGCGCCGCCTCGAGCAGGTCGGACTGGTTCTCGAAGTGGCGGTACGCCGCCGTGGGCGTCACCCCGACCGCGCGGGCGGCGCCGCGGATGGTCACCGCGTCCGGCCCGCCGGTCGCGGCGAGCTCGGCGGCGGCCCGGGCGAGGGCGTTGCGCAGGTCGCCGTGGTGGTAGCTGCGCCGGGCGGTGCTGGTCGAGGTCACGAAGACATGTTGACACCTGTACACATCTGTGCCAAGTTAACGGCCATAAAGTTAACGTGTGCACACATTGGAGGAGCGCGATGTTCGGCTGGATCGGTGGACTGGTGACGAGGCGGGCCCGCACGGTGCTCGCGCTCGGCCTGCTGGGTGGGGTGGTCGCGGCGGTCGTGGGCGTCGGCGCCTTCGGCAAGCTGCAGACGGACGGCTTCGACGACCCCGAGTCCGAGAGCAGCCGCGCCGCGGTCCTGCTCGAGGAGCGGTTCGCCGGCGGGTCCGACTACGTGTTCGTGGTCGAGGCGGCCGACGGCGACGTCGACTCCGCCGCCTCGGCGGGTGCGGGCGCCGCGCTGACCGAGCGACTGCGGTCGGACCCGGCGCTGGCCGACGTGGCGTCGTACTTCGACGGCAGGGCGGGCCCGATGCGCTCGACCGACGGCCGGTACGCCCTGGTCACCGCCTCGATCGCGCCCGGCGAGGAGGCCGACCCGGGGGCGGTGCTCGACGAGTACGCCGGCGCGGCCGGCTCCGACGGCGCGATCAGCGTGGACGTCGGCGGCGGCGAGGTGGTCGGCGAGGAGATCGGCGCCCAGATCGGGAAGGACCTCGGCCTGGCCGAGAGCATCGCGATCCCGCTGATCCTGGTGCTGCTCGTGCTCGCCTTCGGCAATGTGGTCGGCGCGCTCGTCACGCTCGGCGTCGGCGTCGCGGCCATCTTCGGCACCTTCGCCGAGCTGTCGATCCTCGGCTCCGCGACGGACGTGTCCATCTACGCCGTCAACCTCACCACCGGCCTCGGGCTCGGCCTCGCCGTCGACTACGGCCTGCTCATGGTCGCCCGGGTGCGCGAGGAGCGGGCTGCGGGCCGCGCCCACCAGGACGCCGTACGACGGGCGGTGGAGACCGCCGGCCGGACCATCGCGTTCAGCGCGACCACGGTCGCCGTCGCGCTGGCGTCGCTGCTGGTGTTCCCGATGTACTTCCTGCGCTCGTTCGCCTACGCCGGCATCGGCGTCATGCTGATCACCGCCTTCGCCGCGGTGGTCGTCCTCCCCGCCGGGCTCAGCCTGCTCGGCGACCGGGTCGACGCGTGGCGGATCCCGCGGGTGCGCGGCATCCGGGGCGAGGAGGCGCCCGCGTGGGCGCGCCTGGCCCGGTTCGTGGCCCGCCGCCCGCTGCTCAGCGCGTTGCCGGTGCTCGCCGGCCTGCTCGTCGTCGCGGTGCCGCTGGCCGGCATCGAGTTCGGTACGCCGGACGACCGGGTGCTGCCCACGAGCGCGTCCAGCCGGCAGGCCGGCGACGTGCTGCGCTCGGCCTTCGCGGGCGACGGCACCCACCCGGTCCAGGTGGTCACGACCTCCGCGGTCGGCGAGGACGAGCTCGCGGCCTATGCGGCCTCGCTGGGGGAGCTGCCCGGCGTCGTACGGGTGGACACGCGGGCCGGCGAGGACGCCTCACTGCTCTCGGTGGTCACCGACCTCGACCCGATGTCGGCGGACGCCCGGGAGCTGGTCCAGGAGGTGCGGGCGGTCCCGGCGCCGGCGGGCACCGACGCCCTGGTGGGCGGGGCGAGCGCCCAGCTGCACGACCAGATGACCGGCATCGGCGACCGGCTTCCGCTCGTCGCGGGCTGGCTGGTGCTGACCACGATGGTGATCCTGTTCCTGTTCACCGGCAGCGTGGTCCAGCCGCTCCGGGCGCTGGTGCTCAACGCGGTCGGCCTGGGCGCGACCCTCGGCGCGATGGTCTGGGTGTTCCAGGACGGCCACCTGTCCGGGGTCCTCGGGTTCACGCCGCAGCCGATGGACAGCTCGATGATGGTGCTGCTCTTCTGCGTCGCGTTCGGGCTGTCGATGGACTACGAGGTCTTCGTGATGAGCCGGATCAAGGAGATGCGCGACCACGGGATGGCCAACAGCGAGGCGCTGGTCCACGGCCTGGCCCACACCGGCCGGATCGTCAGCACCGCCGCGGCGCTGATCGCGATCAGCTTCTTCGCGTTCCTGGTGAGCTCGGTCAGCTTCATCCAGTTCTTCGGGCTCGGCACCGGGCTGGCCATCCTCGTCGACGCCACCCTGATCCGCGGGATCCTGCTGCCCGCCAGCATCCGGCTCCTTGGCGAGCGCTCCTGGTGGGCTCCCCGCCCGCTGCGCGCCCTCCACCGCCGGATCGGCCTCAGCGAGGCCCTCCCCGCCTGACCCCGACCCGGCTCATCCTGACCTGAAAACGACCCCGACCCGGCGCGTCCTTACCTACGACGAGGTAAGGACGCGCCGGGTCAGTGCAAATGTGAGGTGAGGACGCGGCGGGTCAGTCGTCGGGGTCGTCGAGGCGGGCCAGCCAGGTGGCGAACCGCTCGACGGCCACCTCGAACTCCGGGTGGGTGTCGACGAACTCCTGCAGCCGCTCGCCGAGCCAGGCCAGGGTGACCTCCTCGTCGCCCCGGCGCTGCTCGAGCTCCTCGATCCCGCGGTCGGTGAAGTACATCAGCTGAACGCTTCGCCGATGAGGACCTTCGCCTCCTCGAGGTGGCGCTTGGCCGTGCCGACCGCCGTCGTCGAGGACGCGGGCCGGGTGACCGGCTCGATCGCGCGACCCAGGTGCGGTACGACGTTGAGGTAGAAGGTCGGCCACGGACCCTGGTTGAAGGGCTCGTCCTGGACCCAGCGGACCGCGGCGTTCGGGTACTTGTCGAGCTCCGCGCGGATCGCGTCGGTCGGCCACGGGTAGAGCTGCTCGACCCGGACGATCGCGATGTCCTCGCGCTCGGACTTCTTCCGCTCGACCATCAGGTCCCAGGTGAGCCGGCCGGAGACCAGCAGCACCGTCTGCACCTTGGCCGGGTCGGCCGTCGCGTCGCCGATCACCGGCCGGAACTCGCCGGTGGTGAAGTCGGCCGGCACCGAGGCCGCCTCCTTGCGCTTGAGCATCGACTTCGGCGTGAACACGATGAGCGGCTTGTGCTCGCCGCCGAGGGAGTGCCGGCGCAGCAGGTGGAAGTACGACGCGGGGGTCGACGGCTGGGCGAGGACCATCGCGTCGTCGGCGCACAGGGTCAGGAACCGCTCGATGCGCGCCGAGGAGTGGTCGGCGCCCTGGCCCTCGTAGCCGTGCGGCAGCAGCAGCACGACGCCGGAGTCCTGGTTCCACTTGGTCTTGCCCGCGGAGATGTACTCGTCGATCACCGACTGGGCGCCGTTGACGAAGTCGCCGAACTGGGCCTCCCAGAGGACCAGGGCGTCGGGACGGGCCACCGAGTAGCCGTACTCGAAGCCGAGCGCGGCGTACTCCGAGAGCAGGCTGTCGTAGACGAAGAACTTCGCCTGCTCCTCGGTGAGGTTGGCCAGCGGGGTCCACTCGTCGGCGTTGACCCGGTCGATGATCGTCGCGAAGCGGGACACGAAGGTGCCGCGGCGCGAGTCCTGGCCGGCCAGCCGGACCGGGCGGCCCTCCATGAGCAGCGAGCCGAACGCGAGGATCTCGCCGGTGCCCCAGTCGATCGGGCCGTCGGCGATCGCGGCGGCGCGGCGCTGCAGCTGGGGCATCACCTTCGGGTGGACGGTGAAGCCGTCCGGCGGCGTGACGTACGCGTCGGCGATCCGCTTGAGGACCTCCGGCGTCACCGCCGTCTGGGTCTCGCCCTCCGGCTTGTCCGGGTAGTCCGGGACCGTCGTCCACTCCTTGGGGGCGGCCGTCGCCTCGCGGACCTCGGTGAACACCCGCTCCAGCTGCTGCTGGTAGTCGCGCAGGACCTGCTCGGCCTCCTCGATCGTGATGTCGCCGCGACCGATGAGGGACTCGGTGTAGAGCTTGCGCACCGAGCGCTTCTGCTCGATGAGGTCGTACATCAGGGGCTGGGTGTACGACGGGTCGTCGCCCTCGTTGTGCCCGCGCCGGCGGTAGCAGACGAGGTCGATGACGACGTCGCTGTTGAAGGTCTGGCGGTACTCGAAGGCCAGCCGGGCGACGCGGATGCAGGCCTCCGGGTCGTCGCCGTTGACGTGGAAGATCGGCGCCTGGACCATCCGGGCCACGTCGGTGCAGTACAGCGAGGAGCGGGACGCGCCCGGCGCGGTGGTGAAGCCGACCTGGTTGTTGATGACGACGTGGATGGTGCCGCCGGTGCGGTAGCCGCGCAGCTGGGAGAGGTTGAGCGTCTCGGCCACCACGCCCTGGCCCGCGAACGCCGCGTCGCCGTGGATGAGCATCGGCAGCACCGGGAACTCGGCGCCGCGGTCGAGGACGTCCTGCTTCGCGCGGGCGATGCCCTCCAGGACCGGGTCGACGGTCTCGAGGTGGGACGGGTTCGCCGCGACCGAGACCTTGATGGTCTCGCCGGTGCCGGCCACGAAGGCGCCCTCGGCGCCGAGGTGGTACTTCACGTCGCCGGAGCCCTGGACCGTGCGCGGGTCGATATTGCCCTCGAACTCGCGGAAGATCTGGTTGTAGGACTTGCCGACGATATTGGCGAGCATGTTGAGCCGGCCACGGTGGGCCATGCCGATGCAGACCTCGTCGAGGCCGGCCTGGGCGGCCGCCTCGGCGATCTCGTCGACGACGGGGACGCTCGTCTCGCCACCCTCGAGCGAGAACCGCTTCTGGCCGACGAACTTGGTCTGCAGGAAGGTCTCGAAGGCCTCGGCCTGGTTGAGCTTGAGCAGGATCCGCAGCTGCTCCTCGCGGGGCGGCTTGCTGTGCGGCTGCTCGACGCGCTCCTGGATCCAGCGGCGCTGCTCGGGGTCCATGATGTGCATGTACTCGATGCCGGTGGTGCGGCAGTACGAGTCGCGCAGGATGCCGAGGATGTGGCGCAGCTTCATGAAGCGCCGGTCCCGGCCGCCGAACGAGCCGGTCGGGAACTCCCGGTCGAGGTCCCACAGGGTGAGGCCGTGCGACTCGATCCGCAGGTCCGGGTGGCTGCGCTGCTTGTACTCGAGCGGGTCGGTGTCGGCCATGAGGTGACCGCGCACCCGGTAGGCGTGGATCAGCTCCAGGATCCGGGCCTGCTTGTCGATCTCGTCGTCGTGGGACGTCGCGATGTCGGCGTTCCAGCGGATCGGCTCGTAGGGGATCCGCAGCGCCTGGAAGATCTCGTCGTAGAAGCCGTCCTCGCCGAGGAGGTAGCGGTGGATCTGGCCGAGGAACTCGCCGGACTGCGCGCCCTGGATGACCCGGTGGTCGTACGTCGACGTGATGGTCATGATCCGGGAGATCGCGTTGCGCGCGATGGTCTCCTCGGACGCGCCCTGGAACTCCGGCGGGTAGTCCATCGAGCCGACGCCGATGATCGCGGCCTGGCCCTGCATCAGCCGCGGCACCGAGTTGTTGGTGCCGAGGCCGCCGACGTTGGTGAGGCTGACCGTCGTACCGGAGTAGTCCTCCATGGTCAGCTTGTTGTCCTTGGCCTTGCGCACGATGTCCTCGTACGCCGTCCAGAACTGCGCGAAGTCCATCGACTCGCACGCCTTGATGCTCGGCGCGACGAGCTGGCGGGTGCCGTCCTTCTTCTGCTGGTCGATGGCCAGGCCCAGGTTGATGTGGGCCGGCGTGACCATGGTCGGCTTGCCGTCGATCTCGTCGTAGGTGTTGTTCATCGCCGGCAGCGCCTTGATCGCCTTCACGATCGCGTAGCCGATGATGTGGGTGAAGGACACCTTGCCGCCGCGGGCGCGCTTGAGGTGGCTGTTGATGACGATGCGGTTGTCCCACAGCAGCTTGACCGGGATGTTGCGCACCGAGGTCGCCGTCGGCACCGACAGCGAGATGTCCATGTTCTTGGCGGTCGCCGCGGGGATGCCGCGGAGCACGGTGAGGGTCGGCTCGTCCTTGGCGGTCACCGGCGCCGGACGCGGGGCGTCCTTCGGGGTCGGGGCGGGGGAGTCGGCCTTCGGCGGCGTGGGCGTGGTCGAGGAGGCGGGGCTGACCTGGGGGGCCGGCGTCGCCTTGGGGGTGGGCGCGGTGGAGGCGCTCGCGGGCGCGGCCGGAGCGGCCTTCGGAGCCGCGGCCGGAGCGGCGGCCGGGGCGGGGGGAGCGGCTGCGGCGGGGGGAGCGGCTGCGGCGGGGGGCGTCGGGGGAGCGGCGGCCGCGGTCGTCGTACCGTTGCCGTTCTTGAAGTACGTCGCCCAGGCGGGATCGACGCTGTTCGGGTCGGCCTCGAACCGCTCCTTCATCTCCTCCACGAGCCACTCGTTGGCTCCGAAGTCCGCAGGAACGGGAGATCCGGTGGACTGGTCTGACGACTGCGTCACGACGTGCTTCGCCTCTTCCGATGAGCTGGACGCACCCGCCGCCGATAGCGGGTGGCTGTCGTCCGCCAAGGCTAGTCCCATGCCGAAGCAAATACCGACCCGTGGGCACCCTTTGAGGCAGGGTGTTGCACAACAGACACCGACGCGACGTTTCGGCGATGCGGAGAACGGGGGCGACAGGCGTGCGGACAGGACCAGGACGGGGCCGGCGGAGGGTGATCGCGGCCACTCTCGTGGCGGTCGTGGGACTCGCTCTCACCGGCTGCTCCGGCGACGGTGACGGCGCCGACGGAGGCCCTGGCGGGACCGGTGGCACCGCCGGTGAGCACGCCGTCGAGACCGACGCCACACTCGGCAAGGTGCGTGGGAAGCTCGACGACGCGGCGGCCGCGGAGGTGCTCGCCGACGTGACCGCGGTCGTCGACGGCTGGATCGACGGCGGGTACGGCGGCGACTACCCCCGCGCCGGCTTCGACGACGCCTTCGCGTCGTTCACCGAGGACGCCCGCGAGCTCGCGCTCGGCCAGCCCGCGGTGATGAGCAACGCCGAGGTCGGCGGCCAGGTCGAGGAGGCCGAGGTCACGTCGCGCTCGGTCACCGTCGACGTGCTGGGGGTCAAGGGCAAGCCGGCCGGCGCGACCGCGCACGTCGTACTCACTGTCGAGCTGGCCGGCGGCGTCGCCCGGACCGACCAGGTCACCGGCCGGCTGCTGCTGACCCCCACGAAGGACGGCTGGCGGGTGTTCGGCTTCGACATCAGCCGCGGCGAGGAAGGTGCCTGAGATGCGCACGATGCTCCGGACGCTGGTGCTGGGCATGGTGCTCGGCCTGACCGCGCTGCTGGTGCCCGACGGTGCCCCGGCGCCCACTCGGATCACGCTGGTGAAGGTCGACCGCGCCACCGGCGTCGACGCTGGCTCCGACGTGATCTGGATCCTGGCCGTCGGCTCCGACGCCCGTCCCGGCGAGGACCCGCTGCGCACCCGTGGTGACGCCCTCCAGATGGTCGGCATGGACACCCGCACCGGCGCCGCCACCGCCATCGGCATCCCGCGTGACAGCTGGGTGCCGATCCCCGGCGTGGGCTCCAACCGGGTCAACGCCGCCCTCTACTACGGCGGGCCGCAGCTCCTCGGCGAGACCGTCGGCAACCTGCTCGGCGTCCAGCCCGACTACGTCATGCTCGCCCCGTTCAGCGCCCTGGCCAACCTGATCAGCGGCATCGGCGGCATCACCGTCGACAACCCGCGGGCGTTCGCCGACCAGCACCTCCACCCCGAGGGCTGGCCCGCCGGCAAGATCCGCGTCAACGGGATGAAGGCCGTCGAGTTCGCCCGCGTCCGCAAGGCGCTGCCGCGCGGCGACTTCGACCGCTCCGCCAACCAGCAGCTCGTGCTGCGCGGGATCCAGCAGAAGATCGCCAAGAAGGCCGACCAGCCCGGCTGGATCGAGAAGCAGATCCTCTCCGTCCTCAAGTACCTCCGCACCCAGGGCGTCTCCCCGAAGGAGCTGTTCCGGATCGCCCAGGCCATCGCGCAGGTCGACCCCGGCAAGGTCACCACCTGCGTCCTGCCCGGCCGGATCGGCAGTGTCGGCGCCGCCAGCGTCGTGCTCCCCGACACCGCCGCCGCCAAGAGGTACGGCGACGACGCCCGCAAGGACGCGTCGATCGAGAATTGCTGAGGGGTCAGGTCGCGGGAGCGCCGTCGCGGGCCTCGCGGGCGCCCTGTCCGGCGAGCGCGTCGGCGCGCTCGTTGCCCGGGTCGCCGGCGTGGCCCTTGACCCAGTGCCAGGTGACGTCGTGCGCCGCCGCGGCCACGTCGAGCCGGCGCCACAGGTCGTCGTTCTTGACCGCCGCCTTGGCGGCCGTGCGCCAGCCGTTGGCCTTCCACTTCGCGACCCACGACATGATCCCGTTGCGCACGTAGCTGCTGTCGGTGTGCAGGTCCACGGCTGAGTGCCGGGTCAGCGTCTCGAGCGCTCGGATGGCCGCCATCAGCTCCATCCGGTTGTTGGTCGTGGCCGGCTCGCCGCCGTACAGCTCGAGGGTGTGCTCGCCGTAGCGCAGCACCGCGCCCCACCCGCCCGGTCCCGGGTTGCCCAGGCAGGCGCCGTCGGTGTGGATGGTGACGACGGTGCCGGTGGTCCGGCCGGTCGGGCCGCCGCTGTCGCTGCTGTCGTGCTCGGGCACCCGGACATCGTAGTGACGGGGCGCGTGGCGTCGCCGCCGAGGTGTCCGCGCGAAACGGCCACGCGCGGAGACCCATACTTGTATGGTTTCTCCGGCTGCGTCGGCGGCCGCGACGCCCAGGAGGGACATTGAAGGTCTTCAACCACGGAATCCACATCATCCTCGACGTGCTCACGTGTGGGCTGTGGCTTCCGGTCCACCTCATTCTCTGGGCGGCCGCGCCGACGGTGCCGATCGGCGGCCACGGATCGGCAGCGGCGGCGGCATCGACGACGGTGGTGCTTCCGCCCAGCCCGCACCCCGCGATGCCGCCGTACCCCCAGCAGGCCACGCAGCAACTGCCGATGTGGGCGATCGACGAGGCGCGCGAGGCCCTCCCCGCCGATGCCCCGTGGGCCGCGATCGAGTCGATGGCCTGGCAGGCCGTCCAGCGCGGTCCGCGTGCCGCGGCGGCACCGCCCGCGCCGCCGGCGCCGTTGCCCGACCCTGCGGCGAACCGCTGGCCGACCCTGGACGCGCCCGGGACCGGCCCGCAGGGGACGCCCGCGGAGCTCGCCGAGCCAGAGCCTGCCCCCGAGCCTGAGCCGGAGCCATGAGCCGGCTCGAGATGAGAAGGACCATCCTGATGAGGATCAAGCGGACGCTGAGCGTGACGGCGGCGATGCTCGCCCTGACGGGCGCCCTCGCTGCCTGTACGGACGACGAGTCGCCGTCGAGCTCCGGCACCAGTGCCGACGTGAGCGAGGACGCTCCGGTCGGCGAGGCGTCGCCCGAGGGCGAGGACGGCTCTGACGAGGGCGCCGACGGCTCCGACGACGGCTCCGACGACGGCTCCGACGACGGCGGGACCGTCAGCATCGGAGGGAAGACCGAGGTCAAGATCGACGGGAAGGCCCTCGGCGGCATCGACCTCAAGGCCGTCAGCTGTGCCAAGCAGAACGGGAAGATCATCGTGTCGAGTGCCGCCATCGACGGGCAGGAGGCGCTCGGCGTCGTGATGACCGACGAGGACCGGCCGTCCGTCGAGTCGCTCTCCGTCGTCGTCGACAGTGTCGTCCTGTCGGTCGCCTCGACCGGAGGGGTCAGCGTCGGATCGGCCGCGGTCGAGGTGGACGGCGACCGGTACCGGATCACCGGTGAGGCCGTGGGCATCGACACCAAGAACCCGACCGGGATGATCACCAAGAAGTTCGAGATCGCGGTCGCCTGCGGCTGAGCCGTAGCTGCGCCGCTATGGGGTGTCTCCGCCCGGATCCTGCGGACCAGCGCGGCGAGCGCCGCTTCGCCCAGGCGCACCTCGTCGTCCTCGCGGTCGTCCTCGCGCGTGCGCGCCTGCCACACGCCGATGCCTCCGAACACGAGCAGTCCCGCGAGGGGTGCCAGCCACCAGTGCCAGCGGGCCTCATCGCTGGCCGCGACGAGGGCGCCGAGGATCCCCAGGGTCAGGCCGAGTGCGAGCGCCGGGGAGGCGTGCGCCGGCGATCGCGTCGAGGGTGGCTGCGGTCGTTCCCTCCGGCAGGGCCGCGGACCTGATCGCCGATGCCATGGGCCGTTCCGCTCCTTGCGCGGATGGGCGCCTCCGGCAGGATTCGAACCTGCGACACCTGGTACCGGAAACCAGTGCTCTATCCCCTGAGCTACGGAGGCCTGCGCCCCGGGAGGCGCGATGCCGAACACTACCGGGGGATACTCCCGCGAAGGAAACCGGCACCCGCCGATACCCTGGGCGGGTGACTCCAGCGCAGCTCTCCACCACGATCGTCGACGCCCTTGCGACGCTCGTCGACCAGGGCGAGATCGCCCTGCCCGACGGCGTGCCGAGCGAGGTGACGGTGGAGCGACCGCGGCAGAAGGGGCATGGCGACTACGCGACCAATGTCGCGCTGCAGCTGGCGAAGAAGGCGGGCACCAACCCTCGGGCGCTCGGCGAGCTGCTGGCGGCCCGGCTGAAGGATGCCGACGGGATCTCCGACGTCGAGGTGGCCGGCCCGGGCTTCCTCAACATCAGTGTCGAGGCGGGCGCCCAGGGCAAGGTCGCCGCGGAGATCGTGGCGGCGGGCAAGGCGTACGGCCGCACCGAGACCCTGGGGGCCAGAAGATCGACGTGGAGTTCATCTCCGCCAACCCGACCGGCCCGCTGCACCTCGGCCACACCCGGTGGGCGGTGCTCGGCGACGCGATCGGGCGGGTGCTGGCGGCGGCGGGCGCCGACGTGACGCGGGAGTTCTACATCAACGACCGCGGCGTGCAGATGAACCACTTCGCCGACTCGATCATCGCCGCGGCGCTCGGGGAGCCCAAGCCCGAGGACGGGTACGCCGGCGCGTACATCGACGACCTCGCGAAGGCCGTCGAGGCGGCCAGCCCCGGCATCTTCCAGCTCGAGGGAGAGGAGCGGCGCGCCGCCGTACGGGCCAAGGGCTACGAGCTGCAGCTCGAGGAGCAGCAGGACCAGCTCGAGAGCTTCCACACCCACTTCGACGTGTGGTTCTCCGAGCTGTCGCTGCACGAGTCGGGCTCGGTGCCCGAGACCCTCGCCAGGCTCAAGGAGCTCGGCCACGTCTACGAGCAGGACGGCGCGCTGTGGATGCGCACCACCGACTTCGGCGACGACAAGGACCGCGTGCTCATCAAGTCCGACGGCGAGCTGACCTACTTCGCCTCCGACACCGCCTACTACCTCGACAAGCGGGCCCGGGGCTTCGAGCACTGCATCTACCTCCTCGGCGCCGACCACCACGGGTACGTCGGCCGGTTGCGCGCCATGGCGGCGTGCGTCGGCGACGACCCGGACCGGACCCTCGACGTGATGATCGGCCAGCTCGTGAAGATCCTGCGCGACGGCCAGGAGCTCAAGCTGTCGAAGCGGGCGGGCACGATCGTCACGCTCAACGAGCTCGCGGAGGAGATCGGCGTCGACGCGCTGCGCTACTCCCTGGCGCGCTACCCGGCCGACTCGCCGCTGACCCTCGACGTCGCCGAGATCACCAAGGCGTCCAACGACAACCCGGTCTACTACGTCCAGTACGCCCACGCCCGCACCTGCGCGATGATCCGCAACGCGACCGATCTCGGCATGGTCCTCCCCGACCTCGAGACCGGGTTCGACCCGGGCCTGCTCGCCCACGAGCGCGACGGGGAGCTGCTCCGGGCGCTCGCGGAGTACCCGCGCGTCGTCGCCAGCGCCGCCGAGCTGCGCGAGCCGCACCGGATCGCCCGCTACCTCGAGGACACCGCCTCGGTCTTCAACAAGTGGTACGACACCAAGGAGTGCCGGATGCTGCCGCAGGGCGACGAGCCGGTCGGCGCGGCCAACCTGGCGCGCCTGGTGCTCGTCGTCGCGACGCAGACGGTGATCGCCAACGGCCTCGACCTGCTCGGGGTCTCCGCGCCGGAGCGGATGTGATGGGACGCGTCCCACCCGGCGACTACGCCGGCACCTCGCCCGTCTGGCTGCGTGAGCCCGCGGACGTCAACGCCCTCGTGCCGGCGCTGTGGTCGTCGTCGGCCCGCAAGGACGACGACGGCGTGCTGCACGTCGGCGGGCTGGCGGTCCCGGACCTGGTCGCGAACGTCAACACGCCGGCGTACCTCCTCGACGAGGACGACTTCCGCGCGCGGGCCCGGGCGTTCCGTGACGGCTTCGCTCGCCGAGAAGACGTGCACTGGGACGTCTACTACGCGGGCAAGGCCTTCCTCTGTACGGCGGTCGCCCGGTGGGTGGCCGAGGAGGGGCTCTGCCTCGACGTGTGCAGCGACGGCGAGCTGACCGTCGCGCTGCGGGCCGGGACCGACCCCGCGCGGATCGGGTACCACGGCAACAACAAGACCGCGATGGAGCTGCGGCGGGCCGTCGACGCCGGGGTCGGCCGGATCATCGTGGACTCGTTCCACGAGATCGAGCGGGTCGCCGACGTCGCCCGCCAGCTCGGCGTGACCCAGGCGGTCATGGTCCGGGTCACCGCCGGGGTCGAGGCCCACACCCACGAGTTCATCGCGACCGCGCACGAGGACCAGAAGTTCGGCTTCTCGATCTCCTCGGGCGACGCCTTCGAGGCCGCCTCGCGGGTCCTCGCCGAGACCAGCCTCGAGCTGCGCGGCCTGCACAGCCACATCGGCTCGCAGATCTTCGACACCTCGGGCTGGGAGGTCGCCGCCCGCCGGGTGCTCGCCCTGCACGCCCGGATCGCCACCGAGCGGGGCGCGGTCCTGCCCGAGCTCGACCTCGGCGGCGGCTTCGGCATCGCCTACACCACCCAGGACGACCCGGCCGCTCCCGCGACCCTGGCCGAGGAGATCACCCGGATCGTGACGGGGGAGTGCGCGGCGCTCGGCGTCGACGTACCGCATCTGTCGATCGAGCCCGGTCGCGCCATCGTCGGCCCGGCCATGTGCACGGTCTACACCGTCGGCACCGTCAAGGAGGTCGCTCTCGACGGCGGCGCCACCCGCACCTATGTCTCGGTCGACGGCGGCATGAGCGACAACCTCCGCACGGCCCTGTACGACGCCGACTACTCGTGCACGCTGGCCTCCCGCGCGTCGGCGGCGGCGCCGGTGCTCGCTCGGGTCGTCGGCAAGCACTGCGAGTCCGGCGACATCGTGGTCAAGGACGAGTTCCTCCCCGGCGACATCGCCCCCGGCGACCTGGTCGCGGTCCCGGCCACCGGCGCCTACGGCCGCTCGATGGCCTCCAACTACAACCACGCCCTCCGCCCGCCCGTCGTCGCGGTCAAGGACGGCGCGGCACGGGTGGTCGTCCGGCGGGAGACCGTCGACGACCTGCTCGCCACCGACCTCGGCTAGGCTCCAGAAATCAACGGATTGTTGACAACGATCCGTTGATACGCTGGGCTGGGTCGATGAACCAGCTGCACGCCGCCGACCTCGACGCCCGGCGCTCCGTCCTGCGCGAGGCGGGCGCCGACCGGCTCGACCCACGGCCCTGGCAGGGCGCCGCGCCGTCGTCCGACGTCGACCTCGTCCGGTACGCCGCGTGGCGGGCCGCCGACGCCGAGGCCGACCCCGCGCTCCTCGTCGCGGGGCTCGGGCTCCTCGACGCGGCGCGGGCCGAGCTCGACCAGACGGAGGCGGCGCTCCTCTTCGCCGCCCGCGCCGCCGGGCTGACCTTCCAGCAGCTCGCGGCCGCGCTCGGCCTCGGGTCCGGGCAGGCCGCGCAGCAGCGGATGAGCCGCGTGCTCGACCGCCTCGACGGCGGGCGCTGAGCCGTGTGGCTCCCGCTGGCGGACGCCGACGACCGCTGCGGCGCCAAGGCGCGCGGCCTGCGCGCACTCGTCGAGTGGGGCTTCGCCGTCCCCGACGGGATCGTGCTGCCCGACGCCGGGACGCCCGGCTGGGAGGACGACCTCGAGCGACGGCTGCCGGCGCTCGGTCCGGGGCCGTTCGCCGTGCGCTCCTCCTCGCCGGACGAGGACGGCGCGACCGCGTCGTACGCCGGACTGTTCCGCACCGAGCTCGGCCCGCGGTGCGTGGCGGAGGTGGTCGCGGCGGTGCGCAGGGTGGCGGGCTCGGCCGCGACGGCACCGGCGCGCGTGTACGCCGCCGCGCTGGGCGTGTCGACCACCGGCGTCGTGCCGGTCATCGTCCAGCGGCTGGTGGAGCCGGAGGTCGCCGGCGTCGCCTTCGGCTGTGACCCGGTGTCCGGCGCCGAGGAGATCGTGCTGGAGGCCGTGGCCGGCCGTGGCGACCGCCTGGTCGACGGCGCCGTGACGCCCGAGCGGTGGCGGCGCACCGCGGCCGGCACCGCCCGCGAGAGCGACGGACCGGCGCTGCTCGCCCTCGACCAGGTACGACGGGTCGTGGACGCCGTCCAGCGCGTCGGCGACCTCGCGGGCGGTCCTCAGGACGTCGAGTGGGCACTGGCCTGCGACCGGCTCTGGCTGCTGCAGAGCCGGCCCGTCACCGCCCTGGTGCCCCGGTCACCTGTCGTCGCCGCTGCCACCGACGGGGACCTGCTGGCCACGGGCGTCCCGGCGAGTCCTGGCACCGTCGAGGGGACGGCGCGCGTGGTGGCCGACCTCGACGCCCACGCCGACTTCCGCGCGGACGAGGTCCTGGTCTGCCGCTCGACGTCGCCCGCCTGGCTGCCGCTGCTCGCCCGGGCGGCGGCCGTGGTCACCGAGCACGGTGGCCTGCTCGCGCACGCGGCGATCGTGGCGCGCGAGCTCGGCATCCCCGCGGTCACCGGCGCGACCGACGTGCTCGCGGCTGTCGCCGATGGCGAGCAGGTGCACGTCGACGGAACGCACGGCACCGTCCGTCGCGCGAAGCGAGGGCCCCGGTGACGGCGCCGTTCCTGCGCGTGCTCCATGCGGTCCGCACCCTGGGGTACGCCGACGCGCCGTCCGTCGCGGGACGCGCGCAGCTGCCGGCCGACGAGGCCGAGGAGCACCTGCTGGACCTGCAGGCGCGGGGCTGGGTCGCCTGGTCGTCCTTCGGCGGCGACGGCGGGTGGTCGCTGACCGAGGAGGGCCGCCGCCGCGGCGAGGCGCTGCTCGCCGAGGAGCTGGACGCGGCGGGTGCGGGGTCCGCGGTGACCGCGGCCCACGCCGCGTTCCTGGCCTGGAACGACCGGGTCGCCGCGGCCTGCACCGCCTGGCAGCTCGCCGAGCTGGGCATCGCCTCCGCGCCGGCCGATCTCGACGAGATCCTGGCCGAGCTGCGGAGCGCGGCCGCCTTCCTGGCCGGCATGGAGGCCGCGCTCGTCCGGCACCTCGACCGGTTCGGCGGCTACCACCGGCGGTTCGCGGCGGCGCTGGACGCCGCGGCCGGCGATCCGCGATGGATCACCGCGACCGACCGTCCGTCGTGCCACCGGGTGTGGTTCGAGCTGCACGAGGACCTGGTCGCCACGCTCGGCCTGCGACGCTGACCGCAAGCCCGCTACCGGGAGCGCCCGACGAGCCGGACCGGCCCGTCGCCGTACTCCTGCAGCACGTCGCCGGGATTCGCCAGCGCACACGACCGCAGGGACAGGCAGCCGCAGCCGATGCAGTCGTCGAGCGTGTCGCGCAGCCGCTCCAGCCGGTCGATCCGCTCCTCGAGGCTGCGGCGCCAGGTGCGGGAGAGACGGGTCCAGTCCGCCTTGGTCGGCGTACGGCCCTCGGGGAGCGTGGCGAGGGCGTCGCGGATCTCTGAGAGCGAGACGCCGACGCCCTGCGAGACGCGGATGAACGCGACCCGGCGCAGCACGTCGCGGTGGTAGCGGCGCTGGTTGCCGGCGGTCCGGACGCTGGTGATCAGGCCCTCCCGCTCGTAGTAGTGGAGGGCGGACACAGCCACGCCGGAGCGGTGGGCGACGTCGCCGGGGGTGAGGTCGTGACTGCGCAGCACGCGGTTGATGTCGGTCATTGACCTCAACCATAGTTCAGGTTGTCGAATGTCGTCATGCACGCGATCCGACACCACGCCTTCGGGCCCGCCGACGTCCTCCACCTCGAGCAGCTCCCCGACCTCGACCCCGCGCCCGGCCAGCTCCGGATCGCGGTCGAGGCCGCCGGGGTCCACCTGCTCGACACCTCGATCCGGTCCGGGGAGGCGTTCGGCCTCGGCGAGCCGCCGGAGCTGCCCGTGATCCCCGGCCGTGAGGTCGCCGGCGTCGTCGACCGGGTCGGCACGGGCGTCGACGAGTCGTGGCGGGGACGGCGGGTGGTCGCGCACCTCGGCTTCGCCGGCGGCGGGTACGCCGACCAGGCGGTCGTCGACGCCACCCGGGCCTACCCGCTGCCCGACCACCTCGACACCCCGACCGCGGTGGCCACGATCGGCACCGGCCGCACCGCGGCGGCGATCCTCGAGTTCGCCGGCATCGGCGCCGACGACGTCGTGGCGGTGACCTCCGCGGCCGGCGGGCTCGGCGTCCTGCTCCTCCAGGGCGTCCGCAACGCGGGCGCGGCGGCGATCGGCGTCGCCGGCGGCCCCGACAAGGTCGCCCTGGCCGCCGAGCACGGCGCGGACCCGGCGCTGGACCGTCGTACCCCCGACTGGGCGGACCGGGTCGGCGCCCTCACCGTCGTCCTCGACGGCGTCGGGGGAGAGGTCGGCCAGGCGCTGTACGACCGGCTGGTGTCGGGCGGCCGGCTGGTCCGCTACGGCTGGGCCTCCGGCGTCCAGAACGCCTACGACGACCCCGAGCGCCCGGTCGTCGACGTGCTCGGGCCGCCGATCATGAGCCGGCTCGCCGAGTTCGAGCGGTCCGCCCTCGACGCGGCGGCCGACGGCTCCCGGCTCCCGTACGTCGGCTCCGTCTTCCGGCTCGCCGACGCCGCCGCGGCGCACCGGGCGCTCGAGGACGGGGTGTCCGTCGGCAAGGTCGTCCTGCTGGTCGACCGGCCCGCCCGGTGACGGCGCTCGCCGACGCCACGACGACCTCGCCGTGGCGGGGCCGGCACGCCCGGACCACGGTCGGCGTCTTCGCGCTCGCCTTCCTCTTCGCCTTCGAGGCACTGGCCGTCGCGACCGTGATGCCGGAGGTGGCCGCCGAGCTCGACGGCCTGCGCTGGTACGCCGTCGCCTTCGCCGCCCCGCTCGCCGCCGGCGTGGTCGCCCTCGCCGCCAGCGGTCCGCAGGTCGACCGGCTCGGCCCGGGGCCTGCGCTGCGTCTCGGCCTCGTCGTCTTCTGCGCCGGCGTCGTGATCGCGGGCCTCGCCCCGAGCATGCCGGTGTTCGTGCTCGGCCGCCTCGTGCACGGGTACGGCGGCGGGGTGCTCGGCGTCGCCCTCTACGTCGTGATCGCGCAGGCCTACCCCGAGGCGATGCGCCCGCGGGTCTTCGCCGTGCTGACGACCGCCTGGGTGCTGCCCGCCCTGGTCGGCCCGGTGCTCGCCGCGCAGGTCGCCGAGCGGGTCGGCTGGCGCTGGGTCTTCCTCGGCGTGCCGGCGGTCGCCTTCGCGGCGTGGCTGCTGGTCGCCGATGCGCCCTCGCGGCGCGGCGCGGACGGCGCCGACGGCAGGAACCGCGGCCGGATGGGCTGGGCCCTCGCCGTGGCAGCGGGCGTGCTCGCGGTCAGCGTCGGCGGGCAGCAGGTCGTCGGCTGGTGGCCGGTGCTGGTCGCGGTCGGCGTGCTGGCCGCGGTGGCCGGCGGCCGCCGGGTCCTCCCGCCGGGCTCCTGGTCGCTCCGGGCCGGCCTGCCCGCGGTGCTCGGCTCCCGCGCGGCGATCGGCACCGCGATGGCGGCGGCCGAGGTCTACGTCCCGCTGCTCCTGGTCCTGCGTCGCGACCTCACCCTCGCCGGGGCCGGCTGGGTGCTCACGACCGGAGCGGTGACCTGGTCGGCCGGCGCGGTGCTGGCCGCGCGGTGGCGGCTGCTCGCCGACCAGCCCGGACGGGTCCGGACCGGCGCCGTGCTGCTCGCGACCGGGATCGCCGGATTCGCGACGGGCTCCCTCCCCGGCGTGCCCCTCGCGGTCGCCGTCGCCGCGTGGGGCGTCGCCGGCCTCGGCATCGGGATGGCCTTCTCGACGCTGTCGGTGCTCGCGCTCGCCACCGCCGCGCAGGGGGAGGAGGGGCGCACGTCGTCCGCGCTGCAGCTCAACGACTACCTCGCCAACAGCGTCGGCGTCGCCCTCGGCGGCGTGCTGTTCGCGGCCTTCGCCGACTCCGCGCCGGCGACTGCGGCCACCTGGCTGGTGCTCGCGGCGGCGGCGGTCGCCGTGCTGGCGCTGGTGCCGGCGGCCCGGCTGCGGGCCTGACCGACCTAGGTGACCTACGCGGAGGCCCGCAGCGAGAAGCGGGCCCGATACTGCTGCGGGGAGAGCCCCACCCGGTCGCGGAAGTGCTTGCGCAGCGCGGCCGCCGTACCGAACCCGGACTCCTCGGCCACCAGGTCGATCCCCGCGTCGGTCGTCTCCAGCAGCTCCTTGGCCCGCGCCACGCGGGCCTGGATCAGCCAGCTGCCGAGGGTCACGCCGGTCTCGGCGCGGAACCGCCGGGTCAGCGTCCGCACGCTGAGGCCGAAGGCGCGCGCCACCTCGTCGAGGCTCACCGGACGGTCCAGCCGGCCGAGCAGCCAGGCGCGCACCTCGGCCATCGCGCCCGCCTCGTCGGCCAGCGCCGGACGCGGCACGAACTGCGACTGCCCGCCGCCGCGGTGGGGCGGTGCCAGGGTGAGCCGGGAGACGTCCGCCGCGACGGCAGCGCCGAGGTCGCGGGCGATGATGTGCAGGGTCAGGTCGATCGCCGCCGAGGCCCCGGCCGCGGTCAGCACGTCGCCCTCGTCGACGAAGAGCTCGTCGGGCCGGAAGTCCACCCGCGGGAAGGCCGCACGGAACTCGTCGGCCGCGCACCAGTGGGTCGTCGCGGCCCGGCCGTCCAGCAGGCCGGAGGCGGCGACCGTGAAGGCGCCGGTGCAGTACGACACCACCCGCGCGGCGCCGAGGTCCGCGAGCCCGACCGGGTCGCCGGTGGTCGTGGACGTCTGCCAGGGCGGTACGACGACGGTGTCGACCTCGTCGAGGACGGACCGGTCGGCGGTCACCGCGACCGCGAAGTCGGCGGCGGTCGGCACGGGCCGGCCGTCGAGACTGCAGGTCACCACGTCGTACGCCGGGCGGCCGTCGACCTGCGCGGCGCCGAAGAAGCGCGACGCGATGCCGAGCTCGTACGGGTACACGCCGGGCAGCGCGATCACGCCGATCCGGTGGGGCGGCGGCGACACGAGCGTCATGGCCAGATCATGACACATGTCGTCCATCTGGCCACTGTTGCGCGGGCGCCACGGCCGGGAGGCTGGAGGCGGCCCGGGAGGACCGGGTCCGAGACGAGACGCGACGAAGAGCACAAGGAAGAGGAGAGGGTCATGCGCGCAGTGCGCTACACCGGTGCCGGAGCGGCGGCCGAGGTCACCGAGCTGGTGGAGGCGGCCGAGCCCGTGCCCGGCGCCGACGAGGTGCTGATCCGGGTCGGGGCCGTCGGGCTCAACCCGGTCGACGTGAAGATCCGCGCCGCCGGGGTCGACTTCGGCTCCATCGAGTACAGCCCGCTGCCGGGCTGGGACGTGGCGGGAGAGGTGGTCGCGGTCGGCGCCGCCGTGGACACGCCGGCGCCGGGCGACGCGGTCTACGGCCTGGCCCGCTTCCCGCGGGCCGCGCACACGCTGGCCGAGCTGGTCGCCGTACCGGCCGCCGATCTGGCCACCGCGCCGGCCGCGTGGAGCGTGGCTCAGCGAGGCGGCGCGCCGCTCGCGGTGCTGACCGCCTGGCACGCCCTGGAGGCGGCGGGCCTGACCGGCGACGCGAGCGGCAGGCGCGTCCTCGTCCTCGGGGGAGCGGGCGGTGTCGGCCACCTCGCCGTCCAGGTCGCGAAGGCGCGCGGGGCGTACGTCGTCGCCACGGCCAGCCCCGCCAAGCACGCCGTCCTCGCCGAGCTGGGAGCGGACGAGACGGTCGACTACCGCGACCAGGCCGCGCTGGCCGCGCTCGCACCGGTCGACGTGGTGCTGTCCACCGTCGACGAGGGCGTCCCACCGCTCGGCGCGGTCGGGGAGGGCACCGCGGTCGTCACCATCACCGGCTTCCCCGAGGGCGCCGAGGAGGCGCTGCGGGCCGCGGGCGCGTCGACCGTCGAGCGGATCATGGTGCGCGCCGACGGCCCGGCGCTGGCCGAGGTCGCCGCCCTCGCCGACGCCGGCCGGCTCACCGTGCTGGTCGACACCGAGCTCCCGCTGGCCGAGGTGGTCGCGGCGCAGGAGCGGCTGGAGACCGGCCGGGTGACCGGCAAGGTCGTCGTCACCCTGCCGTAGCCTGTCCGCGTTCTGCCGTCGGTTCCCGGCGCCGGCGCGAGCGCCGATACCCTTGCGGCGTGAACAGTCCTCTCAAGGTGGCCGTGCTCGGCTGCGGTTCCGTGGGGTCGCAGGTGGTGCGGCTGCTCGGCGAGCAGGCCGACGACCTCGCCGCCCGGGTCGGGGCACCGGTGGAGCTCGCCGGGGTCGCCGTACGACGCCTCGACGCGCCCCGCGAGGTCGACGTCCCCGCCGACCTGCTCACCACCGACGCCGCGGCGCTCGTCGCCCGCGACGACGTCGACGTCGTGATCGAGGTGATCGGCGGCATCGAGCCGGCCCGCTCCCTCATCCTCTCCGCGCTCGAGCACGGCGCCTCGGTCGTCACCGCCAACAAGGCCCTGCTCGCCGAGGACGGCGCGACGCTCTTCGAGGCGGCCGAGAAGGCCGGCCGCGACCTCTACTACGAGGCGGCCGTCGCCGGCGCCATCCCGATCCTCCGTCCGCTGCGCGAGTCGCTCGCCGGCGACAAGGTGACCCGGGTGCTCGGCATCGTCAACGGCACCACCAACTTCATCCTCGACAAGATGGACACCTCCGGCGCCGGCTTCGGCGACGCGCTCGAGGAGGCCCAGGCGCTCGGGTACGCCGAGGCGGACCCGACCGCCGACGTCGAGGGCTTCGACGCCGCCGCGAAGGCCGCGATCCTGGCCAGTCTGGCGTTCCACTCGCGCGTCACCGCCGCCGACGTCCACCGCGAGGGCATCACCGACGTCACCGCCGGCGACGTCCGCTCCGCGCGCGACATGGGCAGCGTCGTCAAGCTGCTGGCGATCGCCGAGCTGCGCGAGGACTCCGAGGGGGAGGAGGCGGTCAGCGTCCGCGTCCACCCGGCGATGATCCCGCGGTCCCACCCGCTGGCCAGCGTCCGCGAGGCCTACAACGCGGTCTTCGTCGAGTCCGAGGCCGCCGGCCAGCTGATGTTCTACGGCCCCGGCGCCGGCGGCTCGCCGACCGCGAGCGCCGTGCTCGGCGACCTGGTCACGGTCGCCCGCAACCACCGCCAGGGCACGCGCGGCGTCGGCGAGTCGGCGTACGCCGACCGGGCGGTGCTGCCGATGGGGGAGACCCGCACCCGCTACCACGTCGCGATCGACGTCGACGACCGCGCCGGCGTGCTGGCCGCGGTCGCGCACGCCTTCGCCGAGCACGGCGTCTCGATCCAGACCGTCCGCCAGGAGGGCCGGGGCAACGACGCCCAGCTCGTCGTCGTGTCGCACGAGGCGACCGATGCAGCTCTCGCCGCGACGGTCGAGCAGCTGCGGGACATGGAGATCGTCCGCGAGGTCACCTCGGTGATGCGCGTCGAGGGGCAGAAGAGCAGTGAGCGCGCATCAGTGGCGGGGCGTCATCGAGGAGTACCGCGAGCTCCTCGACATCCCGGACGACACCCCCGCGGTCACCCTGCGCGAGGGCGGCACCCCGCTGGTCCACTCCGACTGGCTCTCCGGGCTGACCGGCGCCCAGGTGTGGCTCAAGGTCGAGGGCTGCAATCCCACCGGCTCGTTCAAGGACCGCGGCATGACCACGGCCCTCTCGGTCGCCGTCCACGAGGGCGCCCAGGCCGTGGTCTGCGCGTCCACCGGCAACACGTCCGCCTCGATGGCGGCGTACGCCGCGAAGGCCGGCGTCACCCCGATCGTGCTGGTCCCCGAGGGCAAGATCGCCGCCGGCAAGATGGCGCAGGCCGTGCTCCACGGCTCGCAGGTCATCCAGGTCCGCGGCAACTTCGACGACTGTCTGCGGATGGCCCGCGAGATGGCATGGAAGTACCCCGTCGCGCTGGTCAACTCGGTCAACCCGGCCCGTCTCGAGGGCCAGAAGACCGCCGCCTTCGAGATCGTCGACTTCCTCGGCGACGCCCCCGACTTCCACCTGCTGCCGGTCGGCAACGCCGGCAACATCTCCGCCTACTGGCTCGGCTACACGCAGTACGCCGGCCTCGGCCGCGCCTCGAAGAAGCCGGTGATGCGCGGCTTCCAGGCCGAGGGTGCCGCGCCGCTGGTGACCGGCGAGCCGTTCCCCGACCCGGAGACCCGCGCGACGGCGATCCGGATCGGCAACCCCGCCTCCTGGAAGCTCGCCGAGGCGGCGCGCGACGAGTCGGGCGGCCGGTTCGCCGCGGTCTCCGACGCCCAGATCCTGGCGGCTCAGAAGGCGCTCGCGTCCCACGACGGCGTCTTCGTCGAGCCCGCGTCCGCCGCCGGCATCGCCGGACTGCTCGCCGAGCTGGAGGCGGGGGAGTCCTACCAGGGCGCCACCGTCGCCATCACCGTCACCGGCCACGGCCTCAAGGACATCGCCACCGCGCTCGAGGGACTGGTGCTGCCCGACACCGTCGTGGACGCCGACGTCGACGCCGCCGCGCAGGCAGCCGGTCTGTGACCTTCGTGCAGGGCCCGGTCCGGGTCCGGGTGCCCGCGACGTCGGCCAACCTCGGTCCCGGCTTCGACACCCTCGGCCTCGCCCTCGACCTGCACGACGAGCTGGAGGCCGAGGTCGCCGCGAGCGGCCTGCTCGTCGAGATCGGCGGGTACGGCGACGGGGAGGTCCCGCTCGACGAGCGACATCTCGTCGTCCGCGCGATGCGCGCGACCTTCGAGCGCCTCGGCAAGCAGCCCAGCGGCCTGCGGCTGTCCTGCACGAACGTCATCCCGCACGCCCGCGGGCTCGGCTCGTCCTCGGCCGCGATCGTCGGCGGTGTCTGGCTGGCCCGCGAGCTGGTCGCCGGCGGCCGGCTGCTGCTCGACGACGCCGCGCTCCTCGACCTCGCCGCCCAGCTCGAGGGACATCCCGACAACGTCGCGCCGGCGCTGCTCGGCGGCTTCGTCATCTCCGGCCAGGACGCCGACGGCTCCTTCTGGGCGGTCCCGGGCAGCGTCGACCCGCGGATCGGCGCCGTGGTGCTCGTGCCGGGCTCCCCGGTCTCGACCGAGGCCGCGCGGGGGCTGCTGCCCGCCGACGTACCCCATGCCGACGCGGCGGCGAACGCCGGCCGGGCGGCGCTCCTGGTCGCCGCACTGGCGGGCCACCCCGAGGAGCTGCTGCGGGCGACGGAGGACCGGCTGCACCAGCAGTACCGGCGCCCCGCCATGCCGGAGAGCCTCGCCCTCGTCGAGGCGCTGCGCGCGGACGGCGTCCCGGCGGTGATCTCCGGGGCCGGGCCGACCGTGCTCGCCCTCACCGACGGCCCCGGCTCGGTCACGACCTCCGAGCTGCTCGCCCGCTGCCCCGACGGCTGGGACGCGCGGGCGCTGGCGATCAGCGCCACCGGCGCCGTGGTGGTACATTGACCGTGCGTCGCACTTCTCGGCGCCTCGGCGGGCGCGTCCCGCCCTCTCTTCCAGGTCCGGCCCGGCACCGATCGGGTGGGCCTTCGCAGAACCAGACCAGTGTGCCGTCCCGCTCCGATCGGGCGCCGGGACGTGCGAGATATCTAGGACTCACGTGACAGAGACTCCCGACTCCACCGCGCCCGCCGCGCCCGCCAAGACGGCCCCGAAGAAGCGCGCGGGTGGACTCAACGCCATGCTGCTCGCCGACCTCAAGGCGATGGCGAACGGCATGGGCATCCCCGGCGCCGGCTCGATGAAGAAGGCCGCGCTCGTCGACGCGATCAAGGCCGCCCAGGCCGGGTCGTCGGCGCAGCGCAGCGCTCCCGCCGCTCGGGCGGAGAAGCCCAAGGCCGAGCAGCCCAAGGCTGAGCAGCCGAAGGCTGAGCAGCCGAAGGCCGAACAGCCCAAGGCCGAACAGCCCAAGGCCGAACAGCCCAAGGCCGAACAGCCCAAGGCCGAACAGCCCAAGGCCGAACAGCCCAAGGCGCAGCAGGGCAAGCAGCAGGACCCGAAGCAGCAGGACCAGCGCAAGGCCGACGAGCCGAAGGCCCAACAGCAGCCCAAGGGCGGCCAGCGCCAGGGCAAGCAGGACGGCCAGGGCAAGCAGCAGGACCGCCCGAAGCAGCAGGATCAGAGGCAGCAGGACCAGCCGAAGCCCGACGCCGCCCGCGACGGCGACGACGCGGACGATGCCGACGGCGAGGGCGGCGAGGGCGGCAGCCGCCGCAACCGGCGCCGCCGCGGCCGGGACCGCGACCGGGCCAACCGGACCAGCCGCGAGCCCGACACGGAGGTCCGCGAGGACGACGTCCTGGTGCCCGCGGCCGGCATCCTCGACGTCCTCGACAACTATGCGTTCGTCCGCACCGGCGGCTACCTCGCCGGGCCCGACGACGTCTACCTGTCGCTCTCGATGGTCCGCAAGTACGGTCTGCGCCGCGGCGACGCCGTCACCGGCCAGGTCCGCCAGCCCCGCGAGGGCGAGCGCCGCGAGAAGTTCAACCCGATGGTCCGCATCGATTCGGTCAACGGCGTCGACCCGGAGCAGGCGCGGAACCGGGTCGAGTTCACCCAGCTCACGCCGGTGTCGCCGACCGAGCGGCTCCGCCTGGAGACCGGCCCGGACGACCTGACCGGACGCCTCATCGACATGGCGGCGCCCGTCGGCAAGGGCCAGCGCGGCCTCATCGTCTCGCCCGCGCGGGCCGGCAAGACCACGCTGCTGCAGTCGGTCGCCAACGCGATCACGGCCAACAACCCCGAGTGCCACCTCATGGTCGTCCTCGTCGACGAGCGGCCCGAGGAGGTCACCGACTTCGAGCGCTCGATCAAGGGCGAGGTCATCGCCAGCACCTTCGACCGGCCGGCCGCCGACCACACCACCGTGGCCGAGCTGGCCGTCGAGCGGGCCAAGCGGCTGGTCGAGCTGGGCCACGACGTCGTCGTACTCCTCGACGGCCTGACCCGACTCGGCCGCGCCTACAACCTCGCCGCCCCCGCGAGCGGCCGGATCCTGTCCGGCGGCGTCGACTCCTCGGCGCTGTTCCCGCCGAAGCGGTTCTTCGGCGCGGCCCGCAACATCGAGAACGGCGGCTCGCTGACCATCCTCGCCACCGCGGTCGTCGACTCCGGATCCCGCGTCGACGAGGTGATCTTCGAGGAGCTCCGCGGCACCGAGAACCTCGAGCTGCGACTGCGCAGCGACTTCGCCGAGAAGCGGCTGTTCCCCGCCATCGACCTGGTCGCCTCCGGCACCCGCCGCGAGGAGCTGCTGCTCGGCAAGGAGGAGCTCGAGATCATCTGGAAGCTCCGCCGCGAGCTGGCCGAGGGCGACCGCACCGAGGCGCACGCCGCCCTCCTGCAGCGCCTGCGCAACAGCCGGACCAACTACGAGTTCCTGCTGCGCGTCCAGCGCGACTGAGCACCCGCCGCCGGGCATTTGGGCGGCGTGCCCGGCGCCCGTAGAATCGTCTGTTGGCTCCGGTTCACGCCCCGCAACCCGCGCGGCGACCCGGACCCCGTGAGAGGACACCATGAAGAAGGACATCCACCCCGAGTACGTCGTGACCCAGGTGACCTGCACCTGCGGCGCGTCGTTCACCACCCGCAGCACCGCGACCTCCGGCACCATCCACGCCGACGTCTGCTCGCAGTGCCACCCGTTCTACACCGGCAAGCAGAAGATCCTCGACACCGGCGGCCGCGTCGCCCGCTTCGAGGCCCGCTACGCCAAGGCTGCCAAGAAGTAGCTGCCTCCGAGCGCCGGTCCGTCCCCGTGGGGTGGGCCGGCGCTCGTCATTTGCCGCGGACTTGTCAGGTG
This sequence comes from Nocardioides humi, assembly GCF_006494775.1. Taxonomy (NCBI): domain Bacteria; kingdom Bacillati; phylum Actinomycetota; class Actinomycetes; order Propionibacteriales; family Nocardioidaceae; genus Nocardioides; species Nocardioides humi. The sequence goes on along the minus strand of NZ_CP041146.1, from coordinate 444,905 downwards.
TTTCATGCGCTTGTCAGGGGTTGCAACCCCTGACAAGCGCATGAATCCCCGGACATCCGGGGATTCATGCACCCGAAGGAGCCCAGGTGTTCGAAGCCGTCGAGGGCATGCTCACCGAGCACGCCGAGCTGGAGAAGCGGCTCGCGCTGCCGGAGACCCACGCCGACGCCCGGCTGGCGCGCACCCTCAACCGCCGCTACGCCGAGCTCAACGCGGTGATCGCGACCTGGCGGGAGTGGCAGCGGTACGCCGAGGACGCCGACGCCGCACGCGAGCTGGCCGCCGACGACCCGGCCTTCGCGGAGGAGGTCGACTCCCTCCTCGACCAACGCGAGGAGGCCGCCGAGCGGCTGCGCCGGCTGCTCGTGCCGCGCCACCCCGCCGATGACAAGGACGTGCTGCTCGAGGTGAAGTCGGGGGAGGGCGGCGAGGAGAGCGCGCTCTTCGCCGGCGACCTGCTGCGCATGTACACCCGATACGCCGAGCGCCGCGGCTGGAAGACCGAGATCCTCGACGCCACCGAGTCCGACCTGGGCGGCTACAAGTCCGTCACGGTGGCGGTGAAGAGCACCGGCAGCCCGGAGGCCGGGCAGACGCCGTACGCGCTGCTCAAGTTCGAGGGTGGCGTGCACCGCGTGCAGCGGGTGCCCGTCACGGAGTCGCAGGGCCGGATCCACACCAGCGCTGCCGGCGTGCTCGTCATGCCGGAGGCCGAGCAGGTCGACGTCGAGATCAACGACGCCGACCTGCGCATCGACGTCTTCCGTTCCTCGGGCCCGGGCGGGCAGAGCGTCAACACGACCGACTCGGCCGTGCGGATCACCCACCTCCCGACCGGCATCGTGGTCAGCTGCCAGAACGAGAAGTCGCAGCTGCAGAACAAGGAGCAGGCGCTGCGCATCCTGCGCGCCCGGCTGCTCCAGGCCGCGCAGGAGGCCGCGGACGCCGAGGCCAGCGACGCCCGGCGCAGCCAGGTCCGCACCGTCGACCGCTCGGAGCGGATCCGCACCTACAACTTCCCGGAGAACCGGATCTCCGACCACCGCACCGGCTACAAGGCCTACAACCTCGACCAGGTGCTCGACGGCGACCTCCAGCCGGTCCTCGACTCCTGCGTGGAGGCCGACCTGGCGGCCCGCTTGGCCGCCCTCGAGGACTGATGAGCGCGACCCGACAGCTGCTCCGCGACGCCGCCGACCGGCTCCGCGCCGCCGGCGTCGCCAGCCCCGAGCACGACGCCGCCGAGCTGCTCGCCCACGTCCTCGGCACCACCCGGGGTCAGCTCCTCCTCGCCCCCGAGATCGGCGACGACCAGCAGCAGCGGTACGACGACCTGCTGGCCCGCCGCGCCGCGCGCGAGCCGCTGCAGCACCTCACCGGCACCGCCGCCTTCCGCCACGTCGAGGTCGCCGTCGGCCCGGGGGTGTTCGTCCCGCGTCCGGAGACCGAGCTCCTGGCCGGCTGGGCGATCGAGCACGCCGCCGCGATCACGGCGGCAGGGGAGACGCCGGTCGTGGTCGACCTGTGCACGGGCTCGGGGGCGATCGCGAAGGCGATCAAGGACGAGGTCCCCGCGGCCGACGTCCATGCCGTCGAGCTGGATCCGCCCGCCCACGCCTGGGCCGAGCGCAATCTGGCCGGCACCGGCGTCGACCTCCGGCTCGGCGACCTCGCCACCGCGTTCGAGGACCTCGCCGGACAGGTCGACGTGCTGGTCAGCAACCCGCCCTACGTCCCGCTGGAGGCGTGGGAGTCGGTGGCCGTCGAGGCCCGGGACCACGACCCCCATCTCGCCCTCTTCTCCGGCGACGACGGACTCGACGCGATCCGGGTGCTCGCCCGGCGCGGCCTGGTCCTGCTGCGCCCCGGCGGTGTCGTCGGCGTCGAGCACGCCGACGCCCAGGGCGAGTCCGCGCCGGCGGTGTTCAGCGACGGGGCCCGTTGGGAGAAGGTGCGCGACCACCGCGACCTCGCCGGCCGGCCGCGCTTCCTCACGGCACGCCGCCCACGCTGACCCCGCGGCCGAGTGCGAGGATGGACTAGTGGTCATCTCCGGAAGCCCTTCGTGTGTCCCGCACCCCGGGCGCGCACCTGGCGGCGTTGGCGTCGCTCGGAATACAACCCGGCATGCCGTCGCTCCGCCGCCTTGCCCTGCACGCACCCGGGGGCCACTTCGTTCAGACCCGGGCCACCCCCGAACGGCTCCCGGAGATGACCACCGGTGAGTGCCGAGCGGTTCCCGACCCAGACCGACGAGGAGCGCGAGGCGGCGCTGGACGCGGCGAGCCGTGCCGTCCGCCTGGGCCGCCTGGTCGTGATCCCGACCGACACCGTCTACGGCGTCGGCGCGGACGCCTTCGACCCCGAGGCCGTGGCCCGGCTGCTGGCCGCCAAGGGCCGGGGCCGCGAGATGCCGCCGCCCGTGCTCGTCGGCACCAAGGGCACCCTCGAGGCGCTCGCGACCCGGGTGCCGTCGTACGTCGCCCCGCTGGTCGAGCGGTTCTGGCCCGGCGCGCTGACCATCGTGTGCCACCAGCAGCCCTCGCTGCAGTGGGACCTGGGGGAGACCCGCGGCACCGTCGCCATCCGGATGCCCGACCACGTGCTGGCCCGCGAGCTGCTCGACCGGACCGGCCCCCTCGCGGTCAGCTCCGCCAACCTCTCGGGCAGCCCCGCCGCCCTCGACGCGGACGCGGCGCTGGAGATGCTCGGCGAGGCGGTCGCCGTGGTCGTCGACGGCGGCAGCTCCCCGGGCGGGGTGGCCTCGACCATCGTCGACGCCACCAGCGACCGGCCGCGGCTGCTGCGGGCCGGCGCCGTCGCGGTCGCGGACCTCGACGCCGCGCTGGCCGACCTCGGCGTGACCGTCGAGGTCGAGCCGGACGGGGAGCAGGAGGCCGAGCCCGCCGATGCGTGAGTACCTCGTCGTCTTCCTCGTCGCCGCGATCGTCACCTACCTGCTGACGGTGGTCGCCCGGGAGATCGCGATCCGCACCGGGGCGGTCGCCAAGGTCCGCGACCGTGACGTCCACGCCGAGCCGATCCCCTATCTCGGCGGGCTCGCGATGCTCGGCGGCCTGTGGGCGGCGTACGTCGTGGCCCAGCAGCTCCCGTTCCTGAGCACCCGCAACCCCTTCTCGGGCGACGCGCTCTCGGTGCTCGTCGCGGGGACCCTGGTCTGCGCGGTCGGCGTGATCGACGACATCTTCGACCTCGACGCGCTCACCAAGTTCGGCGGCCAGGTGCTCGCCGTCGGCGTGCTCGTCTACGCCGGCATCCAGTTCAAGTACTTCTACCAGGCCACGGGCGAGGTCTTCGCCCTCGACACCGGCCAGGGCGCGCTGCTCACGGCGTTCGTCGTGCTCGCGACCGTCAACGCCGTGAACTTCATCGACGGCCTCGACGGGCTCGCCGCCGGCGTCATCGGCATCAGCGCGTCGGCGTTCTTCCTCTTCTGCTACGCGCTGTCCTATCTCAACGACGTCAGCCGCGCGACGACCGGCGCGCTGCTGTCGGCCGCGCTGGCCGGCGCCTGCGTCGGCTTCCTGATCCACAACTTCCACCCGGCGCGGCTGTTCATGGGGGACAGCGGCTCGATGCTGATCGGCCTGGTGCTCTCCGCCACGGCCATCACCATCACCACCCAGTTCGCACCCGGCGACCTCGCCCAGGGCGCCGACGGCACCCGCTCCAGCCTGCTGCCCGTCCTGCTGCCGTTCGCGCTGCCGATCCTGATCCTGATCGTCCCGCTGGGCGACCTGGTCCTGGCCGTCGTACGACGCACCCGGGCGGGCCGCTCCCCGTTCGCCCCGGACAAGCAGCACCTCCACCACCGGCTGCTCGAGATCGGCCACTCCCACCGCCGGGCGGTGATCATCATGTGGCTGTGGGCGGGCCTGATCGCCTTCGGGGTGGTCCTGGCCAGCGTGTTCACCGGCCCGGTCGTGTGGACCGGTCTCGGCGTCAGCCTGGTGGTGACCGTCGCGCTGACCTTCGCCCTGCCCCACGTGAACGACCCCGCCGAGTCCGCGGAGCCTGCCGACCCGGCCGAGCCCGCCGACCCAGCCGACCCAGCCGACCCGGTCGACCCGGTCGACCCGGTCGACCCCGCCGAGACCGCCGAGACCGCCGGGAGCACCCCCGATTCGGAGCCCTCCGGGACTTTGTGATAACTTTCACGAACTCCGGAGAGCAGTCTCCGGGGACCCGCCCAGGACGCACCCGAGCAGGACGGCCGCCAATGCTGACGACCGAGACCCGGACCCGCCGCGTGGTGATGCGTGCGGCCCTGGTGGCCGCCGTCGCCGCGGTGCTCCTCGTCCTGGTCGCGGCCCTCGCCGTCGGCTCCTCGGCCGCGGCCGGTGCCGCCGTCGGAGGGGCGATCGCGGTGGGCGTCTTCGCCTTCGGCTCCTTCGCCGTCGAGCTGGTGTCCCGGGTGATGCCGGCCGCCTCGCTGCTGTTCGCGATGCTCACCTACACCTTCCAGGTGGCGCTCATGGCGCTGCTCTTCGTCGCCCTCCACCGGTCCGGTCTGCTGGACGGCGCGCTCGACAGCACGTGGGTCGGGATCGCCATCATCCTCGGCGCGTTCGTGTGGATGACGGTGCAGATCGTGCTCGCCACGACGGCCCGGATCCCGGCCTTCGAGCCGCGTCCCGCGGCCCCGTCCGAGGGCGGTGCGCGATGACCATCTGCGGCTGCTATTGTCCGGGTCGCAATGAGTCAGCCCGAGGAGAAGCCCCAGGGCGATCCGTGGCATGCGTTCGGCTACATCGTGGCCGGAGTCGCTTTCTACGGCTTCCTCGGCTGGCTGGCGGACCGGTGGCTGGACACCACGTTCCTCGTCGCGATCGGCATCCTCGTGGGTGCCGCGCTGGGGATCTACCAGACTGCCATGCGGTTCCGCACCGAGTCGCCAGATCCGCCCGACAGCCCGAAGCCCGAACGTACCGACGAGCAGTGACCGCAGAGGAGACCTGGTGATCACCGCAGCCAGCGCCACCATCGCCGCCGAGAGCGGGGAGTCGTTCCACGCGCCCGGCCCGAGCATCTTCGACCTGCCGGGCATCGCCGGCAGCGAGGTCACCAAGCCGATGGTGCAGCTCCTGCTCGCCGCGATCCTCGTGTTCGGCTTCTTCTACCTCGCCTCCCGCAAGCGGGCGCTGGTGCCCGGCAAGCTGCAGTTCGCCGGCGAGGGCGCCTACGGCTTCGTCCGCAACGGCGTCGGCCGCGACATCATCGGCAGCCACGACTTCCAGAAGTTCGTGCCCTATCTCGTCACGATCTTCTTCTTCATCCTGGTCAACAACCTGTTCGCCACGATCCCGTTCATCCAGTTCCCGACCTTCAGCCGGGCCGGCATGGCCTACGCGCTGGCGGGGCTGTCGTGGGTCATCTACAACGCGGTGGGCATCGCCAAGCACGGCCCCATCGGCTACCTCAAGCTGCAGAGCGTCCCCTCGGGCGTCAGCCCCGTGATGTACCCGCTGCTGGTGCCGCTGGAGTTCTTCTCCAACATCCTGGTCCGCCCGGTCACGCTGGCCCTGCGTCTGTTCTGCAACATGTTCGCCGGCCACATCCTGCTGGTCCTCTTCGCCACCGGCGGCTTCCACCTCATCCTCGAGTACGGCGGCATCGGCTACGTGGCCGGCCCGCTCGCGCTCGTGCTGGCCGTCGTCGTGAGCTTCCTGGAGATCCTGATCCAGTTCCTCCAGGCCTACGTGTTCGTCCTCCTCAACGCCATGTACATCCAGGGCGCGCTCGCCGACGAGCACTGAGCTCCACCAGGAACCACCCCACCACCAACCGCAGTAGCAGTAACAACCGAAAGGAAGAAGCCGTGGAAGGCTCCGCAAACATGATCGGTTACGGCCTGGCCGCCATCGGCCCGGGTATCGGCATCGGTCTCATCTTCGCCGCGTACATCAACGGCGTCGCCCGCCAGCCCGAGGCGCAGAGCCGTCTCCAGTCGATCGCGATCCTCGGCTTCGCGCTCGCCGAGGCGCTCGCGATCATCGGTATCGCGCTCGCCTTCGTGCTCTGACCCACGCAGTTCGTACCGAAGGGCCTGCAAGATGCAGTCATTCCTGATTCTCGCCGCGGCGGAGGGGGAGGAGCACAACCCGCTCGTCCCGGTGTGGCAAGAGGTCGTCATCGCCCTCGTCGTCTTCGCCATCCTCTTCTTCGCCATCAAGAAGTTCGTCGTCCCGAACTTCGAGAAGACGTTCGCCGAGCGCTCCTCGGCGATCGAGGGCGGCATCGCCGCGGCTGCCACCAAGCAGGCCGAGGCGGACGCCAAGCTGGCCGAGCTCGAGCAGCAGCTCGCCGAGGCCCGGCACGAGGCCGCGCGCATCCGTGAGGAGGCGCGCGAGCAGGGGGCCGCGATCGTGGCCGAGATGCGGGAGCAGGCCCAGGCCGAGTCCACCCGCATCGTCGAGCACGGCAAGGCCCAGATCGAGGCCGAGCGCCAGCAGGCGGTCACCTCGCTGCGTGCCGAGGTCGGCACCCTCGCGACCGGTCTCGCCGGCCGGATCGTCGGCGAGTCGCTGGAGGACGACGCCCGCCAGGCGCGCGTCATCGAGCGGTTCCTCGCCGACCTCGAGACGGCCGACGCCTCCGACGCGGGCAAGGACGCCTGATGGTGTCCTTCCGCGCTGCCTCCGCAGACGCCATGGCCGCCCTCACCGACCAGGTCGGTGGGGTGGCCGAGGCGTCCGCCTCGGCGGTGGCCGGCGACCTGTTCTCCGCGGCCCGCACGCTGCGGGCCGAGGCGTCGCTGCGCCGGGTCGTGACCGACCAGTCGGTCCCGGCCGCGGCCCGCTCGGGCCTCATCGGCGACCTGTTCACCGGCAAGGTCGACGCCGCCACGGTCGCTCTGCTGCGCGACGCCGCCGGTCGCCGCTGGACCCGCACCGGCGACCTCGCCGACGCCCTGGAGCAGCTGGGGGTGGTGGCCGCCGTCCGGTCGGTCGGGCTCCAGGCCGGCACGCTCGTCGACGAGCTGTTCGCCGTGCGCCAGCTGGTCACCGGCAACAGCGACCTGCGCAACGCCCTCTCGGACCCGGTCCGCTCGGCGGCCGACAAGGGCGCCCTCGTCGACACCCTGCTCGCGGGCAAGGTGCTCCCGGCGACCGTGCAGCTGGTCAAGCAGGCGCTGTCCGGGTCGTACCGGACCGTCGTCGCCGCGCTCGAGGACTATGAGCGCACGGCCGCGCAGGTGCAGGGTGAGGGTGTGGCCACCGTCCACGTCGCCCGCCCGCTCTCCGAGGCCGACCAGCAGCGCCTCGGGTCCGCACTGACGCGCCAGTACGGCCGCCCGGTGCACCTCAACGTCGTCGTCGACCCCGCCGTGCTCGGCGGCGTCCGGGTCGAGATCGGCGACGATGTCATCGACGGCACCGTCCTGAGCCGCCTGGACGACGCCCGCCGCAAGATCGCCGGCTGACCGCCGCACCCCACGACCTCACAGCTGTAGACAAGAGAGAAGGCACCAGAGATGACGGAACTCTCCATCCGTCCGGACGAGATCCGCGACGCCCTCGCCAAGTACGTCGCGGACTTCCAGCCCGCCGCGGCGAGCAAGGAAGAGGTCGGCACCGTCGCCTCGGCTGCCGACGGCATCGCCCGCGTCGCCGGCCTCCCGTCGGCCATGGCCAACGAGCTCCTCGAGTTCGAGGACGGCACGCTCGGCCTCGCGCTCAACCTCGAGGACCGCGAGATCGGTGTCGTCGTCCTCGGTGACTTCGACAAGATCGAGGAGGGCCAGACGGTCCGCCGTACCGGCGAGATCCTCTCGGTCCCCGTCGGCGAGGGCTACCTCGGCCGCGTGGTCGACCCGCTCGGCAAGCCGATCGACGGCCTCGGCGAGATCGCCACCGACGGCCGCCGCGCCCTCGAGCTCCAGGCCCCCGGCGTGATGGCCCGCAAGTCGGTCCACGAGCCGCTCGCCACCGGCATCAAGGCCATCGACTCGATGACCCCGATCGGCCGCGGCCAGCGCCAGCTGATCATCGGCGACCGCGCCACCGGCAAGACCACGGTCGCGATCGACACGATCATCAACCAGAAGCAGAACTGGGAGTCGGGCGACCCGACCAAGCAGGTCCGCTGCATCTACGTCGCCGTCGGCCAGAAGGGCTCGACCATCGCCTCCGTGCGCGGTGCCCTCGAGGAGGCCGGCGCCCTGGAGTACACCACGATCGTGGCGGCTCCGGCGTCCGACAGCGCGGGCTTCAAGTACCTCGCCCCCTACACCGGCTCGGCCATCGGCCAGCACTGGATGTACGACGGCAAGCACGTCCTGATCGTGTTCGACGACCTGACCAAGCAGGCCGAGGCCTACCGCGCCGTGTCGCTGCTGCTGCGCCGCCCGCCGGGCCGCGAGGCGTACCCCGGTGACGTCTTCTACCTGCACTCCCGCCTGCTGGAGCGCTGCGCGAAGCTCTCCGACGAGCTCGGCGCCGGCTCGATGACCGGCCTGCCGATCATCGAGACCAAGGCCAACGACGTCTCGGCGTTCATCCCGACCAACGTCATCTCGATCACCGACGGCCAGATCTTCCTGCAGTCGGACCTGTTCGCGGCCAACCAGCGCCCGGCCATCGACGTCGGCATCTCGGTCTCCCGCGTGGGCGGTGCCGCGATGACCAAGGCGATGAAGGCCGTCACCGGCTCGCTCAAGGTCGACCTCGCGCAGTACCGCGCCATGGAGGCCTTCGCGATGTTCGCCTCCGACCTCGACGCCGCGTCGAAGCAGCAGCTGGCCCGCGGCCAGCGGCTGATGGCACTGCTCAAGCAGCCGGCCTACTCGCCGTACCCGCTGGCGGACATGACCGTGTCGCTGTGGCTGGGCACGTCGGGTCGCCTCGACGTGGTCGACACCGGTGACGTGCTCCGCTTCGAGCGCGAGTTCCTCGACTACCTGCACCGCTCGCACGACGGCATCCTGGCCGCGATCCGCGAGACGCAGAAGTTCGAGGACGAGGACGGCCTCGCCGCCGCCTACGACACCTTCCTGACCCAGTTCGAGACCTCCGAGGGCGGCAGCATCAAGGTCGGGCACGAGCCCGAGGCCGAGGCGCTGGCCGACGACGAGCTCGAGCAGGAGCAGATCGTCAAGCAGAAGCGGGGCTGACGCATGGCCGTATCGCTGCGTGAGTACCGCGCGCGGATCAAGTCGACGGAGTCGATGAAGAAGATCACGCGCGCCATGGAGCTCATCGCTGCGTCCCGGATCATCAAGGCGCAGCAGCGGGCGCAGGCGGCAGCGCCGTACGCCCGGGAGCTGACCCGTGCGGTGTCGGCGGTGGCGACCTTCTCGAACGTCGACCACCCGCTGACCCGCGAGGAGGAGAATCCCAAGCGCGCCGCCGTCCTGGTCATCACCAGCGACCGCGGCCTTGCCGGCGCCTACTCCTCGAGCGTCATCAAGGAGACCGAGCGGCTCGCCGAGCGGCTGCGCGCCGAGGGCAAGGAGCTCGACTTCTACCTCGCCGGACGCAAGGCGGAGGCGTACTTCAAGTTCCGCCAGCGTCCGTACGTCGAGGCCTGGACCGGGTTCTCCGACCAGCCGACCTACGACAAGGCCGCCGAGATCGGCTCGGCGCTGATCGCGGCGTTCCTCAAGGAGCAGGGCGAGGAGGGCGACGTGGACGAGGTCCATGTCGTCTACACCCGCTTCCGCTCGATGCTCACCCAGGAGCCGACCGCGATCCGCCTGCTGCCGCTGGAGGTCGTCGAGGGCGAGGAGGCCCCCGAGGACGACGAGCTGCTGCCGCTGTACGAGTTCGAGCCGTCGGCCGCCCAGGTGCTCGACGGCCTGCTGCCGCAGTACGTCCAGAGCCGGATCTTCTACGCCCTCCTGCAGGCGGCGGCCTCCGAGCTCGCCGCCCGCCAGAAGGCCATGAAGTCCGCGACGGACAATGCCGAGGAGCTGATCAAGAAGCTCACCCGAATCGCCAACCAGGCGCGCCAGGCGGGCATCACCCAGGAGATCAGCGAGATCGTCGGCGGCGTGAACGCGCTCGCCGACGCCCAGGCTGCGAACGACTGACCCCACCAGAGAAAACACCAAACGGAGTAAGACATGACTGCAACGGTTGAAGAGACCACCGCCAGCGGTGCGGCCTCGGTGGGTCGGATCGCACGGGTCATCGGCCCGGTCGTGGACATCGAGTTCCCGACCGACGCGATGCCCGAGATCTACAACAAGCTCGAGGCCGAGATCACCCTCGACGGCGAGACCTCGGTGCTGCCGCTCGAGGTGGCCCAGCACATCGGCGACGGCATGGTCCGCGCCATCTCGCTGAAGCCGACCGACGGCCTGGTCCGCGGCCAGAGCGTCACCGACACCGGCGGCCCGATCACGGTCCCCGTCGGCGACGTCACCCTCGGCCACGTGTTCAACGCGACCGGCGACTTCCTCGACCTCGCCCCGGGCGAGACCCTCGAGGTCAGCGAGCGGTGGGGCATCCACCGCAAGGCGCCGGCCTTCGACCAGCTCGAGTCGAAGACCCAGATGTTCGAGACCGGCATCAAGGTCATCGACCTGCTCACGCCGTACGTCACCGGTGGCAAGATCGGCCTGTTCGGCGGCGCCGGCGTCGGCAAGACCGTGCTCATCCAGGAGATGATCGCGCGCGTCGCCAAGAACCACGGTGGTGTGTCGGTGTTCGCCGGTGTCGGCGAGCGCACCCGTGAGGGCAACGACCTCATCGAGGAGATGAAGGACGCGGGCGTCTTCGACAAGGTCGCCCTGGTCTTCGGCCAGATGGACGAGCCGCCGGGCACGCGTCTGCGCGTCGCGCTCTCCGCGCTGACCATGGCGGAGTACTTCCGCGACGTCCAGAACCAGGACGTGCTGCTGTTCATCGACAACATCTTCCGGTTCACCCAGGCGGGCTCCGAGGTCTCCACGCTGCTCGGCCGGATGCCGTCCGCGGTGGGCTACCAGCCCAACCTGGCCGACGAGATGGGCGTGCTGCAGGAGCGGATCACCTCGACCCGTGGTCGCTCGATCACCTCGATGCAGGCGATCTACGTCCCCGCGGACGACTACACCGACCCGGCCCGGCCACGACCTTCGCGCACCTCGACGCGACGACCGAGCTGTCCCGCGAGATCGCGTCGCTGGGCATCTACCCGGCCGTGGACCCGCTGACCTCGACCTCGCGGATCCTCGACCCGCAGTACATCGGTCAGGCGCACTACGACTGCGCGATCCGGGTCAAGCAGATCCTGCAGCGCAACAAGGAGCTCCAGGACATCATCGCGATCCTCGGTGTCGACGAGCTCTCCGAAGAGGACAAGATCATCGTGTCCCGCGCGCGCCGGATCCAGCGGTTCCTGTCGCAGAACACCTACGTCGCCAAGCAGTTCACCGGCATCGAGGGCTCGACCGTGCCCGTGGCCGACACCATCGAGGCGTTCAACAAGATCGCCGACGGTGAGTACGACCACGTCGCCGAGCAGGCCTTCTTCATGTGCGGTGGTCTCGACGACGTCGAGCGCAACTGGGCCGAGATCCAGAAGAGCCTCTGATCATGGCGGACACGACGGTCGAGCACCTGCACGTCGAGCTCGTCGCGGCCGACCGGACTGTGTGGTCCGGTGAGGCGGCGATGATCATCGCGCGCACGCTCGACGGTGACATCGGCGTGCTGCGCGGTCACGCGCCCACGCTGTCGCTGCTCTCGGCCTCGGTGGTCGAGATCCAGGTGGCCGGCACCAACCAGCTCGTGATCGTCGCCGTGGACGGTGGCTTCCTGTCGGTGGCCAACGACCGCGTGTCGATCCTGGCCGAGCGGGTCGAGCGCGCGGAGGACATCGAGGTCGACCAGGCCCGGATCGACCTCGAGGAGGCCAAGCGCCTGCTCGACTCGAGCAACGAGGCGGAGCAGCGCGTCCGGCACGCCGAGGCGCGCATCCGCGCCGCGGAGAAGGTCTCGTAGAAGGTCACTGACACGCAGATGGCATGGTGGGAGTGGCTGCTCGACATCTGTGGCGCGCTCCTGCTCCTGTGTGTGCTGTACGGCGCCGGACTCATCGTCCGGCGCCGTACGCTCTCCCGGCACGGTGGCACCTTCGAGCTCAGTCACCGCTACCGGACCTCGGCCTCCGAGCGGGGCTGGATCCTCGGCCTCGGGCGCTACTCCGGCGAGACCCTCGAGTGGTTCCGGGTCTTCAGCCTGTCCCCGCGCCCGAAGCGGTCCTGGCGCCGTGACGAGCTCGAGTACGACGGCCGCCGCGAGCCGGTCGGCACCGAGCAGGCCTCGCTGTACCCCGACCACCTCGTCATCCGCTGCCAGTCGCCCGAGGGCCTGGTCGAGCTCGCGATGAGCGTCTCCTCCCTGACCGGCTTCCAGGCCTGGCTCGAGGCGATGCCGCCCGGGACGGACTGGAACCGGCGGTAGCGGTCAGGGCAGGCCGGAGCGGCTGGCGGTCGTGGCGAGGTCGCCCAGATGGGCGACCAGCTGCGCGATCACGGCGATCGTGGCCGCGGCCCCGCCGAGCGTGAGCAGGGTCGTGGCGTCCCAGGGCGCCCCGCGCGGGGAGGTGCCGGTGACCGTGCCGTGGGGGAGCGGTCCGTCGACGCACGTGCGGAGGAGGTCGCCGCGCAGTCGCGGCGGGTCGGCGAGGTAGCGGTCGACGAGCTCCGCGCAGCCCGCGCGGGCGCGCTCGCGCGCAGGCCCGGGCAGGGTCCGGGTCAGCCGCTGGAGTCGCAGCTGGGCCAGCCGCACCAGCGGGGCGTCGGCGACCTGGGCACGGCCCTCGCCGTGGCGCCAGGGATCGGTGGAGCAGAGGAAGTCGTCGTGCCGCTCGACCTGATGTCGATGGAGGACGATCAGCGCCCCGAGCGGGTCGAGCTGCTCGAGCACCCGGTCGTAGAGGATCGTGAGCAGGGCGAGGGCGAGCAGCACCAGCGGAGCCGCCTCGAGGGCGTCGACGGGGCGCCGGGTGCCGACGTAGAGGAGCATCGCTCCCGCGGTGAGCCAGGGCGCGGCCCGGACCCGTCGGGCGAAGGTCCGGAGGAACAGCTGGTTGCCGAGGTGGTCGAGCGACGCGTCCGGGAGCCGGCCGAGCTCGGCGTCCCGGGACGCCCAGTCCCGCCAGCCGGCCGAGCCGGCCGCCCTGCGCGCGGTGCCGAGCAGGGGGAGCAGGGCGGCGAGGGTGAAGACGGCGGTCACGGCGGCCGAGTCGGCGGGTCTGAAGACGGTGGCGCACGCGACCACGTAGCCGACCGGCCCGAGCACCTGCCAGCAGCGCAGGCCGAGCCAGGTGGCGGAGAGCCCGGGCGGTCTGGTGTTGGCCCGCAGGTAGCCCGCGGGCAGGACGGTCAGGCAGAGCAGCGCGACGGCGTAGGCCAGGGGCAGGACGCCGCACGCGACGGCCAGCGCGAGGGCGTCGAGGCGGTCGAAGGTCGCGTCGGTCGAGGTGAGTGCGTGCATCGGTGCTCCCGAGGGGTCGTGGCGTGCGGGAAGGCTGGCACGCACCTCCGACGCAAACCCGGCGCGAGCCCGGAACCGAACCCGGAACCGGCCTGCGTCACTCCTCGAACAGCCCCCGGATGTCGTCGGCGCCGATGGAGGTGCTCATCGCACCGTCGCCGTCGATGACCTGCGCGAACAGCTCGGCCTTGCGGGCCTTGAGCTCCATCACCTTCTCCTCGATGGTGTCGGTGGCGACCAGCCGGTAGACGTGGACGTGCCGGGTCTGGCCGATCCGGTGGGCGCGGTCGACGGCCTGGGCCTCCGCGGCGGGGTTCCACCACGGGTCGAGCACGAAGACGTAGTCGGCCTCGGTGAGGGTGAGGCCGGTGCCGCCGGCCTTGAGCGAGATCAGGAAGACGGGGGCGGCGCCCGAGCGGAACCGCTCGATCACGCCGGTGCGGTCGCGGGTGGTGCCGTCGAGGTAGGTCGTGGCGATGTCGGCGTCGTCGAGGCGGGAGCGGACCCGGGTCAGGAAGGAGGTGAACTGGCTGAACACCAGGGCGCGGTGTCCCTCGGCGGTGATCTCGCCGAGGTGCTCGACGAGGACGTCGAGCTTGGCGGAGCCCACGGTCTCGTGCTCGTCGTCGACGAGGGCCGGGTCGAGCGCGAGCTGGCGCAGCTTGGTCAGCGCGCTGAAGATCGCGACCCGGTTGCGGTCGAAGTCCTCGACCAGGCCGAGGATCCGCTGCCGCTCCTTGGCCAGGTGGGTGTCGTAGATCCGGCGGTGGGCCGGCCCGAGATCGACCTGGAGCACCTGCTCCTGCTTGGGCGGGAGGTCGTCGGCGACGAGCTCCTTGGTGCGTCGCAGCAGGAACGGCCTGATCCGCGCGCGGAACCGGTCGAGGACCACCTGGTCGGCGTCCCGCTCCACCGGCCGGACGACCTTCTCGGCGAACGTGCGCGGCCAGGGATACAGCCCGGGCACGGTGATCGAGAGCAGCGACCACAGCTCCATCAGCCGGTTCTCGAAGGGCGTGCCGGTCACGGCCAGCTTGAACGGCGCCGCCACGCTCCGGACCGCCTGGTAGGTCTTGCTCTGGTGGTTCTTGGCCTGCTGCGCCTCGTCGAGCACGACCCCGGACCAGTCGAGCGCGGCGTACTGCTCGTGCGCCAGTCGCAGCAGCGTGTAGGTCGTGACGACGACGTCGTGGTCGCGGGCCAGCCCCGCCACGTCGTCGGTACGACGGGAGGCGATCGCGACCCGCAGCCCGGGCGCGTGCCGGGCGGCCTCGGTGGCCCAGGCGGTGACGACGCTGGTCGGGGCGACCACGAGGAACGGGGCGCCCCCCGGCCGCTCGGCGCGGGCGTGGGTGATCAGGGCCAGCACCTGCAGCGTCTTGCCGAGCCCCATGTCGTCGGCGAGGACGCCGCCGAGGCCGTGCTGCCACAGGAAGGCCAGCCACCAGAAGCCCTCGCGCTGGTAGCTGCGCAGCGCGGTGGCCAGGCCGCGCGGCTCCGGCTGCGGGATGTCGGTGAGGTCGCGCAGCGCCCGGGCGCGCTCGACCCAGGCGGCGACCTGGGCGTCGACGAGCCCGGTCTCGGCGAGCTGCGCCCACAGCCCGAGGTCGTGGTGGCCGACGCCGATCCGGTCCCCGTCGCGCTCGCGCAGCTCGGCGGCGGCCGTGACGACCTCGCGCAGCCGGTCGAACTCGGGCCGGTCGGTCGTGACGTAGAGCCCGCTCGGCAGGACGAGGAACTCGAGACCGAGGGTGAGCGCCGCCAGCACGTCGGGCAGCGGGATCTGCTCGCCGGCGACGGTCACGGTGACGGCGAGGTCGAGCCAGTCGGTGGCGCCGGGATCGGGCTCCGCCAGGTCGAACCGGATCTCGGGCGCCACGTCGGCCTCGCGGAAGTCCGGACGCTCCTCCTCGACCACGCGGACGCCCTCGATCGCGCGCAGGTGGGGCAGCTCGTGGATGGCGAGGCCGAGCGCATCGCCGTCCGTGACGGTGGAGACCTGCAGCAGCGCCTGGGGGACCGCGGCGAGCAGCGCCTGCTCCGCCGCCCGGTCCCGGACCCCGCCGAGCGAGTCGTGGCTGCTCAGGGGACAGCTGCGCTCCGGGTCGCTGCCGTACTGCCAGTGCCAGGTCAGGCCGGCCTTCGTGGAGGTGTGCCAGGAGACCGTCAGCACCAGGGTCGGGGCCAGCGGCTCGGGCAGCTCGACCGCCGAGGTCTCGGCGCGCACGGGCACCAGGCGCATCAGCCCGGGCAGCGTCTCGCGGAAGTCGGCGAGGTCGGCGGGCGGGACGACGATCGGCGGCCCGTCGACCAGGTGGCGCAGCGCCGGTGGGACCGGCGCCGTGGTGGTCGCGACGACGAGGCGTCCGTCGTCGTCGAGCAGGCCGACGACGGACGCGGGGGAGCCGACCAGCACCACCGACTCGCCCCGCCAGGTGCGGTCGCCGAGGGTGACCGCGGCGCGCATGGTCGTGCCGCCCTCGACGTCGTCGAGCTCGGCGACCACCTCGGCGGCCTCGTCGGCGATCGTCACCGACGTCAGCGGCCGCGCGGCGAGCAGGGTCACCCCGGCGTCCCGGGCGTTGCGCAGGGCGCGGACGACCTGGTCGCCGAACTCGTCGAGGGACGGCGCGACGCCGGCCGTGTAGTAGCCGCGGTGGCCGGCCCACTGGGTGTGCAGCGCGGCGAGGGCGTCGGCCTGCCGCCGCACGAGGCCGCGGGCGCTGCCGGCCACGTCGTTCCACTCGGCGCCGGTCTTGATCCACGGCCTGCTCTTGCCGCGGCGCAGGGGCCGCATCCGCAGGGTCGGCCCGGGCGAGCGGTAGCCGCCGCTGCGCCCCCGGTCGAGCGAGACCTCCAGCGCCAGCGGCACCTCCTCGCGCACCTGCGGCTGCTGGCGCTCCAGCTCGCCGACGAGGCGCTCGACGGACCGCCGCCAGGCCGCCTCGCCGGCCGGCTGGGTGAAGGTCTGCCGCAGCGTGAGCGCGAGCGCGGCGCCGTGCTTGCACACCGACCGCACCGGGCACGTGCACACGGTGAACAGCCAGCCCGCGTAGCTGCCGTTGGGCGCCTCCGCGTGCAGCTGGACCTGGTACGGCGTCGCGCGGCTGCCGAGCACGTCGGCGGTGGCCGTCACCGATCCCGCGGACAGCATCCCGATCTCGGGGCGTCGTACGCCGCCGTCGGCGACGATCCCGCGGGCACGCTCCATCGTCCCGGCGTCGAAGTGCCGCGCCAGGAAGTCGTCGGTCAGCTCGGCCAGGACGTTCACGGTCCCCTCATCGTGGCACGCCCCGCCGACGCATCCGACATCGATCCACAGCCCCGGCGGGCCGGGGTCAGCGTCCGGTCCGGCGTCGCCTCCCGCTGCCCTCGGGGAACGGCCAGGCCAGGGTGATCGAGCCGCCGGCCGGCAGCGCCGCCCACCGGTCGGCGAAGTCGTCGTAGCGGGAGAACAGCCGCTCCAGCAGGTCGGGGTCGATGCCGCTGCCCGCCGCGGTGCCGGGCCACGCCGGGTCGGGACGGCGCCGTCCGCGCGCGACCTCCCACAGGGCGACGCTCAGCGACGCGAGCCGCTCCGAGCGCGCCATGTCGGCCGACTCCGCGGGCGTCGGCGGACGCCGCCGCTTCAGCGACGCCCGTCGCGCGGCCGGGTCGGCCGGCCAGAACATCCCGTCGTCGCCGTCGGCCGCCGCGAGCCGGCCGTAGACCGCGCCGCGGAGCCCGTCCTCGATCTCGACCAGCAGGTGCGCGACGTCGTGCGGCACGGCGTCGCTGTGGCCGGGGCCGTTGCGCGGGGCCAGGGCGGCGCCCGCCGTCCGGTCGACCGCGATCTCGTACCGGCCGGGGAGCTTGGTGAAGGTGACGTCCATCGCCGTCCATGGTCGGCGCCCGCCGGCGCCGCGGGCAACTGGTTTGATGGTGGGGTGACCCGCGTCGTCATCACCTACTGCGCCCGGTGCCGGTGGCTGCTGCGCGCGCAGTGGTACGCCGCCGAGCTGCTCCAGACCTTCGAGGAGGACCTCGACGAGGTGGCCCTGCGCCCCGCGGTCCGCGAGGGCGAGGCGGGCGTCTTCCGGGTCGAGGTCGAGACGGCCTCGGGGAGCACCGGCGTCTGGAACCGCAAGCGCGACGGCGGCTTCCCGGAGATCGTCGAGCTCAAGCGGCGGGTGCGCGACCTGGTCGCGCCGGGCCGGTCGCTGGGGCACGGCGACCGCGCGGCCACCTGACCCGACGTGGGCCGGGCGGGCTCAGTCCGTCGCGGTGCCCAGCAGCCGGTCCGGGTGGCGGGCGACGTAGGTGTCCACGGGGAGGGACGTCGTGCGCCGGTAGCCCTGGGGCAGCCAGAGGTCGCCGCGCTCGGAGAGGTAGAGGATCTGCCAGCGGTACAGCCCGGCGAGCGCGCCGGGGTCGCGCTCGAGGATCCGGGCGTAGGCCCGGACGCCGCGGACGTAGCCGGTGTGGCGGTTGTAGGCGTGCAGGGCGGCGTCGAGCCGGTCGGGCGAGGCGCCGCCGCTGGCCGCGAGGTAGCGGGCCGCCGCGAGGATCGAGTCGTGCGGGTCGTCGATGTCGCCCTCGCCGTACCGTGCCCAGGTCGAGGGGATGAACTGCATCGGGCCGCGGGCGCCGGCGGTGGAGTAGCCGCGGATCCTGCCGAAGCCGGTCTCCACGAGGTTGACCGCGGCGAGCACCTCCCAGGGGACGCCGAAGGTCCGCTCGCCCTCCTCGTAGTGCGCGCGGAGCTCGTCGACGGGCGCCGGCCGGACGATCCGCCACGCCGGGACCTCGCCGGACAGCCGGGTCAGCACGCTGCGCAGGCCGGTCCGGGCCTCGATGTGGTCGGCCATGGTGGCGCGGTACGGTCCGGCGGCCGCGAGCACCCGATCCTGCCAGCCGGTCCGCCGCGCGAGCTGCCGGTAGAGCACCTGGGTGTCGAAGGCCGCCTGGCGCAGCGCGTGCTCCGGCGCCGCCGGGTCGCGCAGGACGTCCTCCGCGGCGACCAGGCGCCGGGCGAGCTCGTCGGCGTCGCCGGCGAGGGTGGGCGCCGCGAGCGCGGGCCGCGGGGCCGGAGGGGTGGCGGTGCCGGCCGAGGCGTCGGGCGGCGCCTCGGGCGCGATCTCGGTCGCCACCCCGGTCGACGGCGCCGGCCGCGGCGCAGGCGCCGGGTCCCCGGCCCCGCAGGCGGCGAGGAGCGGCGCCAGCACGGCCAGCGCGACGGTGGGCCGGCCCGGCCTCACTGCCCTCGCTCGCCGCCCGGCACCCAGAGCACGTCGCCCTGCTCGCGGTTGGCGTGCCGCGCGAGGATGAACACCAGGTCCGAGAGCCGGTTGAGGTAGGTGATCGCCAGCTTGTTCATCACCTCGCCGTGCACCTCGTGCGCCGCCCAGGCGGCCCGCTCGGCCCGGCGTACGACGGTGCGCGCGACGTGGAGGTGGGCGCCGCCGGGCGTGCCGCCGTTGAGGATGAACGAGCGGAGCTTCGGCAGCGGGTCGTTGTACTCGTCGCACCAGCGCTCGAGGCGGTCGACGTAGTCCTGCTCGATGCGCAGCGGTGGGTACTCCGGGTCGGGGACGACCGGCGTGCACAGGTCGGCGCCGACGTCGAAGAGGTCGTTCTGCACGTGGACCAGGACCTGGACCACGTCGTCCTCCAGCCCGCCCGTCGCGACCGCGACCCCGATGTGGGCGTTGGCCTCGTCGACGTCGGCGTAGGCCTGCAGCCGCAGGTCGGTCTTGGTCGTCACGCTCATGTCGCCCAGCCGGGTCTCACCGGCGTCGCCGGTGCGCGTGTAGATGCGGGTGAGGTTGACCATGACCGGAGGGTAGCCCGGCTCCGCCACGGAAAAACTTCCGCCCGGCATGCAACCGATCGGGTTGCCGGAGCGTCATGGTGGGTAACGGGCGTATGGGGACGCCGGCCGGATCGATCTCGGGAGGGAACCATGGCAGCACGACAGTCGACCAGCATCGGCGTCGAGATGGTTCTCGGCGAGCCCGTCCTGATCCTGGCCGGCGACCTCGACGTCCGCAGCACCGGTGAGCTGCGCGCGGCGGTCCACGACCACATCCGCAGCTGCGGCACCGACCTGATCAGCCCCGTCGTCCTCGACATCAGCGCGGTGCGCTCCGTCGACGCGACCGCGCTCAAGGTGATCGCCGCCGCGAGCCGCCAGGCCCAGCGCTACGGCGTGCGGGTCGTGCTGCGCGGCGCCCAGCCGGCCGTGCGCCGCATGCTCCACCTCACCCACCTGATCCGGCTGATCGAGCTCGAGCGGGAGCCGATCCCCGCCTGAGGCGCCGGCACGAAGTGCGAGCTCTGCACGCGCGAAGTGCGGGTCCTGCAGGCCCGAGGTGTGAGTCTGTGCACAACCCCACATGGGACGACGGTTACCAAGGGGTAGGGATCGGCCTACGCTTCGGCCTATGAGCACCACGACCGACGCAGCCGGCACCGCCGGGAAGGCATCGCATCCCAAGGACCGCCCCTGGGTGATGCGGACCTACGCCGGCCACTCCACCGCGGAGGCGTCCAACGCGCTCTACCGCACCAACCTGGCCAAGGGCCAGACCGGCCTGTCGGTCGCGTTCGACCTGGTGACGCAGACGGGCTACGACCCGGACAGCCCGATGGCCCGCGGCGAGGTCGGCAAGGTCGGCGTGCCGATCCCGCATCTCGGCGAGATGCGCAAGCTCTTCGACCAGATCCCCCTCATCGAGATGAACACCTCGATGACGATCAACGCGGTCGCGATGTGGATGCTCGCGATGTACCAGGTCGTCGCCGAGGAGCAGAACCCGGAGATGGAGCCGGCCGAGGTCGCGAAGCTCCTGTCGGGCACGACCCAGAACGACATCATCAAGGAGTACCTCTCGCGGGGGACCTATGTGTTCCCGCCCGAGGCCTCGCTGCGGCTGATCGCCGACATGATCGCCTACACCGTCAACTACATCCCGAAGTGGAACCCGATCAACATCTGCAGCTACCACCTGCAGGAGGCCGGTGCCACGCCGACCCAGGAGCTGGCCTACGCGCTGTGCACCTCGATCGCGGTCCTCGATCAGGTCAAGAACTCCGGGCAGGTCAGCGACGAGGACTTCGAGAAGGTCGTCGGCCGGATCTCGTTCTTCGTCAACGCCGGGGTCCGGTTCATCGAGGAGACGTGCAAGATGCGCGCCTTCACCGAGCTGTGGGACGAGATCGCCCAGGAGCGGTACGGCGTCCAGGACGCCAAGATGCGCCGCTTCCGCTACGGCGTCCAGGTCAACAGCCTCGGCCTCACCGAGGCGCAGCCCGAGAACAACGTCCAGCGGATCGTGCTGGAGATGCTCGGCGTGACGCTCTCCAAGAACGCCCGCGCCCGCGCGGTCCAGCTCCCGGCCTGGAACGAGGCCCTCGGCCTGCCGCGCCCGTGGGACCAGCAGTGGTCGCTGCGCCTGCAGCAGGTCCTCGCGTTCGAGTCCGACCTGCTCGAGTACGACGACATCTTCGACGGCTCGCACGTCATCGAGGCGAAGGTCGCCGAGCTCAAGGAGGGCGCCCGCGCGGAGATGGACCGGGTCCAGGCGATGGGCGGCGCGATGGGCGCGGTCGACTACATGAAGTCCGAGCTGGTCTCCTCCCACGCCCGGCGCCGTGCCCGGATCGAGGCCGGTGACGAGATCATCGTCGGCGTCAACAAGTACGAGACCACCGAGCCCTCGCCGCTGACCGCGAACCTCGACGAGGCGATCATGACCGCCGACCCGAAGGCCGAGGAGGCCGCCCGGGGGTCGGTCGAGGCGTGGAAGGCGCAGCGCGACGAGACCGAGGTCGCCGAGGCGCTCGCCCGGGTCACCGAGGACGCCAAGAGCGGCGCCAACCTGATGCAGGCCACCCTCGCCGCGGCCCGTGCCGGTGCGACCACCGGCGAGTGGGCCGCGACCCTGCGCGAGGTGTTCGGCGAGTTCCGGGCGCCCACCGGCGTGTCCGGCGCCGTCGGCGTCGCCGCCGCCGGCGCCGAGCTGAGCGCGGTCCGCGAGGCGGTGCGGACGACGGGCGAGGAGCTCGGCGGCCGGCTGCGGCTGCTCGTGGGCAAGCCGGGGCTCGACGGGCACTCCAACGGCGCCGAGCAGGTCGCCGTCCGCGCCCGGGACGCGGGCTTCGAGGTGATCTACCAGGGCATCCGGCTCACCCCGGAGCAGATCGTCGCGGCCGCCGTCGCCGAGGACGTCCACTGCGTCGGCCTGTCGATCCTGTCCGGCTCCCACATGGAGCTGGTCCCCGCCGTGATCGAGGGCCTCGAGGCCGCCGGCATGGGCGACGTCCCTGTCATCGTCGGCGGCATCATCCCCGACTCCGACGGCAAGGCGCTGCTGGAGAGCGGCGTCGCCGCCGTCTACACGCCGAAGGACTTCGGTCTGACCGAGATCATGGGCGGCATCGTCGAGGTGATCCGGAAGGCCAACGGCCTGTCCTGACGCCGCGCGCCGTCAGCCGGCGGCGATCACCCGGGACAGCGAGTCCGGGTCGCGGCCGACGACGGTGGTGCCGTCGGCAGCCGTGAGGATCGGGCGCTGCAGGAGTCTCGGGTACGTCGCCAGCAGGTCCAGCCACTGCGCGCGATGGGCGGCGTCGCGGGCGGGCAGGGAGACGCCCAGCTTGCGGGCGTCGGCGGTGCGGGCGATGTCCCACGGCTGCAGGGCGAGCCGGGCCAGCACGTCCTCGAGCTCGGCCACGGTCGGCGGCTCGTCGAGGTAGCGGCGTACGGTGTAGTCGACGCCGGCGGCCCTCAGCTCGCTCTCGGCGGTGCGGCACTTGGAGCAGGCGGGGTTCAGCCAGATCTCGATCACGACCCGCACGCTAGTGGCCCAGGGGGCGCCGGCGACCGCGGGTGGCGCGTGACGCACGTCACGTCGGTTAGGCGTGCCTCGCCTGAATCCCCTACCCTCGTGTCGTGGGCAAGGACAAGAAGAAGTCGAAGGGGAAGGTGCGCAAGCTCCCCAAGACGAAGTGCTGCGTGTCCAAGTCGCGCTGCGGTCGCTGCCCCATCCGGATGCTCAAGGAGGGCACCCTCCCCGAGGGCTACACGGTCAAGAAGCGGGTGCTGGTGCGCGCCGACGGCAGGAAGGCCACCAAGAAGGGCCTGCAGAAGGCCGCCTGAGCGGTCCGCCAGGTCGGGACCACTAGGCTGACGCCCATGGCTGCCCCGCGCTTCACCGACCAGCTCAACGTCCAGATCGGCAACGAGTTCGCCGCGCACAACCAGTACCTCGCGTGCGCCGTCCACTACGACGCGCTGACCATGCCGCAGCTCGCGTCGTTCTTCTACGGCCAGGCGCTCGAGGAGCGGCAGCACGCCATGATGATGGTGCAGTACCTCCTCGACACCGACGCCGCCGTCGAGATCCCCGGCGTCGAGGCTCCCGTCGCGAGCTTCGAGGACGTCGTCGCCCCGGTCGCGCTGGCGCTGGAGCAGGAGAAGCGGGTCACCGAGCAGATCAACGACCTGCTGCGGATCGCCCGCGAGGAGCACGACTTCGCCTCCGAGCAGTTCATGCAGTGGTTCATCAAGGAGCAGGTCGAGGAGGTCGCGACCATGAACGACCTGCTCGCCGTCGTCACCCGCAGCAAGGACGACATCAACGCCATCGAGGACTGGGTCGCCCGCGAGCAGGGCGCTGGCGACGCCGACCCGACCGCGCCGCCGGCCGCCGGGGCCTGACCGCTCAGCCCGGGGCGTGACGGCGGCGGAACAGCACCACCGCCACCACGACGCCGACGGCCACGCCGGCCAGTCCGCCGATCCCGGTCCCGCCGTCCTC
Organism: Nocardioides humi; assembly: GCF_006494775.1. NCBI lineage: Bacteria > Bacillati > Actinomycetota > Actinomycetes > Propionibacteriales > Nocardioidaceae > Nocardioides > Nocardioides humi. Next base: position 421,660 of record NZ_CP041146.1, on the reverse strand, counting down.
GGAGACGGCGTGGCCGGCGACCGCGCCGATCAGCCCGACGGCGATGACGACGCACAGCAGGGCGACGTTGAAGAACATCTCGCGGAAGTAGGCGCGCGAGAAGCTCTCCCGCGGCCGCTCCTGCCGCCCGGCGACCTGTGCCGGCGGGCCTGCGGCGGCCGTGTCGGCCCGGGCCGGGGGGAGCGGGATCACCTTGACGACCGCGCTCACGGGCAGCGGCCCGTAGATGTGCGGGAAGGTGACCGCGCTGCCGGGCTCCGGCGGCTCCTCGACCACCGGTACGTCGAGCAGCGCCGGGTCGATCTGCAGCAGCACCATCGGCTCGGTGACGTCGGCGTAGAACAGGTCGCGCACTCCGGTCCACTGGTCGGCCCGGCTGGCGTGGATGAAGCCCACGTCGGCGAGGCTCCGGTCGCGGGTGGAGACGGCGTACCTCCCGGCCGCCCGGGCCTCCTCCCAGTCCCGGAGCAGCGCGATGTGGAAGATCGGCGTCATGGCGGTCCTCGCGATCAGAACAGCCGGTCTTCGGCGTTGTCGAGGCCGCGCAGGGCGTCGTAGTCGACGACGGCGCAGGTGATCCCGCGGTCCTCGGCGAGCACGCGGGCCTGCGGCTTGATCTGCTGGGCGGCGAAGATCCCGCGCACGGCGCCCTTGCCGGTGAGCAGGGGGTCGCGGTTGAGCAGCTCGAGATAGCGGGTGAGCTGCTCGACGCCGTCGATCTCGCCGCGGCGCTTGATCTCGACGGCGACCGACAGGCCGTCGCCGTCGCGGCACATCAGGTCGACCGGGCCGATCGGGGTGGGGAACTCCCGACGGACGAGGCTCAGCCCGGGGTGCAGGGTGGCCGGGTGCTCGGCGAGCAGCTCCTGGAGGTGCTTCTCGACGCCGTCCTTCTGCAGGCCCGGGTCGATGCCCAGGTCGTGGGACGAGTCGTGGAGCAGCTCCTCGATGAGGATCCGCAGCGTGTCGGGCGTCTGGCCCTTCGGGGCCTTCGCGGTGACCGTCCACACCACCTGCTCGACGCCGTCGTCGTCGACGACCTCCTCCCGCACGGTGCACGGCGGCGACATCCAGTTGAGCGGCTTGTAGGAGCCGCCGTCGGAGTGCACGAGCACCGAGCCGTCCGCCTTGATCATGAGCACCCGGGTCGCCATCGGGAGGTGTGCGGTCAATCGGCCTGCATAGTCCACCTGGCAGCGCGCCACGACGAGTCTCACGGGCCCTGAACATACCCTCAGCGGTGTGGAGATCGAGCCCGACCAGCCGTGGTGGCGTCCCGAGCGGGGGAGTACGACGGCCTGGCTCCTCGCGGTGAGGGTGCAGCCCGGCGCGTCCCGCACGGGCGCGGCCGGCGCCACGGGCGTCGACGGCACCGAGCTGAAGGTCCGGCTCGCGTCGCCGCCCGTGGACGGTCGGGCCAACGACGAGCTGGTGCGGTGGCTGGCCAAGCAGCTCGGCGTACCGCGGTCGGCGGTGACGCTGGTCCGTGGTCGGACCTCCCGCTCGAAGGTGGTGCGGGTCGTCGTATCGCAGCCGCGGGACTGAGTCTCTGTGACCTCCGTCTCGATCGTCGTCCGATGGTTACCGACGGGTAGCCAGGGCGGTTCCCGGCTGTCAGAATCCGGCCCATGACTTCGAGCGAGCAGATCTTCACCACGCTGGTGCTCCCGTACCTGAACCACGCGGTGCGCACCTACGAGTCGGGCTACGCCTCGGTGAGCGACATCGACGCGGCCATGCGCTTCGGCTGCGGCTACCCGAAGGGCCCGCTGACGGTCGTGGACGAGATCGGCGTCGCGCAGGTCCGCGACCTGCTGGGCGCCCGGTACGCCGAGACCGGCGACCACCTGCACGAGCCCGCCGGCCTGCTCGAGAAGCTCGCCGCCGAGGGCCGCACTTTCGCCGACGAGGCCGCCGCCGCGGGCGAGGGCGCCGCGCCGCAGCTCAAGCACGAGATCAACCGGGTCGGCGTCGTCGGCACCGGCACGATGGCCTCCGGCATCGTCCAGGTCTTCGCCCAGGCCGGGTACGACGTGGTGTTCGTCGGCCGCAGCCAGGACAAGCTCGACGGGGTCATCGGCTACATCACCAAGAACCTCGACCGCGCCATCGCCAAGGGCAAGGGCACGGAGGGCGACAAGGACGCGCTGCTGGGCCGCCTCACCGGCGCGACCGAGCGCGAGGCACTGGGCGACGTCGACATCGTCGTCGAGGCGATCGCCGAGGACCTCGACATCAAGCTCGAGCTGTTCCGCGACCTCGACCGGATCGCCAAGCCGGGCGCGATCCTCGCGACCACCACCTCCTCGCTGCCGATCACCAAGCTGGGCGAGGCCACCGGCCGCCCGCAGGACGTCATCGGCATGCACTTCTTCAACCCGGCGCCGGTCATGAAGCTGGTCGAGATCATCACCACCCCGGCCACCTCCGCCGACGTCGACGAGACCGTCCGCGCGCTGACCGCCAACGTCGGCAAGGTCGGCGTCTCGGCCGGTGACCGCTCGGGCTTCATCGTCAACCTGTTGCTGTTCCCCTACCTCAACGACGCCATCAAGCTGGCCGAGGGCGGCGAGGAGCTGGCCACCGTCGATGCCGCGATCAAGGAGACCGCCGGCTTCCCGATGGGCCCGTTCGAGCTGCTCGACGTCGTCGGCAACGACGTGTCGCTGGCGATCCAGAGGGAGCTGTACGGCGAGTTCGGCGAGCCCGGCTTCGAGCCGGCCGCGACGCTGGTCGCCAAGGTCGAGGCCGGCGAGCTGGGCCGCAAGACCGGCAAGGGCTTCCACACGTACTGAGCCGGCCGAAACTGTTGCGGTTTGGTCCCAAACCGCAACAATTCGGGCCTCAGACGTGCGGTTTGTGCCCAATCGACGGGTGTCGGACGGCGGGTTCGGAGCCGGGCGACGGGGCCAGTAGGCTCGGCACGTGACGCTTCACCACACGGCTCTCGGGACCACCGGGAGCCGTGTGGTCTTCCTGCACGGCCTGTTCGGCCAGGGCAAGAACTGGACCACGATCGCCAAGCAGCTCGCCGAGAGCCACCGGGTGCTGCTGGTCGACCTGCCCCACCACGGCCGCTCGCCGTGGCCGGCCCGCTTCGACCTCGTCGAAGCCGCCGCCGACGTGCTCGCCGCCCTGCCCGACGACGAGCCGGTCACCCTGGTCGGCCACTCGCTCGGCGGCAAGGTGGCGATGGTGCTGACGCTGCTGCACCCCGAGCGGGTGGAGCGGCTGTGCGTGGCCGACATCTCGCCGGTGAGCTATCCGGGGAGCAGGGAGTTCCCCGGCTACATCGCGGCGATGCGCGACCTCGACCTGGCCGGCGTCGTGCACCGCTCCGACGCCGACCGGCTGCTCGAGCCGGCGGTGCCCGACACGACGGTGCGCTCGTTCCTGCTGCAGAACCTGCGCCGCGACCCCGCCGCCGCCTCCGGGTGGAGCTGGCAGGTCAACCTCGACGTGCTCGACCGCGACCTCCCGGTCATCAGCGGGTGGCCCGAGGAGCGGCTGGCCGACGTGCCGCCGTACGACGGCCCGGTGCTGTGGCTCGCCGGCGCGCGCTCGCCGTACGTGCTGCCGGAGTACGACGCCGCGATGGACCGCTGGTTCCCGCGCAACCGCAAGGTGACCCTCAAGGACACCGGGCACTGGCTGCACTCCGAGCGCCCCGAGCTCTTCCTCGAGGTGCTGCGCCGCTTCCTCGGCGACTGATCCCCGCGCGGGCTTGAGCTCGCCCATGGGCGAACTCCTAACGTCCGGGGCATGACCACCGACACGTCCCCCGTCCTCCGCATCGCCCTGATCGTCGGCAGCGTCCGGAGCCCGCGGATGGCCGATCCGCTGACCGCCTGGCTGCGCGCCGAGCTGGCCGGGCTCGCCTGGCTGGAGCTGGACGTGATCGACCTCGCCACGGTCCGGCTGCCGCTGGAGCAGCTCGGTCCCGGCGGCGGCCCGGACTCGCCGATCGCGGACCGGCTGGCCGAGGCGGACGGCTTCCTCGTACTCACGCCGGAGTACAACCACAGCTTCCCGGCGGCGCTGAAGAACGCGATCGACTGGCACTTCGCCGAGTGGGCCCGCAAGCCCGTCGCCTTCGTGGGCTACGGCGCCGGCTCGGGCGGGATCCGGGCCGTCGAGCAGCTCCGGGCGGTCTTCCCCGAGGTGCGGGCGACCACGATCCGCGAGGCCGTGCTCCTCCCGATGCCCTGGGAGCGGCTCGGGGCCGGAGGCGGGTTCGAGCCCGCGGCCGGCACCCGTGACGCGCTCCTGGCCATGATGGACGAGCTGCGCTGGTGGGCGGAGTCGCTGCGCGCCGGCCGGGCCCGAGACGCGATGGGCGTCGGATGAGCGGGCTGGCGCCCGCCGAGGCGCGGGTCGGGCTGGTCGTGGCCCTGGGCGGGCTGGTGGCGGTCCTCGACACGACGATCGTCGCGGTGGCGTTCCCGGTGCTGCTGCAGACTTTCGACGCCTCGGTCACCGACGCCCAGTGGATCGCGACCGGCTACACGCTCGCCCTGGTCGCCACCATGCCGCTCGCCCCGGCGGTCGCCGGACGGTGGGGCACCCGCCGGACGTACGTCGTCGCGCTGTGCGGGTTCGCCGCCGCCTCCCTGTGGGCCGCGGCCGCCGGTGGGCTCGGATCGCTGGTCGCGGCGCGGGTCGGCCAGGGCCTGGCCGGCGGCCTGCTGACGCCGCTCGGCCTGACCCTCGCGTTCGCGGCGGTGGCGCCCGAGCGCCGGGCGCGGATGACGGCGTACACGGGACTGCCGCTGCTGATCGGCCCGGTCCTCGGGCCGGTGCTGGGTGGCCTGCTGCTGGACACCGGCAGCTGGCGCTCGCTGTTCCTCGTCACGATCCCGCCCGCGCTGCTGTGCGCGCTCGGCGCCGCCCGGTGGGTGCCGGCGGGCCTCGCCGGGCGCGAGCCCGCGCCCACCGACCTCGTCGGTGCCTGTCTCCTGGTGCCGGGCGTGGTCGCGGTGGCGTACGCGGCGAGCGCCGAGGGGCCGGGCCGGCCGTCCGGCTGGTGGTCCTCGGCCTCGGGGCGCTGCTGCTCGCCTGCTTCGTCCGGCGCTCGCTCGCCCGGCGATGGCCGCTGCTGCGGGTCCGCCTGCTGGCCGACCCGGTCTTCGGCCGCAACGCGGCGGTGCTGATGCTCTATGCGGCGCCGTACTTCGGGTCGATGCTGCTGATGCCCACCTACGTCCAGGTCCTCCGCGCCGACAGCGCGCTGCGCACCGCCGCGCTGATGATCCCCGGCGCGCTCGCGCTCGGGGTGAGCGTGCAGGTCGCGGCCCGGGTCCTCGAGCGCCTCGGGCCGCGCCGGGTGGTCGGTGCCGGCCTGGTGCTCGCCCTGCTGCACGGCCTCGCGCTGGTGGCGGTGCTCCGCCCGGACACGTCGTATGCCGTGCTGGGCGGGCTCGGCGTCCTGCAGGGGCTGGCGAGCGGGGCAGTGATGATGCCGACGATGGCCAGTGCGACGCGCGACCTGCAGGGCGGCGACCTCGCCTCCGGCGCCGCGATCCTGCCGCTGGCGAGCACCATCGCGAACGGCATCGGCACCGCCGTCGTCAGCGCGCTGTTCGCGGCCGCGATCGCGTGGCTGCTGCCGGCCGGCTCCCTCGCGTCGCTGGCGGGGCTGGACGGCGCGGCCCGTACGGCGGCGGTCGCGGACCTCGTGGACGCGCTGCGGCTCACCCAGGCGGCTACGCTCGTGGTGGTCCTGCTCGCGCTGGTGATCCGGCTCGGTGGTCGTCGGGACGCGGGCCGGCGCCGCACGACCGAGCCGACGCCCGCGGGAGGGGTGAGGAGATGAGCGCGACCGACGTCCGGGACGCGACGCTGTCGATCGCCGAGGTCGCGCGCCGGGCCGGGGTGACGACGAACGCGGTGCGCTACTACGAGCGGTACGGCGTCGTCCAGGGCCAGCGCACCAGCGGCAACATCCGTCGCTTCACCATCGACGCCGTGTGCCGGATCAAGCTGGCCAGGGCCGCCCAGCGGGTGGGCCTGACCCTGCGTGAGAGCGCGGAGATCCTCGCCGACATCCCGCCGCTGTGCCCGGACCTGGACAAGTGGATGGGGGCCGGCCGGCAGCTGGTGTCCGCCGGCCAGGAGCGGATCGCCGAGCTGGAGGCGGCCGTGGACGAGTTCCGGGCCGGCGACTTCCTGCGCTCCTGACCCGGCGCCGGCTCGGGCTCAGTCGCTCTCGGCCTGCCGGGCGCGGTAGGCGGCGACGGCGTTCCGGTTGCCGCAGGTGACCGAGCAGAACCGCTTGGACCGGTTGCGCGACAGGTCGAGGACGATGCCCTCGCAGGACTCGTCGGCGCAGACCGCCAGCCGGGACATCTCGTCGGCGCGGATCACGTCGATCATCGCCATCGCCGTCTCCACGACGATCCGCTCGGCGAACGGGCGGTCGGGATCGATCGCGTGCAGGTGCCAGTCGTAGCCGTCGTGGCGGCGCAGCTGGGGGAGCGCGGAGGCGTCGCGCAGCATGGCGTTGACGATCTCGACGGCGTCGTCGCGGTCGGCGGTCAGCAGCTCCCGCAGCTGCGGCGCGATCGCGAGGACGGCGTCCACCTCGGCCTGGTCGCCGTCGTGGCGGCCGGTGTAGCCGAAGTCGGCGAAGAACGCGTCGAGCTCGTCGGGCGTCCCGATCGTCACCGGGTCGAGGCTGCCGTTGGCCAGGGCGACCGCAGCCTGGAGGGACAGCGACGTGTCATGGGCGAAAACCACATTGACAGATTACCGCACCGAACCCTAGTGTCATGAGTCATGACGACGTTGACTCGTGACACCTTGCGTGACACGACCTCGAGCGGCCTCGCCTTCGCGCTGACCTCGGCCACCGCGTTCGCCCTCTCCGGCTCCCTCGCCCGTCCGCTGCTCGACAGCGGCTGGACGGCCGGCAGCATCGTCCTGCTGCGGATCGCGATCGGCGCCGCCGTCGTCCTGCCCTTCGGGCTCGTCGCCCTGCGCGGCCGCTGGGGGCTGCTGTGGCGATCGGCGCCCACCGTCGTCCTGTACGGCGCCCTGGCGGTCGCCGGCGCGCAGTACTGCTACTTCTCCGCTGTGCGCACCATGGACGTCGGGCCGGCCCTGCTGATCGAGTACACCGCGCCGGCCGCCGTCGTCGTCTGGATGTGGCTGATGCACGGCCAGCGCCCGGGGCGGCTCACCGTGGCCGGGGCGGTGGTGGCCGCGCTCGGGCTGGTGCTGGTGCTCGACCTGGTGTCGGGCGCCGACGTCGACCTGCGGGGAGCGGCCTGGGCGCTCGCGGCGATGGTGGGCGCGGCGGCGTACTTCGTCATCTCCGCCGACGAGCGCGGCGGCCTTCCGCCGCTCACCCTCGCGGCGGGCGGTCTCGTCGTCGGCGGCGTGCTGCTGGGCGTGCTCGGCCTGGTCGGCCTGATGCCGATGGCGTCATCGTCCGCGCCGGTCGCCTACGCCGGGCTCGACGTCGCGCCCTGGGCCGCCCTGCTGCTCCTGGGCCTGGTGACGGCGGCGCTCGCCTACACGACCGGCATCGCCGCCATCCGCCGCCTCGGCTCGCGGCTGGCCTCCTTCGTCGCGCTCAGCGAGGTCGTCGCCGCCGTCGTATGGGCCTGGCTGCTGCTCGGCCAGCTGCCCGCGGCGCTCCAGCTCCTCGGCGGCGTGCTGATCCTCGCCGGCGTCGTCGGGGTCAAGCTGGGGGAGCGCGGGGTGGTCGAGCAGACCGAGCCGGTCCTTGTCTGATGGGCCGAGCGTGTCGCAGACGCCGCTTGCCGCACAGACCTCGCTCCGCTCGGCCCGCGGGCGACGCGCCGTGCCGCTTCGCGGCGATGCGCCACGCTGCCGGCCGAGTCTGACGGGCCGGGTCTGAGCCGGCCCCGGCCCAGACTCAGCGCAGGTCCTGGCGCCGGACCACGACCTCGCGGAAGATCAGCAGCACCGCCGCCGCGGCCGGGATGGCGAGCAGCGCGCCGACCACGCCCAGCAGGCCGGCGCCGATCAGCGCGGCGATCACGATCACCGCACCCGGCAGGTCGACGGACTTGCTCATCACCCGCGGGTAGACGACGTAGTTCTCGAACTGCTGGTAGATGACGAAGAAGATGACGCAGGCGATGCCGCTCTTGAGATCGGTGGCGAACGCGATCGCCGAGACCAGCACGGCCCCGAGGGTGGCGCCGATCATCGGGATCACGTCCAGCAGCGCGACGACGAAGGCGAGCGCGACGGCGTACTGGCGCACCTCGGTGAAGTAGAGGAAGACCAGCGAGCTCAGGCCCGCGCAGAGCGCGACCAGGAAGGCTCCGGAGACGTAGCCGCCGACATTGGCGATCACCTTGTCGCCCAGCGAGGAGAAGCGCTCGCGGCGCGAGGCCGGGGCGAGCTTGTAGACCGCGCCGGTGGTCGTCTTGAGCGAGGCGAGGAAGTAGAGCGTCAGCACGAAGATGACGAAGGCGTTGAACAGCGCCCCGATCACCTTGAGGCCGACGCCGAGCGCCCCGCCGAACAGCGTGGAGATGAAGTCGCCGTCGGTGACGAACGAGGTGATCTTGTCGAGGATGCCGTACTCCTCGTTGAGATCCTGGACCTTCTTGTTGCGCTCCAGCTCGTCGATCCAGAGCGGGACGTTCTTGCTCAGCGCGGTGACCTGGTCGGTGATGACCGGGACGATCGCGATCAGGAACATGCCGACCACCGCGAGCGCGATCACGATGACGACCACGACCGCGAGCGAGCGGCGCAGGCCGCGGCGCTCCAGGAACTCCACCGCCGGGTTCAGGCCCGCGGCCAGGAAGAACGCCACCACGATGAGCATCAGCGTGGAGCCGATGCCGAGGAGGGCGTTGAAGAGCCAGAACGCGGTCAGCGCGCCGAGCGCGCCGACGAAGCCGTAGAAGAACGGCGAGCGGCGGTCGAACGGCTTGCCCGGCTCGCCGTACGCCGACGGGGCCGGCGCCGGCGTCGCCGCGGCGGGATCGACGCCGGCGTGCTCGCTCACGCCGTCGTCGTCGGTCGCGGTGTCCGGGCGGTCGGGGCCGCTCAACTCTCGTCCTCGCCGAAGCCGGCGACGAGGTCGGCGAGCGAGGACAGCTGGGCGGTGATCGACGCGCGCCGCTTGGTCAGGCGGTCGAGCTCGGCGCGCTTGGCCGCGATCTCGCGCTGGAGGTCCGCGTCCCCGCTGGCGGTGATCGCCTCGGCCTGGGCGCGGGCGGAGGCGATGACCTGCTCGGCCTCGCGCCGGGCCCGGGTCAGCAGGCCCTCGGCCTCGGTCTGTGCGGCGGCCCGGTTGGCGGCGGACTGCTTGCTGGCCTCGGCGGCGCGCGCCTCGGCCGCGTTGGCGCGCTCCTCGGCCTCGTCGACCAGGCGACGGGTCTCGGCGACCGCGGTGTTGTGGTGGTCGGTGGCCTCGCGGGCGAGCCGCTCCTTCTCCATGGCCAGCGCGCGGCGGGCCTCCTGGACCTCGCGGTCGACGGCCGCGCGGGCCTGCTCGACCTCGCGCTGCGCCTGGCTGCGCTGCTCGGTGACCTCCTGCTGGGCGGCCAGGCGGAGCTGGTCGGCCTCGCGCCGGGCGGCCGCGAGGGTGTCCTCGGCCTCGCTCCGGGCGAGGGCCCGCTCCTGCTCGGCGTCGGCGAGCAGGCGGGTGCGGTTCTCCTCGAGCTCGCGCAGCTGGACCGCGCGCATGTCGTCGGCCTCACGGGCCGCCTCGGCGCGGATCGCCTTGGCGTCGCGGCTGGCCTGGTCGCGGATCTCGGCGGCGTCGGCCTCGGCCGTCGTCCGGATCTCGGAGGCCTCCTCCTCGGCGAGACGCAGCATGGCGCTGGCCCGCCCGCCGAGACCGGCGTACGACGGGTTGTCCATCTCGGCGAGCTCCGAGCGCAGCCGCGCGATCTCCCCCTCGAGGTCGATCACCCGCTGCTCGGACTCGCTCAGGCTGGCGCCGAGCGTGGCCTTCTCGCTGGAGAGCTGGCGGATCTGGGCGTCCACCGCGTCGCGGTCGTAGCCGCCCTTGCGGACGATCGGGAGTCCGCCGGTCGCGCCGGGGGCGTTGAAGCCGACCGGCCGGGCGGGGCTGGGGGACGGGGGCGGCGCGGTGGGCCGGGAGGCGGGCACCGGCCGGGCGGGCGCCGCCTGCGGCCGCGGTGGCGCCGCGGGAGTCTCGGTGGTCTTCACCGCCGGGATGACCTGGGTCGGCTCGTCGTCGGTGGCCTTGGTGGTCACGGTCTTGGACTCCTCGGTCGGGGTGGGCTCGTCGTCGAAGATGGACAGACCCTCGTCGCTCATGGAACTGAGCCTCCCTGGCTCTCGCTGCGGTCATGGGGATGGAACCGGTGGTGGAACCCGCCCATGATCCCTGATCGTCGCAACCTTTCCCACCCCGCGTAGTGGTCCGGCGCAGAAATGGCTCACCACCTCACGCACCCAGGGCACGCACCTCGCCACGTTGGCGACGCTCGGAAGACGCCAGCGGAGCCCCGGGTTGTCGGGAAGTCGCTCCGCTCCTGCCCGACAACCCGGTATGCCGTCGCGCCGCCGCCTTGCGATGCACGCACCCTGGACACGTGAGCCGGCAAGCCATTTCCGCGCCACACCACTCGCCGGATCGGACGGCGGTCCCGTGCCGGGGTGCGGAAATGCGGGACGGGCCGGTGCGTCGCACCGGCCCGTCCGTCGTGCTCCCTGCTCAGATGCCGCGGAACAGGTTGATCTTGTCGAGGTGCTGGGCGCGGAGCTCCTCGTTGCGTACGCCGAGGCCCTCCTGGGGGGACAGGCAGAGCACGCCGACCTTGCCCTGGTGCTTGTTGTGGTGCACGTCGAGCGCGGCCTGGCCGGTGTCCTCGAGGGTGTAGGTGCGCGAGAGGGTGGGGTGGATCTTGCCCTGGGCGATGAGGCGGTTGGCCTCCCACGACTCGCGGTAGTTGGCGAAGTGGCTGGAGATGATCCGCTTCAGGTTCATCCACAGGTACCGGTTGTCGTACTCGTGCATGTAGCCCGAGGTCGAGGCGCAGGTGGTGATGGTGCCGCCCTTGCGGGTCACGAACACCGACGCGCCGAAGGTCTCGCGGCCGGGGTGCTCGAAGACGATGTCGATGTCCTCGCCGCCGGTGAGCTCGCGGATGGCCTTGCCGAAGCGCAGCCACTCCTTCGGGTCCTGCTTCGTGCCCTCGGCGTTCCAGAACTTCGGCGCGAGCTCGGAGCGGTTGATGACCATCTCGGCGCCCATCTTGCGCACGATCTGGGCCTTCTCCTCGTTCGAGACCACGCACACCGGGTTCGCGCCGCCGTTGAGGGCGTACTGGGTCGCGAACCCGCCCAGGCCGCCCGAGGCGCCCCAGATCAGCACGTTGTCGCCCTGCTTCATGTTGCCGCCGTTGGCCGAGACGAGCTGGCGGTAGGCCGTGCAGTTGACCAGGCCAGGCGAGGCGGCCTCCTCCCAGGTGAGGTGCTCGGGCTTGGGCATCAGCTGGTTGGCCTTGACCATCGCCACGTCGGCCAGGCCGCCGAAGTTGGTCTCGAACCCCCAGATCCGCTGGGAGGGATCCATCATCGTGTCGTTGTGGCCGTCGGGGGCCTCGAGCTCGACCGAGAGGCAGTGCGCGACGACCCGGTCGCCGGGCTTCCACTTGGTCACCCCGCGCCCACGGCCAGCACGACGCCGGACAGGTCCGAGCCGACGATGTGGTACGGCAGGTCGTGGCGGGCGCCGAGGTCGGACTCGCGGCCGTAGCGCTCGAGGAACCCGAACGTGGACACCGGCTCGAAGATCGAGGTCCACACGGTGTTGTAATTGATCGCCGAGGCCATGACCGCGACGAACGCCTCCCCGGGACCGAGCTCGGGCAGGGCGACCTGGTCGACATGCAGGGACTTGCGGGGATCCTTCTCCTTCGAGGGCACCCCTCGAACATGTCGACCTCGTCCTTGTGGACCGTCACGGCCCGGTAGGACTCCGGGAGCTCGAGGTGGGCGAAGTCCTCCGCAGAGGTGCCTTCGGCGAGGATGGCGTCGAGGATGTGCTGCACGGTCGTCGTCTCCCTGGGATCGGTGCGTGCCAGTCGGGCTGGATGGCAATACGGCCGCCGCGAAGATACCCGTCGGTAACCTCCGGGTGGGGGGTTCGTGACGCTCGTCTCACCGAGGGTCACGCGCGGCGGCTGCACCGTCCTGGGCTCGGCGGCGCGTCGATGGGCCACGATAGGGCCATGACGTCGCATCCGGGTCGCCCGTCCACGAAGGAGGGGGTCGTCGACCTCAACGCCGACGTCGGCGAGTCCTTCGGGCGGTGGCGGCTCGGCGACGACGACGCCCTGCTCCCGCACCTGACGAGCGCCAACGTGGCCTGCGGCTTCCACGCCGGCGACCCGCTCACGCTGCGGCGTACCTGCGAGCTCGCGGTGTCGCTGGGCGTCGCCATCGGCGCCCAGGTGGGCTACCGCGACCTCGCCGGCTTCGGGCGCCGGTACGTCGACGTGCCGGCCGCCGAGCTCGAGGCCGAGGTCCTCTACCAGCTCGGCGCGCTCGACGGCATCGCGCGCGCGGCCGGCGGCCGGGTCGCCTACGTCAAGCCGCACGGCGCGCTCTACCACGCGGTCTCCCGCGACCCCGAGCAGGCGGACGCGGTGGTCGGCGCCGTGCGTGCCTACGGCGGGCTCCCGGTGCTGGGACTGGCCGGCTCGTCCTTCCTGGCGGCCGCCGCGGACGCGGGCCTGGAGGTGGTCGGGGAGGGCTTCGCCGACCGCGCCTACCTGCCGGACGGCGGCCTGGTGCCGCGCTCGGCGCCCGGCGCCGTGCTCACCGACCCGGCCGCTGCGGCGGCCCAGGCCGTGGTGCTGGCCCGCAGCGGCGAGGTGCGCTCGCTCTGCGTCCACGGCGACTCGCCCGGCGCGCCCGCCCTCGCCGCGGCGGTGCGGGCGGCCCTGGGCGAGGCCGGGATCGCGGTCGGCTCCTTCGGATGAGGCTGCTCCCGTACGGCGACCGCGGGCTCCTCGTCGAGCTCGACGACACCGCGTCCGTGGTCGCCCTCGCCGACCTGGTCCGCGCCCACCCCGCCGCCGCGGACCTCCTCGCCGACGTCGTCCCCGGCGCCCGCACCGTGCTGGTCGTGGCGCGTCCGGGCGTCCCTCGCGACCGGCTCCGGAGCGTCGTACCGACCGGATCGGTCGTCGCGGAGCGCTCGGGACGACACAGACGGACGGTGCGCGGCGACACGGCCGGCGAGGTCGTGATCCCGGTCGTGTACGACGGCCCGGACCTGGCGGCGGTGGCGAGCCTGACCGGGCTGGGGGAGCGGGAGGTGGTGGCGGCGCACACGGGGACGCCGTGGCGGGTGGCGTTCGGGGGCTTCGCGCCGGGCTTCGCCTATCTCGTGGGCGGCGACCCGCGGCTGCGGGTGCCGCGCCGGTCCGAGCCGCGGACCGGCGTGCCGGCCGGATCGGTCGGGCTGGCGGGGGAGTTCAGCGGGGTCTACCCCCGCGCATCGCCCGGTGGGTGGCAGCTGATCGGCCGCACCGACCTGCCGCTGTGGGACCTCGACCGCGACCCGCCGGCGCTGCTGACCGCCGGTGCGACGGTGCGCTTCGAGGCGGCCCGGTGAGCATCCCGTGACCGCGCTGCTGGTCCGCGCCGTCGGCGGGCCCTGCCTGGTGCAGGACGCCGGCCGGCCCGGGTACGCCGCGATCGGGGTGGGCGCGAGCGGCGCGGCCGACCGGGCGTCGTACGCGCTGGGGGAGCGGCTGCTCGGCAACGCCGACGGCGCCGCGGCCGTGGAGGTGGTGCTGGGCGGGCTCGAGGTCGAGGCGACCGGCGTGGTGTGGGCCTGCGTGACCGGCGCGCCCGTGCCCCTCGACGTCGACGGGCGGCCCGAGCCGACCGGCGCGGTGCTCGCGCTGCAGCCGGGCCAGCGGCTGCGGCTGGGCGTGCCGCCGTCCGGACTGCGGTCCTATCTCGGCGTGCGCGGCGGATTCGGCGTGCCGCCGCTGCTGGCCTCGCGCTCGCGCGACACGCTCTCCGGGCTCGGCCCCGCGCCGTTGGCGGCGGGCGACCTCCTGCCCGTCGGGAGGGACGTGGCGGGAGAGATGCTCGTCGACGCCGTGCCCCCGGCGGCGTACGACGACCGGCCGGTGCTGCGCGTCGTCCGCGGCCCGCGGGACGACTGGGTGGACGCCGCCGACCGGCTGGTGGAACAGGTCTGGCGGGTCGGCGCCGCGAGCGACCGGGTGGGCCTGCGCCTCGAGGGCGAGCCGCTCACCCCGGCGCCGGCGAGGGGCGAGCTCCCGAGCGAGGGCGCCCTGCGCGGGGCGATCCAGGTGCCGCCGGGCGGGGCGCCGGTCGTGTTCGGCCCCGACCACCCCGTCACCGGCGGCTACCCCGTGATCGGCGTGGTCGCCGACGCCGACACCGACCGCCTGGCCCAGCTCCGCCCGGGCGAGCAGGTCCAATTCCGTTGGGCTCAGTGACCCCCGTCGGCAGCGGGCTCCACGAGCTCGACGAGGACCCCGCCGGCGTCCTTGGGGTGCACGAAGTTGATCCGGCTGTCGGCGGTGCCGCGGCGGGCTTCGGGGTAGAGCAGGCGCAGGCCGCGCTCGCGCAGGATGGCGGAGACCTGGTCGAGGTCGGTGACGCGGTAGGCGAGTTGCTGCAGGCCCGGGCCGCTGCGGTCGAGGAACTTGGCGATCGTCGAGTCCGCGTTGAGCGGGGCGAGCAGCTGGATCCGGGAGTCGGTGTCGCCGACGGCGACCATCGCCTCGCGCACGCCCTGCTCCTCGTTGGTCTCCTCGTGCGTGACGTGCATGCCGAAGTTGTCGCGGTAGAACGCGATCGCGTCGTCCAGGTCGGGCACCGCGATGCCGACGTGGTCGATCGCCGTGAAGAGGTGGGTGGGGACGCCGTCTGTGATGCTCATGCGGGCCATTGTGCCGTCGCCCCTGCCGTCGCCGGGCGCCCGCCCGCCGTGTGACGAGCGACTCACCGACCGCACGGTGGACCCCTCGCTCGCTCCGGCTACCCCCGAGTACAGTCGCAAACGTTCCGACCACACGTCTGCACGGAGGAAACATGTCCGACAACCCCAGCGTCATCGTCGCCGGCGCGCGTACGCCGATCGGCCGCCTGCTCGGCGGCCTGAAGACCCTCTCGGCCGCCGACCTCGCCGGTGTCGCGATCAAGGGCGCGCTGGAGAA
This sequence comes from Nocardioides humi, assembly GCF_006494775.1. NCBI lineage: Bacteria > Bacillati > Actinomycetota > Actinomycetes > Propionibacteriales > Nocardioidaceae > Nocardioides > Nocardioides humi. The sequence continues at coordinate 406,493 of NZ_CP041146.1, read as the reverse complement.
GGCGGGCGTGGCCCCCGACCAGGTCGACTACCTCATCGTCGGCCAGGTCCTGCAGGCCGGTGCCGGCCAGAACCCGGCCCGCACCGCCGGCATCAAGGCCGGACTGCCGCTGAGCGTCCCCTCCATCACGATCAACAAGGTCTGCCTCTCCGGCATCAACGCCATCGCGCAGGCCGACCAGCTGATCCGCGCGGGCGAGGCCGAGATCGTCGTCGCGGGCGGCACCGAGTCGATGACCAACGCCCCGCACCTGCTGCCCAAGAGCCGCGAGGGCTTCAAGTACGGCGACACCGCGCTCGTCGACTCGATGGCCTACGACGCGCTCTACGACCAGGCCACCCAGCAGGCGATGGGCAACCTGACCGAGGCCGTCAACGCCGACCGCGAGAACCCGCTGAGCCGCGAGGAGCAGGACGAGTTCTCCGCCCGCTCCCACCAGCTCGCCGCCGCCGCGCAGAAGAACGGCGTCTTCGACGACGAGATCGTCCCGGTGAGCATCCCGCAGCGCAAGGGCGACCCGGTCGTCGTCAGCGCCGACGAGGGCGTCCGCGGCGACACCACCGCGGAGTCGCTGGCCAAGCTGCGCCCGGCGTTCTCCAAGGACGGCACGATCACCGCCGGCTCCGCGTCGCAGATCTCCGACGGCGCCGCCGCCGTGGTCGTGACGAGCAGGAGCAAGGCCGAGGAGCTCGGCCTGCCGATCCTCGCCGAGATCGTCAGCCACGGCCAGGTCGCCGGCCCCGACTCGACCCTGCAGCTGCAGCCCGCCAACGCCACGAAGAAGGCCCTCGACAAGGCCGGCCTGAGCGCCGCCGACCTCGACCTGGTCGAGTTCAACGAGGCCTTCGCCGCGGTCGGCATCGAGTCCGCCCGCGCCCTCGGCATCGACGAGGACAAGGTCAACGTCAACGGCGGCGCGATCGCCATCGGCCACCCGCTCGGCGCCTCCGGCGCGCGGATCACGCTGCACCTCGCGCTCGAGCTCAAGCGCCGCGGCGGCGGCGTCGGCGCGGCCGCCCTCTGCGGCGGCGGCGGCCAGGGCGACGCCCTGGTCATCCGGGTTCCCGCCTGACGAGAACCGGCTTGACCGAAGCACCACAGGCACCACGGGGCGGCCGCCGCGGGATCACCGCGGCGGCCGTTCCCGACCTGGTGGCCCGCGCTCGCGAGGGCGATCCCCGCTCCGTGGGCCGGCTGGTGTCGCTCGTGGAGGACGAGTCGCCGCTCCTGCCGGAGCTGGCGCGCACCCTCGCGCCGTACGCCGGGCACGCCCACGTCGTCGGCATCACCGGCGCCCCGGGAGTCGGCAAGTCGACGTCCACCAACGCGCTGATCGGCGAGCTCCGGCGGCGCGACCGGCGGGTCGCCGTCCTGGCGGTGGACCCGTCCTCGCCGTTCTCCGGCGGCGCCCTGCTCGGCGACCGGATCCGGATGGGCGACCACGTCCTCGACCCCGGGGTCTTCATCCGGTCGATGGCCGCCCGCGGCCACCTCGGCGGGCTCGCCTGGACGACCCCGCAGGCGCTGCGGGTGCTCGACGCCGCCGGCTTCGACGTCGTCCTCGTCGAGACCGTCGGCGTCGGCCAGAGCGAGGTCGAGATCGCCGGCCAGGCCGACTCCACCATCGTGCTCCTCGCACCCGGCATGGGCGACGGGATCCAGGCGGCGAAGGCCGGCATCCTCGAGATCGGCGACCTCTACGTCGTCAACAAGTCCGACCGCGACGGCGCCGACAAGGTGCGCCGCGACCTGCGCTCGATGCTCGGCCTCGCCGAGCGCCGCGAGGGCGCCTGGCGTCCGCCGGTGCTCAAGACCGTCGCGTCCACGGGGGACGGCATCGCCGACGTCGCGGACGCGCTCGACGAGCACGCCGCGTGGCTGCGGGAGAGCGGCGAGCTCCGGCGTCGCCGGGTGCGCCGGGCGCGCGACGAGATCGAGGCCCTCGCCCTCACCGCGCTCCGGCGCCGCTGGGGGAGCGTCGGCGACGGCGACCTGCTCGACGAGCTCGCCGCGGCCGTGGTCGCCGGCGAGGTCGACCCGCACACCGCGGCCGACCGGCTCACCGACGCCGGAACCTAGCTGTACTTCGGCCCGAGCGCCAGGAACGGCGGTCCGGGCAGGTCGGTCCGGGTGGCCGGAGCGGCCGGAGCGGTCGGCGGGGGCACGTCGAGGACGGCGACCTGCGTCGTCTCCTGGACGATCCGCAGGCCCTCGGGGTGACGCAGCCGGAGCGTGAAGTGCTCGGTGGGCTCGGCCACCGCGTCCGCCGTGATCGGGATCCGCACCTTGGCCTTCAGCCGGCCGGCCGGGATCTCCACGCGCAGGTGCAGCGGCGGCAGGTCGGCGCCGACGGTCGCCGTACCGGACAGCGCCTCGACCACCACGGCCGTGTCGCGGCCGGCGGGCTTGTCCAGCCGGAGGGTGACGACGGCCTCGCCGCCCTCGGTGCCGTCCTTCGCGGTCGCGGTCACCGTCGGCGTGGGGAAGCCCGGACGGCCCCGCTCGTCCAGGGCGGTGAAGCAGTACCCGCGCCGCTTCGCCACCCGGATCACCTGGCTCACGGCGGCGACCGAGATCGGGGACCGGTTCACGCCGTCGTGCTGGAGCACGATATTCCTCTTCCCGGGGCGCAGGCCGCCGAGGATGCGGCGCGCGATCTGGTCGGCGTCGCCGGACTTCCAGTCCAGCGAGTCGGCACTCCACATGACCGGCACGTAGCCGGCGTCGCGGATCGCCCTGCGCGCGGGCGGGGCGAGCGCGCCGTACGGCGGGCGCATCAGGTCGGTCGGGTGCAGCCCGGCCCGCTTCATCGCGCGGCGGGTGGCGCGCAGCGACTGCCGGACCTCGCGGTAGGACTGGGTGCGCATGTCCCGGTGGTCCCAGCTGTGGTTGGCGGTCAGGAAGCCGGCCCGCTCGACCTCGCGCGCCGCGCGGGGGTCGGCGGCGACCCGCTGGCCGACCATGAAGAAGGTCGCCGGGACCCGCTTCTTCTGCAGGATCTGCAGCAGGCGGTGGGTGGTGCCCCGCGCCGGACCGTCGTCGAAGGTGAGCGCGACCAGGCCCTTGCAGCCCTTCGCGCGCGGGAGCGGCGCGGCCGGAGCCGGGGCGGCGATCGCCACGCTGGCGACGAGGAAGAGCACGGTGAGGAGAGCACGGACCGGACGATGCACGCGCACAGCATGGACGCTGAGCCCCCTCCGGTCCGGCATTTGAGGCGTTTCTCACCCGGCGAGCCACCTCACCCGCCCGGGCGGCCGCGCCCGTCCTGCGAGGATGACCGGGTGAAGGACGTCGTCATCCTCGGCTCGACCGGCTCGATCGGCACCCAGGCGCTGGACCTGGTGCGCGCCAACCCCGACCGCTTCCGGGTGGTCGGGCTGACCGCGGGCGGCGGCAGCCCGGACCTGTTCGCCCAGCAGGTGGCCGAGTTCGCGCCGGCGTATCACGGGCTGGGGGAGGAGGCGAGCGTCGAGGCGGCCCAGCGGCCGTGCGACGTCGTGCTGAACGGCATCACCGGCGCCGTCGGCCTCCGGCCCACGCTGGCGGCGCTCGACGCCGGCACCACCCTCGCGCTGGCCAACAAGGAGTCACTCGTCATGGCCGGCCCGCTGGTGCTGGAGCGGGCCGCGCCGGGGCAGATCGTGCCGGTCGACTCCGAGCACAGCGCGCTCGCGCAGTGCCTGCGCGGCAGCACCCCCGACGAGGTACGACGGCTGGTGCTCACCGCCAGCGGCGGACCCTTCCGCGGCCGGACCCGCGCCGAGCTCGCCGACGTCACCCCGGAGCAGGCGGGCAACCATCCCACCTGGGACATGGGCCCGGTCATCACCATCAACTCCGCGACCCTGGTCAACAAGGGGCTGGAGGTGATCGAGGCGCACCTGCTCTTCGGCGTGCCCTACGACCGGATCGAGGTCGTGGTGCACCCGACCAGCGTCGTGCACTCGATGGTGGAGTTCGTCGACGGCTCGACCCTGGTGCAGGCGAGCCCGCCGACCATGCTGATCCCGATCGCGCTCGGCCTCGCCTGGCCCGAGCGGGTGCCGGACTCGGCGCCCGCCGTGGACTGGACCACGCCGGAGACCTGGCAGTTCCTCCCCTCGACGACGAGGCCTTCCCCGCGGTGGCGCTGGCCCGGCAGGCGGGGGAGCGGGGCGGCACCGCCCCCGCCGTCTACAACGCGGCCAACGAGGTCGCCGTGGACGCCTTCCGCACCGGCCGGCTGGCGTTCACCGGCATCGTCGACGTCGTTGCCGACCTCGTAGCCGCCCACGACGTACCCTCGGAGGGGCAGCTCTCCCTCGACGACGTGCTCGCGGCCGACGCGTGGGCGCGGGAGGCGGCCACCCAGCTCATCGAACCGAGGACCGCATCCCGCCCATGACCGCTCTGCTCTACCTGCTCGGTGTCGTCGTCTTCGTGGTGGCGATCCTGGCCTCGATCGGGCTCCACGAGCTCGGCCACCTGATCCCGGCGAAGAGGTTCGGCGGGAAGGTCACGCAGTACTTCATCGGCTTCGGGCCGACCGTGTGGAGCAGGCAGGTCGGCGAGACCGAGTACGGCGTCAAGGCGATCCCGCTCGGCGGCTACGTCAAGATCGTCGGCATGCTCCCGCCCGGCGCGGTCGAGCTCGCCGACCGGGTCGAGGTCGACGCCGAGGGCAACCAGGTCGTCCGGGTCCGCAAGTCCAACACCGGCATGTTCACCCAGCTCATCTCGGACGCCCGCGCGGCCGAGTGGGAGACCATCCGCCCCGAGGACGCCGACCGGCTGTTCTACACGTTCCCGTGGTGGCAGAAGGTCGTCGTCATGGGCGGCGGCCCGACGGTCAACATCGTCATCGCGTTCCTGATCTTCGCCGGCGTCTTCGCGACCTACGGCAACCCGGGCGACCGGACGGCCGAGACCACGCTCCAGGAGGTCAACGCGTGCGTGCTCCCGGCCGAGGAGTCGGGCCGGGTGTGCACGGCGGAGGAGCTCCGCGACGACCCGACGCCGGCGTACTCCGCGGGCATCCGGGCCGGCGACCGGATCGTGTCGTTCAACGGCACCGAGATCACCAGCTGGGAGCAGGTGCAGAGGCTGGTCCGGGCCAATGGCACCGACGAGGCCGAGATCGTCGTTGAGCGCGACGGGGAGCGGATCCCGTTCCGCACCGAGACCGTCGTCCGCCCGCCCGACCGGGTGGGCGGGAAGGTGGACGACAAGGTCGGCTTCCTCGGCGTCGTCCCCGACAACCACCCGACCACCGGCGGCGTGCTCTACACCGTCGGCCAGATGGGCCACATGACCGTCGAGGTCGTGAAGGCCCTCGGGACCCTGCCGGCGAAGGTCTGGGGCGTCGCGAAGGCGATCGTCGGGGTCGAGGAGCGCGACCCGATGGGCCCGGTCAGCATCGTCGGCGGCGGCCGCCTGGCCGGCGAGACGGCCGCCCACGACGAGATCCCGCTGCAGTCGAAGATCGTGTCGCTGTTCCTGCTGGTCGCGGGCTTCAACTTCTTCATCGGCATGTTCAACTTCGTGCCGCTCCTGCCGCTGGACGGCGGCCACATCGCGGGCGCCCTGTGGGAGGCGGTACGCCGGGGCTGGGCCCGGCTGCGGCGCCGGCCCGACCCCGGGTACGTCGACGTGGCGAAGCTGCTGCCGATCGCCTATGTCGTCGGCCTGGCGATCCTGGTGATGGGCGTCGTGCTGATCGTCGGCGACCTCGTCGTACCGGTGCACCTGGAGTCCTAGTGTCCTGTCAGCGCTTCAACCTGACAGGACACTGAGCGGCTCAGGGCGTGGCTGCGCCGGCGTACTGCGGGTCGGGCGGCGTCACCCACTGCACGAGCTGGTAGATCACGCCGTTCGGGTCGGCCATCTGGAAGTAGCGCTCTCCCCACGGCTCGGTCTCGATCGGGGTGACCACGTCGACCCCCTCCTCACGCAGCCGGGCGTAGTCGGCGTCGACGTCCTCGACGGTGAAGACGACGAGCAGCCCGTCGGCGCGCCCCGCGGCGGACGCCGGCCGGAAGGTCGGCAGCCCGGTGCGCAGGTAGACGAGATGGCAGCCGGCCTCGGGATGGGCCAGCGAGCAGAACCCGTCGGCGGCCATCTCCTCGGCGAAGCCGAGGTGCCGGCGCACCCAGGCTGCGGACGCCTCGACGTCGGGGACGTTGAGGGAGAGGGCGGTGTCGGTGATGTGCATGCGATCCTCCTGGATTTCTCCGTACGATGTATAGTGTACAACGTACAACGAACTTGTGGCAGGATGGCTCCCGTGACCTCCGCCAGCACCGGGTCGGGTGAGCCCAGCCGCACGCTCGCCCTCCTCTGGGGCGAGCCGGCCGGGGCGCGCCGCAAGGGGCCGGCGCGGTCGGTGACCGTCGCCCAGGTGGTCGACGCGGCGCTGGCGCTCGCCGACGCGGAGGGCCTGGCGGCGGTGACGATGCGGGCGGTGGCCGAGCGGGTGGGCGTCTCGGCGATGTCGGTCTACACCTATGTCCCGGGCAAGCCCGAGCTGCTCGACCTGATGGTCGACGCGCGCTACGCGCGGATGCCGCGCGAGCCGTGGGGACGACAGGCGTGGCGGCAGCGGCTGACCACCGTGGCGGAGGCCAACCGCGACCTGCTCGCCGCCCACCCCTGGCTCACCGAGGTGGCCGCGCTGAGCCGGCCGCCGCTGGGGCCGGGGGTGATGGCGAAGTACGAGCACGAGCTCGCCGCCCTGGACGACACCGGGCTGAGCGAGGTCGACACCGACGCCGCGCTCGCCTACCTGCTGGGTTTCGTGCAGTCCCACGGCCGCTCCGCGCACGACGCGGCGCGGGTCGGCACCGACTCCGCGATGAGCGACGCCGAGTGGTGGGCGGCCAACCAGCCGGTGCTCGCGCGGGCGCTCGACCCGGCGGCGTACCCGCGCGCGGTCCGGATCGGCGCCGCGGCCGGTGCCGCGCAGGGCAGCGCGTGGAGCGCGGAGCGGGCGTGGGAGTTCGGCCTGGCCCGGACCCTCGACGGGCTGGCGGCCCTGATCGGCGATGGGGTCGGGTGACGGCGGAGCCTCTAATCTTGAGGCCATGACGTCGATCAGCCTCGGCATGCCGGCCGCGCCGCCGCCGGTGCTCGCCCCCCGCCGCCCGACCCGCCAGATCCGGGTGGGCAAGGTCGGGGTCGGCAGCGACCACCCGATCTCGGTGCAGTCGATGACCACGACGCTGACCTCCGACGTCAACAGCACGCTGCAGCAGATCGCCCAGCTCACCGCGGCCGGCTGCGACATCGTCCGGATCGCCTGCCCGAGCCAGGACGACGCCGACGCGCTGCCCGAGATCGCCCGGCACAGCCAGATCCCGGTGATCGCCGACATCCACTTCCAGCCCAAGTACGTCTTCGCCGCGATCGACGCCGGCTGCGCCGCCGTCCGGGTGAACCCGGGCAACATCAAGAAGTTCGACGACCAGGTCAAGGAGATCGCCAAGGCGGCGCAGGACCGCGGCACGTCGATCCGGATCGGCGTCAACGCCGGCTCGCTCGACAAGCGGCTGCTCGAGAAGTACGGCAAGGCCACGCCCGAGGCGCTCGTCGAGTCCGCGGTGTGGGAGGCCAGTCTCTTCGAGGAGCACGGCTTCCGCGACTTCAAGATCTCGGTCAAGCACAACGACCCGGTCGTCATGGTGCGCGCCTACGAGCTGCTCGCCGAGCAGGGCGACTGGCCGCTCCACCTCGGCGTCACCGAGGCCGGCCCGGCCTTCCAGGGCACCATCAAGTCCGCGACCGCCTTCGGCGCGCTGCTCTCCCGCGGCATCGGCGACACCATCCGGGTCTCGCTCTCCGCGCCGCCGGTCGAGGAGGTCAAGGTCGGCCTGCAGATCCTGCAGTCCCTCAACCTCCGCCCGCGCAAGCTCGAGATCGTCTCCTGCCCGTCCTGCGGGCGCGCCCAGGTCGACGTCTACACCCTCGCCGAGCGGGTGACCGCCGGCCTCGACGGGCTCGAGGTCCCGCTGCGGGTCGCCGTCATGGGCTGCGTCGTCAACGGCCCCGGCGAGGCCCGGGAGGCCGACCTCGGCGTCGCCTCCGGCAACGGCAAGGGCCAGATCTTCGTCAAGGGCGAGGTCATCAAGACCGTCCCCGAGGCCGAGATCGTCGAGACGCTGATCGAGGAGGCGATGAAGATCGCCGAGACGATGGAGCCGGTCGAGGGCGCGGAGCCGAGCGTCTCGGTCTCCTAGTGTCGTCGTGTCAGGTTGAAGCGCCGACTATGGCGGCGAATCAGCCTGACACGACGACACTAGGCCGACGTGTCGCCCTCTCGGCGCTGGTGCTCGCTGGGCGACATCCCATGAGCGGTGGTGAAGGCGTTCGTGAACGCCGCGGCGCTGGAGTAGCCGAGCTGCTTGGCGACCTGGCCGGGAGGATCGCCCAGGCACAGGAGCCAGCGGGCGATGTCCATCCGGTGCTGCGCACGCCAGCGGGGGAAGGTCTCCCCGGTCTGGCTCAGGAACTCCCGGCCCAGCTCGCGCGGGCTGGTGCCCAGGTGCGCCGCCCACTCCAGGAGCGATCGTGCGTCGCTGGGGTCGCGTCGCATCGCGCGCGTGACGGTGCCGACGGCCCCGGTGAGACCGGCCGTCGCCGCGGTGTCGCGGTCGGCGATGAACTGCGCCCGGAACAGCTCCTCGACGAAGGACCGCCGCCTCCGCGCGGGCTGGAAGAGCGTGTAGCTGACCAGCGAGGTGTGGAGGAGGAAGTCCTGCGCCTCCGGCGGGAAGGAGAGGACCGACAGGTCGTCGACGTCGAGACCGACCGGTGTGTGGCTGTACCCGAGGGGCACCGCGACGGAGCCGGCGAGCCCCTCCACCGCGTTCGGCACGCCGGCGGGCAGCCAGAGGGCGTGGCCGGCCCGCAGGCGGATGTCGCGGGAGCCGACCCGGACGTCCGCCTCGCCGCAGTACATCCACAGCAGCACGTGCTCCCCGTTGACCCGTGTCCAGGTACGCCGGGCCGCGACCGCCGGCGGCTCCGGCGCCGCCTCGGCGGCGAGGGCCGCGACGTGCCCGACGACGGCGTCCGGGGCGGTCCGTGTCGCGGATGACCGCTCGCGCGCCCGACCGGCGTACGCGCGCGGCGTCAGGCCCACCAGACGGCGGAACGCCTTGGTGAAGCCGGCCGGGGTCGCGTAGCCCACGTGCCGGCCGGTCCATCCGACCGTGCGCCCCGCCGCGAGATGGCGTGCCGCGGCCACGACCCGTGCCCGGCTGCGCCAGTCGGCGAACGCCAGGCCCGTCTCGCGGTGGAACTGACGCTGCAGCGTCTTCACGCTGACGCTCTCCCTCGCGGCGAACGACGTCAGCGACATCGGCGTGCCCGGGTCCCTCAGCAGGGTCCGCGCCGTGCTCAGTGCGGCGTGGGACACCGGCAGCCGCAGTGCCTCGGCGCCGGTCCACCGCTCGTCGTCGGAGCTGGGGGCGCGGGCGATCATCCCGAGCAGGGTGCCCGTGTCGGGGAGGGCGTCCTGGACGTCGTGGGCGAGGTGACAGTCGTCGACGTGGCGCTGGACCAGCCATCTGGCCCACGTGGGCGGGACGGTGATCGTGCGGGTCGTCGTCAGCGCCTCCGGCAGCTCGTCGGAGCGGGGGAAGATCGGGAGGACCACCGCGCCGGCGTCCGCCCGGGTGCGGTGCGGGATGCCGGGGGGCACCCAGACCGCCTCGCCCGCGGCGAGACGACGGACCGTTCCGGCCGTCTCGATCGTGGCCGTGCCCGTGTGGACGTACAGCAGCACGACCGAGCGGTCCTCGATGACGGGGCCGGTGGCGGTGGGCGGGATCGTCCAGTCGTGCGTCGGCATCATCGGATCGCCCCCTGACATGAACAAGCCGTCGCCTCCGGATAAGCGTGTGAAGTTAGGCAAGGCTACATTAAGTCGGCTTTGCATCCGACAGACAAGGAACCCCGTTGAAGCTGTCCACCGCGCACCCGCGCTGCCCGGCACTGCTCGCCGCGACGATGGTCGCCGTCCTGGCGCTCGCCGGCTGCGGCAGCGACACTCCGGCCGCCGACGACGCCTCCGCGCCGGCGTCGGCCGACGGCGCCTTCCCGGTCACCATCGACACCGCCTACGGCGAGGTCACCGTCGAGGCGAAGCCGGAGCGCATCGTCGTGCTCACCAGCACCTACCTGGAGCTGCTGCCGTACGTCGACGAGAAGCCGCTCACCTCGCCGGACGACGACGAGGCCCTCGCCTGGGCGCCGTGGCTGGGTGAGGTGGACAAGGGCGAGGTCGACACCGACCTGATCAACGCGGACTGGGCGCCCTCGCCCGAGGCGATCGCCACGTGGGAGCCGGACCTGATCCTGACCGACATCTGGAACACCGACGAGAAGCTCTACAAGCAGCTGTCCCAGGTCGCGCCGACCTACGTCGGGATCGAGACCGACACGCAGACCAGCTGGCAGGACCACCTCGCCTCGCTCGCCACGCTCACGGGACACGACACCGCGGTCGTCGACGAGGTGGAGGCCGAGCTCTCCGCCGACTTCGATGCCGCCGCCGAGAGGCTCCCCGGCCTGCAGGGCAGGTCGTACGTCATCCCGGTCTTCAAGGACGACCAGTTCTGGCCGACGGAGTACGGCAACGAGCCGTTCGTCGCGCTGGGTCTCGAGCCCGGCGGGCACCAGCCGCACGGCGAGGTCACCTCCGCCGAGGTGGACACCTTCTCCCTGGAGAACATCGACCAGCTCACCGAGGACGTGGTGATCGTCGCCGCCTCCGGCGCCGAGAGCCAGGAGACCATCGACAAGACCTACGCCTCGCTGAAGGCCGACCCGCGCGTCGCGGACCTGCCCGCGTCCGAGAACGGCACGTGGATCTACCTCGACGGGCCGCAGTGGTCCGCCATCAACGGCGGCACCCCGCTGAGCTACCGCTGGTGGCTCGACCAGGTCCTGCCCGAGCTCGAGGAGTCGGCGCTGAACCAGCGTGCCCGGTAGCCCGGAGGGGCGAGCGCCGTCGCGCCGGCTGGTCGGTCTGCTGGTCGCGACGGTGCTCCTGGGCGCGCTGCTGCTGCTCAGCATCGCGATCGGCTCGAAGAACATCCCGCTGTCGGTGGTGATCGAGGCGCTGCGCCACGACACCGGCAAGGGGGACGCGTACGTCGTCTGGGACCTGCGCGTCCCCCGTACCGCGGTGGGGCTGTGCGTCGGGATCGCGCTGGGGCTGTCGGGAGCCCTGATCCAGGCACTGACCCGCAACCCGCTCGCCGACCCGGGCATCCTCGGCGTCAGCGCGGGTGCGGAGTTCTTCGTCGCCCTCGGCATCGCCCTGTTCGGCGTGACCGCCGTCAGCGGGTACGTCTGGTTCGCCTTCGCCGGGGCGCTGGTCGTGACGGTGGTCGTGTACGCGATCGGCTCGGCCGGCCGGGGCGGGGCCGATCCGATCCACCTCACGCTGGCCGGGGTCGCGATCGGCGCGCTGCTGTCAGGGATCGTGACCGCGATGGTGCTGAGCGACCCGCGCTCGTTCGACCGGATGCGGGGCTGGTACGCCGGCAGCCTGGTCGACCGCGGCTGGGACATCCTCCTCCCGGTGCTGCCGTTCCTGGTCCTCGGCACGCTGCTCGCCGCGGTCGCGGCGAGCGCGCTCAACGCCATCGCGCTGGGCGACGACCTGGCCACCTCGCTGGGAGCGGGGATCACCCGGACCCGGGTGATCGTGGTCGTCGCGGTGACCCTGCTCGCGGGCGGCGCGACGGCGATCTGCGGGCCGGTCGGCTTCGTGGGCCTGATGGTGCCGCACGTCGCCCGGTGGTTCACCGGCCCGGAGCAGCGGTGGATCCTCGCCTACACGCTCGTGCTGGCCCCGTCGCTGCTGCTCGCCTCCGACGTCATCGGCCGCCTCGTGATCCGCCCGGGCGAGCTCCCGGTGGGGCTCGTCACCGCGTTCGTGGGTGCTCCGATGCTGATCGCCCTGGTCCGCCGCAGGCGGGTGAGCGCCCTGTGAGCCGGCCCGGTGTCCTCGGCCCGGCCCGCCCGGCCCTCGTCGTACGGGCCGGCGGCCTCTCCCTGCGCTGGCGCAGCCGCACCGTCGCCGTCTGCGCGGTGCTGGGTGTGCTGACCGTGACGACCAGCGCCGCCTCGCTGATGCTCGGCGAATACCCGCTCACCCTCGCCCGGGTCTGGGCTGCGCTGACGGGCGACCCGGAGGCAGGGTTCGCCCGGGTCGTGGTGGTGGAGTGGCGCTCGCCGCGCGCTCTCGCGGCCGTCGTGTTCGGCGCCGCACTGGGCGTCTCCGGGGCGCTGTTCCAGTCGTTGACCCGCAACCCGCTCGCCAGCCCGGACATCATCGGCCTCTCCGCCGGCTCCTACGCCGGCGCGCTGGTCGTGATCGTCCTCATCGGGGGCAGCTACGCCCAGCTCGTCGGCGGTGCCCTGGTGGGCGGCCTGGCGACCGCCACGGTCGTCTACCTGCTGGCCTGGCGCCACGGCGTGCAGGGGTTCCGGCTGATCATCGTCGGCATCGCGGTCTCGGTGATGCTGGGCTCCTTCAACGCCTGGCTCGTCATCAACGCCCGGCTCGAGGTCGCGGTCCGGGCCGCCGTGTGGGGAGCCGGCTCGCTCGGCGGCACCGGGTGGCCGCAGGTGCTGTGGGGCGGCGCCACCGTGCTGCTCCTGCTGGCGGCGCTGGTGGCGCTGGCGCCCGGGTTGCGCCAGCTCGAGCTCGGGGACGACGCCGCCCGGGCCACGGGCACCCGGACGGAGCAGGTCCGGGTCGCTGCGGTCGTGACGGGTGTCGCCCTGACGGCGACGGTGACCGCCGCGGCGGGCCCGATCGCATTCGTCGCGCTCGCCGCGCCGCAGATCGCCCGCCGCCTCGCCCGCACGCCCGGCGTGACGCTGGCGCCTGCCGCCTTCCTGGGCGCCTTCATGCTGGCGGCGGCGGACCTGACCGCGCAGCACCTGCTGCCGGTGGTGATGCCGGTCGGGGTGGTCACCGTCGTCGCGGGCGGGGCCTATCTGGTCTGGCTGATCGTTCGCGAGGTCCGTCGGCGCTCCTGATGGCCCGGACACCCTAGGGTGGTCCCGTGTTGACCACCCGGCACGGCGTGCGTGTCCTCGCGCAGGCCGACCTTCCCGCCTTCGTGGCCCTGGCCGGCCGCGACCCGGTCGTCAACGTGTTCGCGATCCATCGCGCCCACACCACCAACCTCGAGCCGCGCTGGCTCGGCGGCGAGATGTGGGGGCGCTTCGACGGCGGCCACCTCGTCGCCGCCTGCCACGTGGCCGCCAACCTGGTGCCGGTCCAGGCCACGCCGGAGGACGCCGAGGTGTTCGCCGGCCGGGCGCTGGCCCGGCGGCGTACCGCCTCGACGATCGTCGGGCCGCAGGACGCCGTCCGGGCGTTCTGGGGCCAGGTCGGCGAGCAGTGGGGCCGGCCGCGCGACGTGCGCTGGGACCAGCGCCACCTCGCCATCGACGGCGAGCCGCTCGTGACGCCCGACCCGGGCGTGCGCTGCAGCACTCCCGACGACATCGCCACGCTCTACCCCGCGTGCGTGGCCATGTACACCGAGGAGGTCGGGGTCTCCCCGGAGCTCGGCGGGGGAGCGGACCTCTACCGTGCGCGGGTCGCGCAGCTGGTCGGCCGTGGCTGGTCCTTCGTCCGGTACGACGGCGGCGAGCTCGTCTTCAAGGCCGAGGTGGCCTGCGCGACGCCCGACGCCGCCCAGATCCAGGGGGTGTGGGTGCCCCCTCACCGGCGTGGCCAGGGGATCGCGACCGCCGGCATGGCCGCTGTGGTCCGGCAGGTCCGCGCGCGGATCGCGCCGACGGTCTCGCTCTACGTCAACGACTGGAACCACACGGCCCGGGCGGCGTACGAGCGGGTCGGGTTCGTGGAGACCGCGCGCTTCGCCACCGTCATGTTCTGAGCTCGCCCAGGCGCGGCAGCCCGTTCCACAGCAGCCGGGTGGCCACCTCGGTGACCTCCTCCAGCGAGGCGGCGGGATGCTCCTGCCACCACCGGGCGACGCCGTCGACGCCGGTGATGAGGAGCTCGACGACGACGTCGGCCGCCGTCGAGCCGTGGGGGAGCCCGGAGCGGGCGAGGTCGGGGCCGAGCATGGTGGCGACCGCCTGGGTGCGGGCGGTGCGGAAGGTGCGCAGCGCCCGGTCGAGCTCCCGGTCCCCGGTGGGGATCGGGTCGACCAGGATCCGGCGGGCCGCGGGACGCTGCCGCGCGAAGGAGAGGTACGCCGCCACGGTGGCCCGCATCCGGTCCCGTCCCGCGCCGGCGCCCGTGATGCCGGCGCCCACCTCGGCGAGCATCGCGGCGTTCTGGGTGTCGAGGACGTGGAGGTAGAGCTCGCGCTTGGAGCGGAAGTGGTCGTAGAGCACGGTCCGGGTGACGCCGGCGGCGCCGGCGATCTCGCCGACCGACGCGGCGTCGTACCCGCGCTCGGCGAAGACCTCGACGGCGGCGGCCTCGATCCGCTCGCGCCGCGCCGGACCGGTGAGCCGGCGGCGCACGACCTCGGTGGTGCTCACGGGTCTCCTCCTCCCACCGTCGACTGTGACCGACGAATGTGTCGGTTGTGGACCGGTATGCCTTGACCTGATGTGGTGTGGATCACGATACTCGCTGCCAACGGATACCGACACTGGTGTCGGTTGGAGATCATGGGGTGATCGCCGATGGCGCAGCTGGACCGTCGTACCTTGCTCACGTCCGCGGGCGCCGTCGGCGCCGGCGTGGTCCTCGCCGGGACCGGCCTCGCGCCGGCCTTCGCCGCGACGCCGGGCCGCCGGGTCGCCGTGCTCGGCGGAGGCATGGCCGGCCTGACCGCGGCGCACGAGCTCGTCGAGCGCGGCTTCGAGGTCACCGTCTTCGAGCCGTCCGCCTGGGGCGGCAAGGCCCGCAGCATCCCGGTGGCCGGCACGGGCGTAGGCGGTCGCGCCGACCTGCCCGGCGAGCACGGCTTCCGGTTCTTCCCCGGCTTCTACCACCACGTGCCGGACACGATGCGCCGCATCCCGTTCGGCGACGGCACCGTCGGCGACAACCTGGTCGCCGCCAGTGGCGGCAAGTTCCTGCGCTCCGGCGACCATGCCGACGCCTTCGTGTTCGGCATCGGCCCGGACCCGCAGCAGATCCTCACCGTCGACGGCCTGCGCCGCTTCCTGCGCGACACCCTCGGCGGCCACTCCGTGCCACCCCACGAGCTCACCTACTTCGTCGAGCGACTGCTGGTGTTCCTCACCAGCTGCGACGAGCGCCGGCTCGGGCAGTGGGAGAAGGTCAGCTGGTGGGACTTCGTCGGCGCGGAGAGGCGCTCGAAGCCCTACCAGCAGATCCTCGCCGCCGGCCTGACCCGCAACCTGGTCGCGGCGAAGGAGACCGTCGCCAGCACCCGCACCATCGGCACCATGGGCGAGGCGTTCGTCTACAACATCATGGGCCGCGGCAACGACGGCGCCCTCGACCGGGTGCTCGACCTGCCTACCGACGAGGCGTGGATCGACCCGTGGCTGACCTACCTGCGCGGGCGCGGCGTCCGCTTCGTCGGCGGCCAGGGGCTGGTCCGCTACGAGACCGCCGGCGGCCGGGTCGCCGCCGCGGTCCTCGCCGACGCCGCCGGTACGACGAGCCGCGTCGAGGCCGACTGGTTCGTCAGCGCCATGCCGGTGGAGCGGGTGGTGCCGACGCTCACCGCCGACGTACTGGCGCTGGACCCCGGCCTGCAGCGGCTCGCCGCGCTCGACACGGACTGGATGGTCGGCATCCAGTTCTTCCTGCGCGCGCCGGTCGACATCACCCACGGCCACATCACCTTCATCGACTCCCCGTGGGCGCTCACCGCCCTGACCCAGGGGCAGTTCTGGGAGGACCGCGTGATCGCGCGCGACTACGGCGACGGCGACGTCGTCGACATCCTCTCGGTCGACATCTCCAACTGGGACGCGCCCGGCGTCCTGCACGGCCGGCCGGCCAAGGAGTGCAGCCCCCAGCAGATCGCCGACGAGGTGCTGGCGCAGATCCGCGACCACCACACCGCCGGCGACCTGCTGCCCGACGGCGTCGTCCACTCCTGGTTCCTCGACCCGGGCGTGCAGTGGGACGCCGCGAGCCGCCGCAACACCAACGAGACGCCGCTGCTCGTCAACACGGTCGACTCCTGGAGCAGCCGGCCCACCGCGCGCACGAGGATCCCCAACCTGCTGATGAGCGGCGACTTCGTGCAGACCGACATCGACCTCGCGACGATGGAGGGCGCCAACGAGTCGGCCCGCCACGCTGTCAACGCGATCCTCGACGAGGTGGGCTCCCCGGCGGCCCGGGCGGCGACCTTCCGGCTCTACGACCCGCCGGAGTTCACCGCGCTCAAGCAGACCGACCGGGTGCTCTACAAGCTCGGCATGCGCAACGTGCTCGACCTGGGCTGACCGCTGCTGGGAGGCTGGGCGGCATGAGCGTCCCCTTCACCGCCAAGGCCGTCACCGGCGCCTTCCTCGTCAGCGGGGTCGTGCATCTCGTCCGGCCCCAGGTGTTCGAGCCGCTGATCCCGGAGCAGCTCCCGGCCCCACGCCAGCTCGTGATCTGGAGCGGCGTCGCGGAGCTGGCCTGCGCCGCCGGCATGATGCACCCGCGGACCCGCCGCGCCGCGGCGTACGCCGGTGCCGCCCTGCTCGTCGGAGTCTTCCCCGGCAACGTGAAGATGGCGCTCGACGCGCAGCGCGGCGACAACACCATGCTCAAGGCCGGGACGCTGGCCCGGCTCCCGCTCCAGCTGCCGATGATCCGCGGGATGCTCGAGGCCGCACGCGAGGCCTGAGCCGTTACTGGTTCGCCGTCGTGTCGGGCGCGCCCGTAGGCTTCGGCCCGTGAGTTCACCCCACGGAAATGCTCGCTTCGCTCCGCTTTCCGCGGGGACCCCGAAGCTCCTGCGGATGTCGACCCTGTTCGTCCGGACCCTGCGTGAGGACCCCTCGGACGCGGAGGTCCCGAGCCACCGGCTGCTGGTGCGGGCCGGCTACATCCGCCGCGCCGCGCCGGGCATCTACACCTGGCTGCCGCTCGGCCTGGCCGTGCTGCGCAGGATCGAGGGCATCATCCGCGAGGAGATGAACGCCATCGGCGCCCAGGAGGTCACCTTCCCGGCGCTGCTGCCCCGCGAGCCCTACGAGGCCACCGGTCGCTGGACCGAGTACGGCGACAACATCTTCCGGCTCCAGGACCGCAAGGGCGCCGACTACCTGCTCGGCCCGACGCACGAGGAGATGTTCACGCTCCTGGTCAAGGACATGTACAGCTCCTACAAGGACCTGCCGCTGAGCCTCTACCAGATCCAGACCAAGTACCGCGACGAGGCGCGGCCCCGCGCCGGGCTGCTGCGCGGGCGCGAGTTCACCATGAAGGACTCCTACTCCTTCGACGTCAGCGACGCCGGCCTCGACGCGTCGTACCAGAGGCACCGCGACGCCTACGTCCGGATCTTCGACCGGCTCGGCTTCGACTACGCCATCGTCAAGGCGACCGCCGGCGCGATGGGCGGCTCGAAGTCGGAGGAGTTCCTCGCCAAGGCCGCGGTCGGCGAGGACACCTACGTGCGCTGCACGCGCTGCGACTACGCCGCCAACGTCGAGGCCGTCCAGGTGCGCCCGCCCGCGCCCACGCCGTACGACGCCGTGCCGGCCGCCCACGCCGAGGCGACCCCCGACACCCCGACCATCGACACCCTGGTCGACCACCTCGACGCGGCCTTCCCGCGCGAGGACCGCCCGTGGGCGGCCGGCGACACCCTCAAGAACGTGCTCGTCGTGCTCAAGCACCCCGACGGCACCCGCGAGCCGCTCGCCATCGGCGTCCCCGGCGACCGCGAGGTCGACCAGAAGCGCTTGGAGGGGCAGCTCGAGCCGATCGAGGTCGAGCCCATGGACGAGGCGGAGCTGGCGAAGCACCCCGCGCTGGTCAAGGGCTACATCGGTCCCGGCGTGCTGGGGGAGGAGAGCGCCAGCGGCATCCGCTATCTCGTCGACCCCCGCGTCGCCGAGGGCTCCCGCTGGGTCACCGGCGCCGACGTCGCCGGCTCCCACGTGATCGACCTGGTCGCGGGCCGCGACTTCACCCCCGACGGCACCATCGAGGCCGCCGAGGTCCGCGACGGTGACGCCTGCCCCAACTGCGAGGACGGCGTGCTGGAGTCCGCGCGCGGCATCGAGATGGGCCATGTCTTCCAGCTCGGCCGCAAGTACGCCGAGGCGCTCGACCTCAGGGTCCTCGACGAGAACGGCAAGCTGGTCACCGTCACCATGGGCTCCTACGGCATCGGCGTCACCCGCGCGGTGGCCGCGATCGCCGAGAACACCCTCGACGAGATCGGCCTGTGCTGGCCGCGCGACGTCGCCCCCGCCGACGTCCACGTGGTCGCCGCCGGCAAGGACGAGGCCGTCTTCGCCGCGGCCGAGGAGCTCGTCGCCGGGCTCACCGCCGCCGGCCTCGACGTCCTCTACGACGACCGCGCGGGCAAGATCAGCCCCGGCGTGAAGTTCAAGGACGCCGAGCTGATCGGCGTACCGACGATCGTCACGGTCGGCCGCGGCGTGGCCGACCCCGACAACAGGGTGATCGAGGTCAAGGACCGTCGCACGGGAGAGCGGACCGAGGTCGCGCTCGACGTGGCGGCCGACGAGATCCGGGCCCTGGTGCGGGGCTGACCCGATGGCCCGCGTGACCTGCCCGGTCCTCGGGCGGCGCATCGCCACCGCCGAGGAGGCGGCCGCGCACATCCGGCCCGGCGACTCGGTGGGCATCAGCGGCTTCACCGGCGCCGGCTTCCCCAAGGCGGTGCCCCAGGCCCTGGCCCGCCGGATCGGCGAGGCGCACGCGCGCGGCGAGGAGTTCCGGATCGGACTGTGGTCGGGAGCGTCGACCGGGCCGAGCGTCGACGGCGCCCTCGCCGAGGTGCACGGCCTCGACAAGCGGCTGCCCTACAGCTCGGACCCCGCGCTGCGGAGGCTGATCAACAGCGGGGAGGTCGACTACGTCGACGCCCACCTGTCGCACTCGGCGCAGCAGGCGTGGTTCGGCTTCTACGGGCCGCTCGACGTCGCGGTCGTCGAGGTCGCCGCGATCCTGCCCAACGGACTGCTCGTCCCCGGCACCTCGGTCGGCAACAACAAGACCTGGCTGGACCGTGCGGAGAAGGTGATCCTCGAGGTCAACCGCTGGCTGCCGCGCGACCTCGAGGGCTTCCACGACGTCTACTACGGCGCGGCCGTGCCCCCGCACCGGATCCCCATCCAGCTCACCCACCCGCTGCAGCGGATCGGCGATCCGTACCTGCGCGTCGATCCCGCCAAGGTGGTCGCCGTCGTGGAGACCGACGCGCCCGATCGCAACAGCCCGCTCGACGCGCCGGACGACAGCTCGCGCGCGATGGCCGAGCTCCTCGTCGACTTCCTGCGGCACGAGGTGCGCGCCGGGCGGATGCCGCCCGGCCTGCTGCCGCTGCAGTCCGGCGTCGGCAGCACGCCGAACGCGGTCATGGAAGGGCTGCTCCACGCCGAGTTCGAGGGCCTCACGTCGTTCACCGAGGTGATCCAGGACGGCCTGCTCGACCTGCTGGACGCCGGCAAGCTGGCCTCGCTCTCGGCCACCTCCTTCGGGCTGTCCCCGGCCGGGCAGCAGCGCTTCCTCGACAACGTCGGCTCCTACAAGGGCCGGATCCTGCTGCGCAGCCAGGAGATCTCGAACCACCCCGAGCTGGTCCGCCGGCTCGGCGTCATCGCCATCAACGGCATGATCGAGGCCGACGTCTACGGCAACGTGAACTCCAGCCACGTCATGGGATCGGCGATCATGAACGGCATCGGCGGCTCCGGCGACTTCGCCCGCAACGCCTACCTCAACTTCTTCGTCTCCGACTCGCTGGCCAAGGGCGGCCTGATCTCCTCGATCGTGCCGATGGTCAGCCACGTCGACCACACCGAGCACGACGTGCACGTGCTGATCACCGAGCAGGGCCTGGCCGACCTGCGCGGCCTGTCGCCCTCGGACCGCGCCGACCGGGTGATCGCCCACTGCGCGCACCCCGACTACCGCGACCGGCTGCGCGACTACGTCGACCGGGCCCGCGCGGCCCGCCCGGAGGCCCGGCACACGCCCCACCTGCTGGAGGAGGCGCTCGGCTGGCACGCGGCGTACCTGCGCGACGGGAGGATGTGACGATGGGCATGCGTGACACGGGCGTCGAGGCGGTCATCTTCGACTGGGGCGGCACGCTCACGGCGTGGCACGACATCGACTTCCACGCGGAGTCGCTCGCGCTGGCGCAGGCGGTGCTGACGACGCCGGACACCTCCGACGACCACCACGCCCACGCCGCCCGGCTGCACGAGGCGGGCAGCGTGATCTGGGGTCGCAGCCGCGACCACCAGCGGAGCGCGACGATCGCCGACCTCTTCGAGGCCGCCGGGCTCGACCACGACCCGGACCTGCTCGACGCCTACTACGCGTTCTGGGAGCCGCACACCCTCACCGACCCGGAGGTGGCGCCGCTGTTGGCTGGCTGCGCGCGGAGGGGATCCGGGTCGGCGTGCTGTCCAACACGATCTGGCCCCGCGCCTGGCATCGCGGGTTCTTCGAGCGCGACGGGGTGCTCGACCTGATCGACGGCGACGTCTACACCAGCGAGGTGCCGTGGACGAAGCCGTCCCCGCAGGCCTTCCGCGCCGCGATGGACGCCGTCGGCGTCGCCGACCCGGCTGCCTGCGTGTACGTCGGCGACCGGCTCTTCGACGACGTGTGGGGCGCCCATGGCGCCGGGATGCGCGCGATCCACGTCCCGCACAGCACGATCCCGGCCGACCAGCACGGCCACACCGAGGGCCGGCCGGACGCAGTCGCCCGGCGCCTCGCCGACCTCCCGGAGCTGCTCGCTCCCTGGCGCTGACCGCCGTCTCGCGGCCGTTGTCCGCGGCTCGGGTGAGGGTCACCTCACCTGCAGGTTTGTGCAGTGCACATTTATGAGGATCGCCATCGCGAGACCGCGTGCCCGTTCTGTTGCATGATTGTGCACGGCGATCGGTGAGCCCCACCTCTCCCGTCGCCGATGACCGTTGTCCCCGGTCACCAGCGGTTCGCGACCCCGACTTCGGGGGACGTCTCGGGAGTTCCCCGGATGTCGGAGGTCGCGAACCGTTGGTTTTGGGCCGAGCGTGTCGGATACCGAGCTCGCCGCCCGGTCCTCGCTCCGCTCGGACCGCGGGCTTCGCTCGGTGCGGGGCTGGTTCGCGGCCAGACGTTGGTCGTCGCGGCTGCTTCGGCTCTCAGAGGCCGGGGAGGCGGTCCGGGCGGGCGCCGAAGCCCAGGCCGCGCACGGCGGCGTCGAGCAGCGCGTCGATCGCCCACGTCCGGGCGTCCTCGGTGGTGCTGGCCACGAGATAGGCGTAGGTCGCTGCGGCGGACTCCTCGAGCGCCCGCGCCCGGGCGGTGACGCCCTCCGGCGTGCCGAGGTCGGCGGGCAGCCCGTAGCCGGGCTCGGCCGCGACCGGGTCGACGCCGGCGGCGTGCAGCCGGGCCATCAGGTCGTCGCGCCGGGTCCGGTGGATCGTGTACGCCGACGTCAGGGCGGCGTACAGCGCGGGGCTGCCGGACTGCGAGGTCTGCCCGCCGAGGACGCCGTAGACGAAGACGGCGGCGTGCTCGGCCGCGAGCGTGGTCTGCAGGGCGGTGATCGCGGGGTCGGCGTCGCCGGACGGAGGAGGCGACTGAGGCGACTGGGGAGACGGCGCCGGGGTGGGCGTCACGGTCATGCCAGCACCGCCCGCTGCTGGGCGATCGCGGCGGCCATCGCGGCCAGCACCTGGGCCAGCGCGCCGCTCCGGGCCTGCTGGGCGGCGCCGACGAGCCGCTCCTGGAGGTCGGCCTCCGCGGCCAGGAGGGCGGCCCGGGCCGGCTTCCGGGCGGCGGCGACCTGCGGCGGGTCGGTGGTGGCGGTGCCGCCGAGCTCGGCCGCGTGGGCGTCGTGGAGGCGCGCCAGGCGGGAGCCGATCCGGGCCAGGCCCGGGAACGCCGTACCGGTGGCGGTGGCCA
The DNA here is from genome assembly GCF_006494775.1 of Nocardioides humi. NCBI lineage: Bacteria > Bacillati > Actinomycetota > Actinomycetes > Propionibacteriales > Nocardioidaceae > Nocardioides > Nocardioides humi. The sequence continues at coordinate 384,427 of NZ_CP041146.1, read as the reverse complement.
GCGCCCCGGTGGCCGCGATCGCCTCGAGGATCCCCTCGACGAGGGTGCTGTCGGCGTCGGCCGGGGGCGCGGTCGGGGTGACGGCGCCCGACACGCCCGGGTCGTCGTCGCCGCCGAGGACGTCGTCGAGCAGGTCGCATCCGGCGAGCGCCAGCGCGGCCCCGCCGAGCCCACCGGCCAGGACCAGGCGTCGCGGGACGGACGCGGGACTGTCGGGCACCCGGCGACCCTATATCGGCGGGTAGGGTGGGCCCGCACAGCCACAACAGGACACGGGGAGGACTCACCATGGGTACTCATTCCGCTCAGGGAGCGACAGCAGAGCGGATCGAGCACGTCCTCGTCGCTCCTCTCGCCGAGCTGGGCCTCGATGTCGAGGCCGTCGAGCTCACCCCGGCCGGGAAGCGCCGGGTGCTGCGGATCGCCGTCGACACCGACGGCGGGCTGACGCTCGACGATGTCGCCGCCGCCACGAAGGTCATCGACCGGGTCCTGGAGGACGACGGTCCCGACGGCGCCGCCGACGCCCTGGGCGAGCTGCCGTACACCCTCGAGGTCACCTCCCGTGGCGTGGACCGGCCGCTGACCCTCCCGCGCCACTGGCGCCGCAACGAGGGGCGCCTGGTCAAGGCGGTGCTCGGCGGTGACGAGACGCTGACCGGCCGGATCGGGGCGTCCGACGACGAGGGCGTGCTGCTGGACGTGGACGGCGCGGAGCGCCGCATCGCCTACGCGGACGTGCGCAAGGCGCTCGTCCAGATCGAGTTCAACCGCAAGGACCGCACGAAGGACAAGGACGCCGACTGATGGACATCGACCTCAGCATCCTCCGGACGCTGGAGCGTGAGAAGGAGATCAAGTTCGACATCCTCGTCGAGGCGATCGAGCAGGCGCTGCTCACGGCGTACCACAAGACCGAGGGCTCGGTCCCGCAGGCGCGAGTCGAGCTCAACCGCAAGACCGGGCACGTGACCGTGCTGGCCGCCGAGCTCGACGACGAGGGCAACAAGATCGGCGAGTACGACGACACGCCGGACGGCTTCGGCCGGATCGCGGCGACGACGGCGAAGCAGATCATGCTGCAGCGCCTGCGCGACGCCGAGGACGAGGTGAAGTTCGGCGAGTTCTCCGGCAAGGAGGGCGACATCATCTCCGGCGTCATCCAGCAGGGCCGCAACCCCGACGACGTGCTCGTCGACCTGGGCCGGATCGAGGCCCAGCTGCCCGCCAGCGAGCGGGTGCCGGGCGAGGACTACGCCCACGGCACCCGGATCAAGTGCCTCGTGGTGTCGGTCCGCAAGGGCATGCGCGGCCCGCAGGTCACCCTGTCGCGGTCGCACCCCAGCCTGGTGAAGAAGCTGTTCGCCCTCGAGGTCCCCGAGATCGCCGACGGCACCGTCGAGATCGCGGCGATCGCCCGCGAGGCCGGCCACCGCACCAAGATCGCGGTCAAGTCCACGGTGTCCGGTGTCAACGCCAAGGGCGCCTGCATCGGCCCGATGGGCCAGCGGGTGCGCAACGTGATGGCCGAGCTGGGCGGCGAGAAGATCGACATCGTCGACTGGTCCGACGAGCCCGCGAGACTCGTCGCCAACGCGCTGTCGCCCGCGCAGGTCCAGTCGGTCACCGTCGTCGACGCGGCCGCCCGCTCGGCGCGGGTCGTCGTCCCGGACTTCCAGCTCTCGCTCGCGATCGGCAAGGAGGGCCAGAACGCCCGGCTCGCCGCGCGCCTCACCGGCTGGCGCATCGACATCCATTCGGACGAGGAGGCTTCCGAAGGAAGCTGACGAAGTCCGAGTGGATGGCGCCGGGTCGGCGTGTTTTTGCGCCGGGTCGGCGTCAACAGGCCTCCCGGTTCGTTGACTCGACACTCCAAGGGCTAGACTCAACCTTTGGTGGCACGCCGACTGAATTCCCCTGCTCGACCAGACGAACCCCGCATCGCGGGACCCGTCCGGACCTGCATCGGATGCCGGGCGCGCGCCGCCAGAAGCGAGTTGTTGCGGGTGACCGCCGGCTCGGGCCCCGACGGCCACCCGGCCGTCGTACCCGATCCTGACGGCACCGCGCCGGGTCGTGGAGCGCACCTGCACCCCACGACCGGTTGCTACGACCTCGCGGTACGTCGCAAGGCTTTTGCCCGTGCGCTCCGGATCTCCGGGGCCGCGCTGGACGACGTGCCGGTGGGGGAGTACGTCGCCCAGGCGGCCGCAGCTCGGACCGATCCGACCGACAGAGACTGGAGCAACAGCTCATGAGCACTCGATGAGTACCTCGCGATGAGCCAGTTCGTTCTGCACCACCCACCAACGGTCTAGAGATCCCTGCCGGGTCTTGGGCCAGAAGGAGAACCGTGGCCAAGACCCGAGTTTCCGAACTCGCGAAGAAGTACGGCATCCCCAGCAAGGAAGCGCTGGAGAAGCTGAGCGCCATTGGCGAGTTCGCCAAGACTGCGTCCTCGAGCATCGAGCTTCCTGCCGTCAAGAAGTTCGAGGACACCTACGGAGCCGAGCTCCTCGCCAAGATGAAGCCGGCCGCCGAGCCGGCGGGCGAGACCGCGAAGCCGGCTCCCAAGGCCCCGGCGAAGAAGGCCGCAGCCGCGCCCGCCGCCGAGGTCCCGGCCGCCCCCGCCACCCCCGCGGAGGCGCCTGCCGCCGAGGCTCCGGCCGCCACGTCGGCGCCCCGTCCGGGCCCGCGCCCGGGACCGGCCAAGGCCCCGCCGCCCCGGAGGCTCCGGAGCCCCCGGCCCAGGAGAAGCCCGCCGCTGCCGCGGCTCCGGCCGCTCCCGAGGCGCCGGCCGCCCCGAGCAAGCCGGCCGCTCCCAAGGGCCCCACGCCCAAGGCGCCGGCGCCGCGTCCGGTCGGCAAGCCCGGCGGTACGCCGCGGCCCGGCAACAACCCGTTCGCGCCCAGCCAGGGCATGGGCCGTCGTCCCGCCCCGCCGCCGCGCGAGGGCGAGGCCGGTCCGGCCGGCCCGCGCCCGCCGGCCGGTGCCGGCGGCGGTGGCCGTCCCGGCATGCCGCGCCCCAACCCGGCGATGATGCCGAAGTCCGCCGGCTCGTTCGGCCAGGGCGGACCCGGCGGTGGCCGTGGACCCGGCGGTGGCCGTGGTCCCGGCGGCCCGGGTCGTCCCGGCGGTCCCGGCGGCCGGGCCGGTGCGCCCGGTCGCGGCGGTGCGGGCGCCGGTGCGGGCGCCGGCGCTCCCGGTGGTCGCGGCCCCGGTGGCTTCGGCCCCGGCGGTGGCGGTCGTCCCGGCGGCGGTCGTCCCGGCCAGCGCGGCCAGACCCAGGGTGCCTTCGGGCGTCCGGGCGGTCCGGCGCGCCGTGGCCGCAAGTCGAAGCGGGCGCGTCGCCAGGAGTTCGAGGCCATGGAGGCCCCGACGATCGGCGGCATGCGGGTCCGCAAGGGCAACGGCGAGACCGTCCGTCTCGCCCGCGGCTCCTCGCTGACCGACTTCGCCGAGAAGATCGGCGTCGACGCGGCCTCGCTGGTGCAGATGCTCTTCCACCTCGGCGAGATGGTCACGGCCACCCAGTCGGTGGGCGACGAGACCCTCGAGCTGCTCGGCGACGAGCTCAACTACAAGGTCGAGGTCGTCTCCCCGGAGGACGAGGACCGCGAGCTGCTGGAGTCCTTCGACATCGAGTTCGGTGCCGACGAGGGCGACGAGTCCGATCTGGTCGTGCGGCCCCGGTCGTCACGGTCATGGGTCACGTCGACCACGGAAAGACCAAGCTCCTCGACGCGCTGCGCGACGCCAACGTGGTCGACAAGGAGGCCGGTGGCATCACCCAGCACATCGGCGCCTACCAGGTCCACACCGAGGTCGACGGCGACGACCGCCGGATCACCTTCATCGACACCCCGGGTCACGAGGCGTTCACCGCCATGCGTGCCCGCGGTGCCCAGGCGACCGACATCGCCGTCCTGGTGGTCGCGGCCGACGACGGCGTGATGCCGCAGACGATCGAGGCGCTCAACCACGCCAAGGCGGCCGACGTGCCGATCGTGGTCGCGGTCAACAAGATCGACAAGCCGGAGGCGGACCCGACCAAGGTCCGCGGCCAGCTCTCCGAGTACGGCCTGGTGCCCGAGGAGTACGGCGGCGACGCGATGTTCGTCGACGTCTCGGCCAAGGCGGGCCTCAACCTCGACAAGCTGCTCGAGGCGATCGTGCTCACCGCCGACGCGTCCCTGGACCTGCGGGCCAACCCGACCCAGGACGCCCAGGGCCTGGTCGTCGAGGCGCACCTCGACCGCGGTCGCGGTCCGGTCGCCACGATCCTGGTCCAGCGCGGCACGCTGAAGGTCGGCGACTCGATCGTCGCCGGCCCGGCCCACGGTCGCGTCCGCGCCATGCTCGACGAGCACGGCCAGGAGCTGGAGGTGGCCGACCCGGCCCGTCCCGCGATGGTGCTCGGCCTCTCGTCCGTCCCGGGCGCCGGCCAGAACTTCATCGTGGTCGAGGACGACCGGATGGCGCGCCAGATCGCCGAGAAGCGGGAGGCGCGCGAGCGTGCCGCCCTGCAGGCCAAGCGCCGCGTGCGTCGTACCCTCGAGGACTTCATGGCCTCCATGGAGAAGGGCGAGAGCCAGGAGCTCAACCTCATCCTCAAGGGCGACGTGTCCGGCTCGGTCGAGGCCCTCGAGGACGCCCTCGCGCAGATCGACGTGGGCGAGGAGGTCAGCCTGCGGGTCATCGACCGCGGTGTCGGTGCGATCACCGAGACCAATGTCGACCTGGCCGCGGCGTCCGACGCGATCATCATCGGCTTCAACGTCCGCCCGCAGGGCAAGGCGGGTCAGATGGCCGAGAAGGAAGGCGTCGAGATCCGCTACTACTCGGTCATCTACCAGGCGATCGAGGAGATCGAGGCGGCGCTCAAGGGCATGCTCAAGCCCGAGTACGAGGAGCAGACCCTGGGCCAGGCGGAGATCCGCGCGATCTTCCGCTCGTCCAAGATCGGCAACATCGCGGGCTGCATGGTCATCGGCGGCGTCATCCGCCGCAACGCCAAGGTCCGTGTGCTCCGCGACGGTGCGGTCATCGCCGACAACCTCGACCTGGCCTCGCTCAAGCGGGAGAAGGACGACGCGTCGGAGGTCCGGGAGGGCTTCGAGTGCGGTCTCGTGCTCAAGAACTTCCAGGACATCAAGGAGGGCGACATCGTCGAGGCCTTCGAGATGCGGGAGATCCCGCGGGGCTGACACACCGACCCGTCGCAAATGTGCGCCTCATGCGGCACATTTGCGACGGGTCGGACTGATTCCCGCGCACATTTGCGACGGGTCGGTGCAAAGAGAGGAAACTGACTCATGGCTTCGCCTCGCGTGCGCAAGATCGCCGACCGGATCCAGGTGATCGTCGCCGAGATGCTCGAGCGCCGGATCAAGGACCCGCGCCTCGGCTTCGTCACGGTGACCGAGGTCCGGCTCACCGGCGACGCGCAGAACGCCACCGTCTACTACACGGTCCTGGGCGAGGACGCCGACCAGCAGGCGAGCGCCACGGCGCTGGAGTCGGCCAAGGGCCTCCTGCGCTCCGAGGTCGGCAAGCAGCTCGGCATGCGGCACGTCCCCACCCTCGCGTTCGAGTTCGACGGCGTCCCCGAGACCGCCCGCCACCTCGACGAGGTGCTGGCCAAGGCCCGCGAGGCCGATGCCGCGGTCGCCGCGGCGCGGGCGGGCGCTCAGCCGGCCGGCGAGGCGGACCCGTACAAGAAGCCGCGCGCGATCGAGGCCGACGAAGAGGCCGAGGACACCGAGTGACCACAGGCGTGCCGTCGGGGCTCGTCGTCGTCGACAAGCCCGCCGGCATGACCTCCCACGCGGTCGTCTCCCGGGTACGCCGCGCGGTCGGCACCCGCAAGGTCGGCCACGCCGGCACCCTCGACCCGATGGCGACCGGCGTGCTGGTGCTGGGCGTCGAGCGGGCCACCCGGCTGCTCGGCCACCTGATGCTCACCGAGAAGGCGTACGACGCCACGGTGCGCCTCGGCGCGTCGACGACCACCGACGACGCGGAGGGTGAGCTGGTCGCCACCGCCGCGGCCGGGCACCTGGAGCCCGCGGCGGTCCTGGCGGCGTTCGAGCAGCAGGTCGGCGAGATCCGGCAGGTGCCGACCGCGGTCAGCGCGATCAAGGTCGACGGCAAGCGCGCCTACCAGCGCGTGCGCGACGGCGAGGAGGTCGAGCTCGAGGCCCGCCCGGTGACCGTCCACGAGCTGACCGTCCTCGACCAGCGGGTCGTGGGCGAGCTCCTCGACGTCGACATCCGGGTCCGCTGCTCCAGCGGCACCTACATCCGGGCGATCGCCCGCGACGTCGGCGCCGCGCTCGGCGTCGGCGGGCACCTGACGGCGCTGCGTCGTACCGCCGTCGGGCCGTTCACGCTCGACGGCGCCGTCACCGATCTCGACGAGGTGACGGTGACCCCGCTCGCCGAGGCGGCCCGGGCGAGCTTCCCGGCGCTCGACCTCGACGCCGAGCAGGCCCAGGCGGTGCGCTACGGCCGGCCGCTGCCGCTCGCCATCGACGCGCTCACCGGCGTGTTCGCCCCCGGAGGGGAGTTCCTCGCCCTCTACCGGCCCGAGGGCGGCGCCGCGCGCCCGGCGGCCGTCTTCGTCGGCTGAGGCTTGGGGGTCTGCCTCCCCACTCCCGCCTGCTGCGCGACATTTCGCATCCGATCTGGCTCCAAAGGATCGAAATAGCGGCGTCGCTCGACGTGCTGCGCAGATTTGGCCAGCATGCCGTCGCTCCGCCGCCTTGCCAGATCGGCGCGAAACGCCGCTCGCGACGGCGCGAGTGACGAGGCAGACCCCCGGTGTGGGAGAGTTGCGGCCGTGCGAGTGTGGCGTGACCTCTCCGACGTGCCCGGCGATCTCGGTCGCACGGTGGTGACGATCGGGAACTTCGACGGCATGCACCTGGGCCACCAGCACGTCGTACGACGAGCGCGCGAGGTCGCCGCCGAGGTCGGCGTCGAGCACGTGGTGGCGGTGACCTTCGACCCGCACCCGATCGCGGTGCTGCGCCCCGAGCACGCCCCGCCGACGATCACCACGATCGACGAGCGGCTGCGCCTGCTGGGCCACGCCGGCGTGGACGACGTGCTCGTGATCCCGTTCTCCCGCGACATCGCCGCCTGGACCCCGGGGGAGTTCATCGACCGGATCCTGCTCGACACGCTGCATGTCCGGGCGGTCGTGGTCGGGGCCAACTTCCGGTTCGGCAACCGGGCCGCGGGCGACTGCAACCTGCTGCGCGCGGCGGGGGCGGAGCACGACTTCGTCCTGGAGGAGGTCAGCCTCGACGGCGGGCCGCAGGTCTGGTCCTCGACCTACGTCCGGACCTGCCTGGCCGCGGGCGACGTCACGGGGGCCGCGGAGGCGCTGGGCCGGGTCTTCACCGTCACCGGCACCGTCGTGGAGGGCGACAAGCGCGGCCGGGAGCTCGGCTTCCCGACCGCCAACGTCCCGGTCCGACCCGGTGCCGCCGCGCCGGCCGACGGCGTCTACGCCGGGCGGTTCACCGTGCTCGACGGGCCCGACGCCGGCACGACGTACCCCGCCGCCATCAGCGTCGGCACCAACCCGACCTTCGCCGGGGAGCGCGAGCGCCGGGTCGAGTCGTACGTGCTCGACCGCACCGACCTGGAGCTCTACGGGCACGAGGTCGAGGTCGCCTTCGTCGAGCGGCTGCGCGGCATGGTGCGCTTCGACTCGATCGAGGACCTGCTGACCGCCATGGCCGGCGACGTCGACCGCACGCGGGCGATCCTCGCGGACTGAGCCGAGCGTGCCGACGCCGACGACCGACCGCGCCGCCGCCGAGCGGTGGTTCGTCGAGCACGGCCTGCCGTACTTCGTCGACGACTACCGCGCCGCCGTGGCGCGCGGCCTGCGCCGCTCGCGGCTGCTCCCGGTGCTCCTGGCCGCCCTCCTGCTCGCCGCCGTCGCCGGGGCGGTCGCCGGACCCTGGCTGGGGGCCGCGGCCGGACTGGGCGCCGCGCTGACGGCCTTCGGCGTCGCGCTCGCGGCGTACGCCGTCGCGACCCTGCGAGCCTGGCTGATCGTCGGCTGGGCGGTCCGGCGCACCCTCCGCTCGCTCGGCCTGATGCTGCCCCTGGTCACCCGGGCGCTGCCGCTGCTCCTGCTCTTCATCATCTTCCTGTTCATCAACGCCGAGGTCTGGCAGGTCGCGGCGAGCCTGGACGGCGGCGTGCTGTGGGTCGCGGTGCTGCTGTTCGCCGCGATCGCGGTCGGCTTCCTGCTCACCCGCCTGCCGGAGGAGCTCGACAGCGTCGACGACGAGGTGCGCGGCCTGGAGCGGGCCAACCTGGTGCTGGTCCTGCTCGTCGCGCAGGCGGTGCAGGTGCTGCTGCTCGCCCTCGCCGTGTTCGCGTTCTTCATCGTCTTCGGGCTGGTCGCGATGGCGCCCGAGGTCGTCAGCCAGTGGACGACCCACCCGCTGCACCCGCTGGACGGCCCGCTGGGCGAGCTGTTCGGCACCCGGCTCAGCCTCGAGCTGCTCCGGGTCTCCACCTTCCTCGCGGCGTTCAGCGGCCTCTACTTCACCGTCTACGCGGTCACCGACGAGCTGTACCGGCGGCAGTTCTTCTCGTCGGTGATCCACGAGCTCGAGCGCGCGGTGCGCGCCCGCGCCGCCTACCGGCTCCTGCGCGGCGACGAGGAGCCCGGATGACCGCGCGGCTGCCCGTGGTCCTCGACTGCGACACCGGCACCGACGACGCCGTCGCGATCCTGCTCGCGGCGCTGCACCCGCGCCTCGACCTGCTCGGCGTGACGACGGTGTGGGGCAACCACGACGTGCGGCACACCACCGACAACTCGCTGCGCGTGCTCGACCTGGTGGGCCGCGGCGGTGTCGGCGGTGTCGGCGTCCACCCGGGCCGCAACGAGCCGGTCCGGCCGCGCCTCGAGCCGCTCCCCAGCGGCCGGGACGACCTGCCGCCCACCCTCGACCTCCCGGCCCCCACCTCGGTCGCGGGCGCCGACGCGGTCGAGTGGCTGGTCGCCACGCTGCGCGCCGCCACCGAGCCGGTGGCGCTGGTCGCCACGGGTCCGCTCACCAACCTCGCCGCCGCGCTGGCCGCCGACCGGTCGATCACCGGATCGGTCGCCCGGCTGGTCGTGCTCGGCGGGGCGCACCGCGAGGCCGGCGTCACGCCGTACGCCGAGCGCAACGTGTGGTGCGACCCCGAGGCCGCCGCCGACGTCCTCGCCGCGCCCTTCCGCGACGTCCTGCTGGTGACCATGGACGCGACCTTCTCCGCCCCGCTCACGGCGGCCGACGCGGCCCGGCTCCGCGCGCTCGGCACGCCGGCGGCCACCGCCGCCGCGGCCTTCGTCGAGGCCCGGATCGACTGGTACCGCCGCGACCGGGCGATGGCCGCCGTCGGCGGCGCCCCGCTGCACGACCCGCTCGCGGTGGCCGCGCTGGTCGACCCCGGCCTGCTCACCACGCTGCGGGCCTCGGTGCGCGTCGAGCGCACCGACCCGGCGACGTACGGCGCGACCCGGTTCGCCGCGGAGGTCGACGAGGCGCGCGGGCGGCTGGCGGTCGCGGTCCGTGCCGACCATGACAGGTACCTCGACCTGCTCTGCGCCGCGTTGGCGCGGGTGTGAGCCGCTGCCTTCGGGCTCAGAGCCCCAGTTGGTCCGGTGCCACCGGAGTCAGGCCGGGCACGACCACGAAGTCGGCGTCGGTGGTGACGATCTCGGCGAAGCCGTGCTCCAGGGCGGTCGCGGCGTGGATGGCGTCGCGGCCCCGGATCGGAGTCGATTCGACCAGCCGGAGGGCGCGGTCCCAGATGACATGGTCGAAGTCGTGAGCCCGCGTGACGGTGGCGACCCTCTCTGCCTGCTGGAGTGCGAGCGACCGGGGACACCGGCGCATCCGGTGGTGGAGGAACTCCTGAAGCGCCTCCACGCTGACGTGGACCGCGACCTCGCCGGCTGCCGCGGCCTGGACCAGCGCCTGGGAGGGGAGCCTCCAGCGATGTGCTTCGCCGAAGCCGTAGAGCAGCACGGCGCTGTCGACGAAGACTCGCCTCACGACGCCGAAGCCTGTCGCCCCTCGGTCTCCAGCCGCTTCATCTCGCGTGACCAGTCGTTCTCGTAGTAGGCGTCCTCGTCGAATCCCTCGAACGGGGGCTCGTGCTCGCTCGCCTTCATCATCTCGAGCAGCTCGCGCGCCGCGGCTGCCCGGCGGGCGTCGGCCTCCTCGTCGGCGTACCGCGCGGTGATCGCCTCGCGCAGCACGGCGTTGACGCTGCGGCCGGTGCGGGCGGCCTCGTCGGCGACACGCTGATAGGTCTCCTGGTCGAGCAGGAGCTGGACCCGGCGGTCGAAGACGACATCGGGGCGTGACATGCACATACAGTAGCATGTGCATGTCCGGCTCAGTCCGCGTCGAGGTCCTGCTCGACGAGGGCGGCGATGGTGGCGACGGCGGTGTCGTCGTCGCCGGCGACCTCCACCGTGTCGCCGCACTTCGCGCCGAGGGTCATGATCATCAGCGACGAGCTGGCGTCGACGCCGTTGATGGTGACCGTTCCGGTGGCGGCCTCGGCCGCCTCGGCGATGATCGCGGCGGGACGGGCGTGCAGGCCGACGGACGAGCCGACGACGACGGACGTGCTGGGCATCCTCACTCCTGTCTGCAGACGGGGCGCCTGCGGGTGCTGCGTGGCGCTCAGGTGAGCGCCAGCTCGCGGAGGGCGACCTGCTCGGGGCGCAGGACGTCCAGTCCGGGGATCGTGGTGCCGGGGAGACCGGCCGCGGCGCTGCCGTAGGCCACCGCGAGGGCGAGTCGCTCGGGCGGCGGCAGCCCGCGCAGCTGGGCGAGCAGGTAGCCGAACAGCGTGCAGTCGCCGGCGCCCACGGTGCTGACGACCGTGGTGGGTGGTGGCGTGGCGTGCCAGGCGCCGTCGGCGTCGACGAGGACGGCGCCGTGGCCGCCCAGGGTGGCCAGGACCGCGCCGACGCCCCGGTCGAGCAGGGTGCGGGCCGCCGCCGCGGTCGCGGTGGGGCTCGCCTCGAGGTCCGCAGCGGAGGCGCCGGTGACCGAGGCCAGCTCCTCGGCGTTCGGCTTCATCAGGTCCGGCGCGGCGCCGGGGAGGGCCGCGACGAGGGCGGCCAGCGGCGCGTCGCTGGTGTCGACGGCCACCCGGGTCATGCCGCGCAGCCGGGGCACCAGGGCGGCGTAGAAGTCGACGCCGACGCCGGGTGGCAGGGAGCCTGCCAGCACCGTCCAGTCGCCGCCCTCGGCGTGCCGGACGAGGGTGGCGGCCAGGTCGTCGGCGTGCTCGGCGTCGACGGCGGCGCCGGGCTCGTTGAGCTTGGTGGTCGTGCCGTCGGGCTCGGTCAGGGTCAGGTTGACCCGGATGGCGCCCGCGGGGGAGGAGGTCCGGCAGTCGATGCCGGCCGCGGTCAGCTCGTGGACGAAGGGGTCGTCGGCCCGGGCGGGCAGCACGGCGAGGGTGTCGAGGCCCGCGGCGACGGCGGCGCGGGAGATGTTGACGCCCTTGCCGCCGGCCTGCGAGGTCATCGCCTCGATCCGGGACACGGTGCCACGCTCCAGCGGACCCGGCAGCGCGACCGTCTGGTCGAAGCTCGGGTTGGCGGTGAGCGTGACGATCCGGCTCACGCCCGGATCACCTCGAGGCCGGCGTCGAGGAAGGCCCGCTCGTCGGCGTCGGCGATGGCGTCGTCGGTGACCAGGACGTCGACGTCGGCGAGGTCGGCGAAGCTGACCATCCGCTCCTGGCCCACCTTGGCGGCGTCGGTGAGGACCACCACCCGGTCGGCGCTCGCCACGAGCGCGCGCTTGGTCGCGGCCTCCTCGGGGTCGGGCGTGGAGAGGCCGTGCCGGACGGTGATGCCGTTGGTGCCGAGGAAGGCCACGTCGGCGCGAAAGTGGCCGACGGCCTCGACCGTCGCGTGGCCGACCGCGGCCTGGGTGGCCGTGCGGACCCGCCCCGGCAGCAGGTGCAGCTCGACATGGGGGAGCGGGGCGAGCATCGCCGCGATCGGCGTCGCGTGGGTGATCACGGTCCAGTGCTCGCCGGCGGGCAGCAGGGAGGCGAACCGGGCGGTGGTGGTGCCGGCGTCGAGCAGCAGGGTGCCGCCGCCCTCCGGGAGCAGGGCGACGGCGGCGCGCGCGATCCGCTCCTTCTGCTCCTCGTTGGCGTGGTCCCGGTCGTCCAGGCGCGGCTCGAGCATGGTCACCGAGCGGGTGGAGACGGCGCCGCCGTGCACCCGGCGCAGCAGCTTGAGCCGCTCCAGCTGGGACAGGTCGCGGCGCACGGTCTCGGTGGTCACGTCGAAGTGGCCGGCGAGCTCGGTCACCGAGACCCGGCCCCGCTGGGCGACCAGCTCGGCGATCGACTGGTGCCGCTCCTCGGCGTACATGCGTGCTCCTCACCTCGATCGGTGCCGACCGGCATCCGATCGCATCTGTGATTATGTTGTTTTAGACCCGAATGTGTTGACTGTCAAGCGAGGGTGGCCTTGAATGTGGCCATGGTCACCCCCACATTGTCCGCCGTCGAGGGCACGCCCCTCCACGGCACGCCGGTCGTCCCCGGAGTCGCCTACGGGCCTGTGGTCCAGGTCGCGCAGGAGGTCTCGGCCGCGGCCATCGAGAAGTACGCCGCCGTCCGGGCGCCGGACGCCGACCATGCGCTCGAGGAGTACGACGCCGCGTCGGCCGCCGTCGCCGACGGCTTCGCGGCCAAGGCGGCCCGGGCCAGCGGCGCCGCGGCCGCCGTGCTGACGGCCAGCGCGGGCCTGGCGCGCGACAAGGGGCTGCGCCAGGCCGTCGCCACGCGGCTGGGCTCCGGGGAGTCGCTGCTCGCCGCCGTCCACGACGGCATCGCGCAGTTCGTCGACGTCTTCACCGCCATGGGCGGCCTGATGGCCGAGCGGGCCACCGACCTGCGCGACATCGAGCGCCGCCTGGTGGCCCGGCTCGTCGGCGAGCCCGAGCCCGGTGTCGTCGGGTTCGAGGAGCCGTCGGTGCTCGTGGCGGCCGACCTCGCCCCCGCCGACGCCGCCGGCCTCGACCCCGAGCAGGTGCTCGGCCTGGTCACCGAGCGCGGCGGCGCCACCAGCCACACCGCGATCATCGCGCGCCAGCTGGGGATCCCGTGCGTCGTCGGGGTCGCCGGCGCGACCGCCCTGCCGAGCGGACTCGCCGTCCTGGTCGACGCGGCCGCCGGGCTGGTCGACCCGACCGTCGACGCCGGGGACGCCGGTGCCCGGGTCGCCGCCGACCGGGAGGCCAGGGCGGCGATCGAGCAGTGGACCGGGCCGGCCACCACCACCGACGGCGTCCGGGTGAAGCTGCTCGCCAACGTCGGCGACGCCGAGTCCGCCCGCGCGGCGGCCGCCGCGCCGGTCGAGGGCGTCGGCCTGTTCCGCACCGAGCTGTGCTTCCTGGACCGCCGCGACGAGCCGTCGGTCGACGAGCAGGCGGCGCTGTACGCCGACGCGCTGCGGCCGTTCGCCGCGGACGGCCGGCCGGTCGTCGTACGCACCCTCGACGCCGGCTCCGACAAGCCGATCGCGTTCGCGACCCTCGACGAGGAGGAGAACCCCGCGCTGGGGGTGCGCGGCCTGCGCCTGGCCGAGCACAATCCCGCGCTGCTCGAGCGCCAGCTGGACGGGATCGCCGCCGCGGCGAGGGAGACCGGCGCCGAGACCTGGGTGATGGCGCCCATGGTCGCGACCGTCGCCGAGGCCGCCGGGTTCGCCGCCCAGGTGCGCGAGCGCGGGCTCCGGGCGGGCGTGATGATCGAGGTGCCCAGCGCCGCGATCCTCGCCGAGCGGCTGCTCGCCGAGGTCGACTTCCTCTCGATCGGCACCAACGACCTGACCCAGTACGTCATGGCGGCCGACCGGCTGGCCTCGGACCTCGCCCACCTCACCGATCCCTGGCAGCCGGCGGTGCTGCAGCTGGTCGCCGCGACCGCGGCGGCCGGCCGCGCGGCCGGCAAGCCGGTCGGCGTCTGCGGTGAGGCCGCGGCCGACCCGCTGCTGGCGGTCGCCCTCATCGGCATGGGCATCACCTCGCTGTCGATGGCGCCGGCGGCGGTGCGGCCCGTGGGCGCCCAGCTCTCCGCGGTGTCCTTCGCCGCCTGCGAGGAGGCGGCCCGGGTCGCCATGGGTGCCGCCGACCCGGCCGCCGGCCGTCAGGCGGTCCGGGACGTGGTCACGGCTCGACGGTGACCTTGATCGCCTCGCCGTTCTGCACGATGGAGAAGGCGTCCATCACCTCGGTGAGCGGGATGTGCCGGGTGATCAGGTCCTTGACCGGCACCTGACCGGTCGAGATGTACTCCAGCGCCCGCTTGTTGTGCTCGGGCGCGGAGCCGTTGGCGCCGTGGATGTGCAGCTGGCGGTAGTGCACGACGTTGGAGTCGCAGGTGATGGTCGGGTTCGTCTTGGGCAGGCCGCCGAAGAAGGAGATCCGGCCGTTGCGGGCGGCCATCGCGATGGCCTGCTCCTGGGTGACGTTGGCGGCGGTGGCGGTGATGACGACGTCGGCGCCGCGCCCGCCGGTCAGCTCCATGACCCGCTCGACGACGTCGACCTGGCCGGCGTCGATGACCTCGTCGGGGGCGACCGCCTCCGCGGACATCTTCAGCCGCTCGGCGTTGACGTCGACCAGGTAGACCGGGCCGGCCCGGTGGACGCCGCGGGCGATCCGGATGTGCATGCAGCCGATCGGGCCGGCGCCGAAGACGACGACGGTGTCGCCCTCCTCGATGCCGAGCAGCTCCTGGGCGTTGATGGCGCAGGCGAAGGGCTCGGCGGCCGACGCCTCGTCGTACCCCACGTTGTCGGGGATCCGGTTGAGGCCGTCGACCTTGAGCACCTGGCGGGGGACGATCATGTACTCGGCGAACCCGCCGTCGTACTGGTAGCCGACCGAGGTCTGGTTCTGGCACACCGCCATCCAGCCCTTGCGGCACTCGTGGCACTCGCCGCACGGGACGGCCGCGATGACCTGGGCGCGGTCGCCGACCTTCCAGTCGGAGCCGTACGTCGCGTTCACGCCGTCGCCGACCTCCACGACCTCGCCGGCGATCTCGTGCCCGATGGTGCGCGGCGGGGTGAGGTTCTGGTGGCCGTTGTGGAGGATCTTCACGTCGGTGCCGCAGGTCGAGCAGTTGCGCACGCGCAGCTTGACCTCGTCCGGGCCGCACACCGGCTCGGGCACCTCCTCGAGACGGAGGTCCTCGGGGGCGTAGAAGCGCAGTGCCAGCATGACGACGGTGTCCTTTCGCAGGGGCGGTCACGGCGACGCTAGTCCGCCCTGGAGCAAAAGACCACATTCTCGGACGTGAATTTGTGCCCGAATGCTTGGCAACGTGCCCGATTATGTGCAAACTGGACCTCAGGAGACGTGATGCACGTCACTCGACGAGAGGAACCCAGATGGCTTCGACGGCCACGGCCCCCGCGGGGGCGCCCGCGTTCGGGTGCAGCAGTTCGGCACCTTCCTGTCCAACATGGTGCTGCCCAACATCGGTGCGTTCATCGCCTGGGGCCTGATCACCGCGCTCTTCATCCAGACCGGGTGGATCACCCTCGTGGGCGACAAGATCTTCGGCTACGCGCCGGGTCTCGAGCCGGGTCAGTACGACTACGGCTTCGTGTCGAGCCTCGGCGGCTGGGACGCCGACGGCGGCGGCATCGTCGGGCCGATGATCACGTATCTGCTGCCCATCCTCATCGGCTACACGGGCGGCCGGATGGCGTACGGCGGCGACAACGCGCGCGGCGGCGTCGTCGGCGCGATCGCCACCATGGGCGCGGTCACCGGTGCCGACGTGCCGATGTTCCTCGGCGCGATGATCATGGGCCCGCTGGGCGGGTACACGATGCGCCGCCTCGACGCGCTGTGGAGCCACCGGATCCGGCCCGGCTTCGAGATGCTGGTCAACAACTTCTCCGCCGGCATCTGGGGCATGATCCTGGCGATCTTCGGCTTCGCCGTCGCCGGTCCGTTCGTCAAGGGCTTCTCCAACGGGGCGGAGAGCGTCGTCGACTTCCTCGTCGAGCACGACCTGCTGCCGCTCACCTCGATCTTCGTCGAGCCCGCCAAGGTCCTCTTCCTCAACAACGCGATCAACCACGGCGTCTTCACCCCGCTCGGCACCTCGCAGGCGGTCGAGGACGGCAAGTCCATCCTGTTCCTCATCGAGGCCAACCCCGGACCCGGCCTGGGTCTGCTGCTGGCCTTCATGTTCTTCGGCAAGGGCATGGCGAAGGCGTCGGCCTCCGGCGCCGCCGTCATCCACTTCCTCGGCGGCATCCACGAGATCTACTTCCCGTACGTGCTGATGAAGCCGCGTCTCATCCTCGCCCTCATGGCCGGAGGCATGACGGGCGTCGCGACCAACCTGGTCTTCGACTCCGGGCTGCGGGCGCCGGCCGCGCCCGGCTCGATCATCGCCGTCTGGCTGCAGGCGCCGGCCGACAGCCTGCTCGGGGTCACCTGCTCGGTGGTCTTCGCCGCGGGGGTCACCTTCCTCGTCGCCGCCTTCCTGCTCAAGACCGAGCGGTCCGCCGACGAGGGCGACCTCTCCGACGCGACGGCGTCCATGGAGTCGATGAAGGGCAAGAGGTCCCTGGCCTCCTCCGTGCTCGGGGGCGGCCGGACCAGCGGGATCTCGTCGATCGTCTTCGCCTGCGACGCCGGCATGGGCTCCTCCGCCATGGGCGCGTCGGTGCTGCGCCGCAAGATCCAGGCCGCCGGCTTCCCGGACGTCACGGTCGTCAACAAGGCGATCTCGGGCCTCGACGACGTCTACGACCTCGTCGTGTCCCACCAGGACCTCACCGAGCGGGCGCGGCGTCGTACCCCGTCGGCGGTGCACGTGTCGGTGGACAACTTCATGGGCAGCCCGCGCTACGACGAGATCGTCGAGCTGCTCCGCGAGTCGTCCGGTGGGCCGGGCTCCACGGAGGCGGCCGGTGGTCCGGCGGCAAGGGCGGCAACGGCGGCACCGTCGGCGCCGGCGGCGACAGGTGGGGTGCTGTCGCCGGCGTCGATCGTGCTCGGCGGGACCGCGACCGGGCGGGAGGCCGCGATCGACGAGGCCGGGCGGCTGCTGGTCGCCACCGGCGCGGTCGACCCCGGCTACGTCGAGGCCATGCACGAGCGCGAGACCTCGGTCTCCACGCACATGGGCAACGGCCTGGCGATCCCGCACGGCACCAACGAGGCCAAGGGCCTGATCCGGTCCAGCGCCCTCTCCTTCGTCCGGTACGACGAGCCGATCGACTGGAACGGCAAGCCGACCGAGTTCGTGATCGGCATCGCCGGCGCGGGCGACGACCACCTGGCCCTGCTCTCCCGGATCGCGGAGACCTTCGTCGACGCCGAGGCGGTGGCCCGGCTGCGGGCGGCGCGCACGGCGGAGGACGTCCTGGTGGTGCTCGAGGGGGTCGGCGTCTGAGCGCCGTCAGTCGTCCTCGGTGTCGCCGGCGTCGATCTGGACCACGCCGTCGAGCTCGCCGAGCACCGCTGCCGCGTCGGTCGCGCCGGGACCGAGGATGGTGAGGGTGACCGTCACCATCCTCGTCCCGGTGGCCTGCGCCGTGTCCCGTCCGGGCTCGCCGGGCTCGCTGTAGCCGGCGATCGACATGGACTGCACCCTCCAGGCGTGGGCGGTGCAGGCGGCCAGCAGCTCTCGCAGGACCCCGCGATTGTCCAGGTAGGTCACGGTGTAGCTGCGTTCGGCGTGCCCACGGCTGGCGACGAAGCGGCCGAGTGGCGTGTAGGCCAGCACGATCACGAAGTGGAGTCCGGTGACGACCAGCGCCAGGATCGGAAGGCCCGCACCGGCGGCCATCCCGATGGCGGCGGCCTCCCAGACCGATGCGGCGGTGGTCAGGCCGCGGATGGCGCCCCGGCGCGTGATGATCAGCCCGGCTCCCAGGAATCCGATCCCGGACACGATCTGGGCGGCCACGCGGGACGGGTCCAGGACGACCGACTCCCGGCCGAGGACGTCGTCGAAGCCGTACTTGCCGACCAGCAGGATGAGAGCCGATGCGGTGCCCACGATGCTCTGGGTGCGCAGGCCGGCGCTCTTGCCCCGGAACTGCCGCTCCAGCCCGATGATCGACGTCAGAGCGAAGGCGAGGGACAGATCGCCGACCTGGCGCCATCCCTGCCCACCGGTTGCTGCGACCTCAGCGATGCTCATCGATCGATTGTGCCTCCGGTCGCTCTCGGCCACATCCGCGTGGTCGCCTACCGGTCGTCGACGCGGCCGCGCAGCTCCTTGGCGCGGCCGCGTCGGCGCTTGGCGTCGAGCCGGCGCTCCTTCGAGCCTCGGGTCGGCTTCGTCGCCCGGCGCTGTGGTGGCGGCGGAGCGAGCAGCTCGCGCACCCGGGCGGCCAGTCGCTCCCGCGCGGCGACCCGGTTGCGGTGCTGGGAGCGGTGCTCGTGGGCCACGACCGTGATCGGCCCGCCGGCCCGGCCGAGCAGGCGCGTGCGCTGCGCGTCGGTCAGCGCCGTCGAGGCGGCGGGATCCCAGACCAGCTCGACCCGGCTGTCGGTGGTGTTGACCGACTGCCCGCCGGGCCCGGGGGAGCGGGAGAACCGCTCGACCAGCTCGCCGTCCGGGATGACCAGGCCCTCCGGCAGGCCGGGTCCGGGAGCGACGGTCAGGTCCACGGAGCGCATCGTCGCACAGCGATTCGGTCCGGAGTGATCCCCGCTGTTAGCCTTGTGCGGTTGCCGTCAGAACGGCCGCGGACCAAGAGAGCTCCAGGATTTCAGGCTGGGGCGCCGCGCAACGAGTGAACAGGGAGTCCCATGGCAGTCGGTACCGACGCTGAGACCAAGAAGAAGATCATCGCCGAGTACGCCACGACCGAGGGCGACACCGGTTCGCCCGAGGTGCAGATCGCGTTGCTCAGCCACCGCATCAGCCACCTGACCGAGCACCTCAAGCAGCACAAGCACGACCACCACAGCCGTCGTGGCCTGCTCCTGCTCGTCGGCCAGCGCCGCCGTCTTCTCAACTACCTGAAGAAGACCGAGATCGAGCGCTACCGCTCCATCGTCGAGCGCTTGGGCCTTCGTCGCTGATCTCGCCGCTCGGCGGAGCGTCCCCGGCGTTGCGGCCGCACGCGCCGAGCGACGGGATAGTGTCGTGAACGGGCGACCCTCCGGGGTCGCCCGTTCTGCATTTCGCCGCGTTGGTCGTTACGCTGACCGGTGACAACCAAGTCCATTCCCGCGGGGCAGCGTGCCCCGCACGTACGAATAAGAGAAGACAGTTGACTGAACCCGTCATCTCCGAGGTCGAGACCGTTCTCGACAACGGCAAGTTCGGCACCCGCAAGATCAAGTTCGAGACGGGCCTCCTGGCCCGGCAGGCCGCCGGATCGGTGACCGCCTACCTCGACGACGACACCATGCTGCTCTCGGCCACCACCGCCGGCAAGCACCCCAAGGACCACTTCGACTTCTTCCCGCTCACGATCGACGTCGAGGAGCGGATGTACGCCGCGGGCCGGATCCCCGGCTCGTTCTTCCGCTCCGAGGGCCGCCCGGGCGAGGACGCGATCCTCACCTGCCGCCTGATCGACCGGCCGCTGCGCCCGACCTTCAAGAAGGGCCTGCGCAACGAGGTGCAGGTCGTCATCACCGTGATGGCGCTCAACCCCGACACGCCGTACGACGTGCTCGCGATCAACGCCGCGTCGCTGTCCACCCAGCTCTCCGGCCTGCCGTTCAGCGGACCGGTCGGCGCCACCCGCGTCGCCCTCATCGACGGCCAGTGGGTCGCCTTCCCGACCCACAGCCAGCTGGAGAAGGCCGTCTTCGACATGGTCGTCGCCGGCCGGGTCACCGAGACCGGCGACGTCGCGATCATGATGGTCGAGGCCGAGGCCACCGAGGAGACCATCGAGCTGGTCCGCGGCGGTGCCCAGGCGCCGACCGAGGAGGTCGTGGCCGGTGGTCTCGAGGCCGCCAAGCCGTTCATCAAGCAGCTGGTCGAGGCCCAGGTCGAGCTGGCCAACGTGGCCGCCAAGCCGGTCCAGGAGTTCCCGGTCTTCCTCGACTACGAGGACGACGTCTACGCCGCCGTCGAGGCCGCGGTCAAGGACGACCTGACCGGCGCGATGACCATCGGCGACAAGCAGGAGCGCGAGGCGCGCACCGACGAGCTCAAGGCCGGCCTGCTGGAGAAGCTCACCGGCCAGTTCGAGGGTCGCGAGAAGGAGATCGGAGCGGCCTTCCGCTCGGTCAACAAGCAGGTCGTGCGCGAGCGCATCCTGCGCGACAAGGTCCGCATCGACGGTCGCGGCCTGGCCGACATCCGGCCGCTGCACGCCGAGGTCGACGTGGTCCCGCGGGTGCACGGCTCGGCGCTGTTCGAGCGCGGCGAGACCCAGATCCTGGGCGTCACCACCCTCGACATGCTCAAGATGGAGCAGCAGATCGACACGCTGTCGCCGGAGACCCACCGGCGCTACATGCACAAGTACATCTTCCCGCCGTTCTCGACCGGCGAGACCGGCCGCGTCGGCTCGCCGAAGCGCCGCGAGGTCGGCCACGGCGCGCTCGCCCGCCGGGCGCTGCTGCCGGTGCTCCCCGACCGTGAGGAGTTCCCGTACGCCATCCGCCAGCTCTCCGAGGCGATGGGCTCCAACGGCTCCACCTCGATGGGCTCGGTCTGCGCCTCGACCCTGTCGCTGCTGCAGGCCGGCGTGCCGCTGAAGGCGCCGGTCGCGGGCATCGCCATGGGCCTGGTGTCCGGCGAGATCGACGGCAAGACGGAGTACGTCGCGCTCACCGACATCCTCGGCGCGGAGGACGCGTTCGGCGACATGGACTTCAAGGTCGCCGGCACCAAGGAGTTCGTCACCGCGCTCCAGCTCGACACCAAGCTCGACGGCATCCCGGCCGAGGTCCTCGCGCAGGCCCTCACCCAGGCCCGCGACGCCCGCCTGACGATCCTCGAGGTCATGGGCGAGGCCATCGACGCTCCCGAGGAGATGTCGATCCACGCGCCCCGGATCATCACCGTCAAGGTGCCCGTCGACAAGATCGGCGAGGTCATCGGGCCCAAGGGCAAGGTCATCAACCAGCTGCAGGACGACACCGGCGCCTCGATCTCCATCGAGGACGACGGCACCGTCTACATCGGCGCGACCAACGGTGAGGCCGCCGAGGCCGCCCGTGCGGCGATCAACGCGATCGCCAACCCGACGATGCCGGAGGTCGGCGAGCGCTACCTCGGCACCGTCGTGAAGACGACCAACTTCGGCGCGTTCATCGCGCTGCTGCCCGGCAAGGACGGCCTGCTGCACATCAGCAAGCTGCGCTCTCTCGCCGGCGGCAAGCGCGTCGAGAACGTCGAGGACGTCGTCTCGGTCGGGCAGAAGCTGCAGGTCGAGATCGCCGAGATCGACGACCGCGGCAAGCTCTCGCTCATCCCCGTGGTCGAGGAGGCCGAGGGCGCTGAGGGCGGCGAGGCCGCCGAGGGCGAGGAGTCGGACTCCGAGTGAGCACGGCCCGCTCCACGACGGCCGGTCAGCGCTCCGCTGGCCGGCCGTCGGCCGTCTCCCGTGCCGGTGCCTCGACCCGCACGCTCGAGACCGTCCGCGACCCCTCCGGCCAGGTGACCTCGCTGGTACGGCGTACCCGGCTGCCGTCCGGGCTGCGGATCGTCACCGAGCAGATGGCCGGCGCCCGGTCCGCGTCGATCGGTGTCTGGGTCGGGGTCGGCTCCCGCGACGAGCGGGCCAGCACGCACGGCGCCTCGCACTTCCTCGAGCACCTGCTCTTCAAGGGCACCACCGAGCGCTCCGCGCTCGACATCTCCATCGAGCTCGACGCCGTGGGCGGGGAGTTCAACGCGTTCACCGCGAAGGAGTACACCTGCTTCCACGCCCGGGTGCTCTCCGGCGACCTGCCCCTGGCCGTCGACGTCCTCGGCGACATGATCACCGGCTCCGTCATCGCCACCCACGACGTCGACGCCGAGCGGGACGTGATCCTCGACGAGATCGCCATGCACGACGACGACCCCGACGACGTCGTGCAGAACCTGCTCGCGGCGCTCACCTGGGGCGAGGACTCCGCGCTCGGGCGCCCGATCGCCGGCACCACCGGCTCGATCGAGGCGATGACCCCGGCGCAGATCAAGCGCTTCTACCGGCGGCACTACGCGCCGGCCAACACCGTGGTCTCGGTCGCCGGCGCGCTCGACCACGCGGCCGTCGTACGAGCGGTGAAGAGGGCGTTCGGCCGCCACGGCTGGCTCGAGGGCACCGCCGCCCCCACGCCCTCCCGTACGACGACCGCCCGGCGCCGCCCGAGGGTGGCCGCGGCCGCCGGGCAGGTGGACCGGCCCTTCGAGCAGGTCAACCTGGTCGTCGGCCGCGAGGGCCTGACCCGTGACGACGACCGGCGCTACGCCCTCGGGGTGCTCAACACCGCCCTGGGCGGCGGGACGTCGAGCCGGCTCTTCCAGGAGGTCCGCGAGCAGCGCGGGCTGGCCTACTCCGTCTACTCCTTCGCCAGCCACTACGCCGACTCCGGCCTCGTCGGCGTGGCGGTGGGCTGCCTGCCCGACCGCGCCGACGAGGTGCTGCACGTCGTCCGCGAGCAGCTCGACCTGATCGCCGACGAGGGGATCACGGCCGACGAGCTCGCCCGCGGCAAGGGACAGCTGGTCGGCGGGATGATCCTGGGCCTGGAGGACTCCGGCTCGCGGATGATGCGCCTGGGCAAGAACGAGCTCGTCAACGGCGAGGTGCTCGGCATCGACGAGGTGATCGCGCGGATCGAGGCGGTCACGCTCGACGACGTCCGCGACGTCGCTGCCGCGGTCTTCGGCCGGCCCGAGCTGCTCGCCCTCGTCGGGCCGGCCTAGCGACGTAACGTCAGCGCGGGAAAGCGTCCTCGGGCTCCGGGTCCACCGGCTCGATCGCGAGCGCGAAGTCGTCGCCGTGCTCGGTCACGCCGGTGATGACGGCCTGCTCGACCGCCTCCTCGCCGTACCGGCGGCGCACGACCATCGGGTCGTTGCGCAGCTCGCGGACGAGGGAGGCCGCGAGGCCGACCATGATCAGCACGAACGGCAGCGCCGCGACGATGGTGATCGTCTGGAGGCCCTCGAGGGCGTCGGTGCCGCCGGCCAGCAGCATCACCGCCGCCACGGCGCCGGTCGCGACGCCCCAGAAGATCACCACGGGACGGCGCGGCTCGGTGGTGCCGCGCTCGGACAGGCTGCCCATCACGATCGAGGCGGCGTCGGCGCCGGAGACGAAGAAGATCGCGACCAGGACCATCACCAGGATGCTGGCGAGCGTCGCGAGGGGGAGGGCGTCGAGGGTGCCGAAGAGCTGCGCCTCCAGCCCGCCGGCGCCGGCGATGTCGGTGCCGCTCTCCTGCAGGTCGATGGCGGTGCCGCCGAGGATGCAGAACCACAGCACGCTCACGACGCTCGGCACGAGCAGTACGCCGGTGACGAACTGGCGGATGGTGCGCCCGCGCGAGATGCGCGCGATGAACATGCCGACGAAGGGCGTCCACGAGAGCCACCAGGCCCAGTAGAAGACGGTCCAGCCGCTCAGCCAGGCCTCGGTGTCGGCGCCCTCGGCGCCGGTGCGGGCGGCCATCATGGCCAGGTCCTGCGCGTAGCTGCCGAGCGAGGTGGGGACCAGGTTGAGGATGAACACGGTCGGCCCGACGACGAACAGGAACAGCGCGAGCACGAGGGCCAGCACCATGTTGATATTGGACAGCCACTGGATGCCCTTGGCCACGCCGGAGACCGCCGAGAGCACGAAGGCGACGGTCAGCACGGTGATGATCACGACGAGGGCGCCGTTGCCGAGCGGGCCGATGTCGCCGACGATCTCGAGCCCGCTGCTGATCTGCAGCGCGCCCAGGCCGAGGGAGGTGGCCGAGCCGAACAGCGTCGCGAAGATCGCGAACATGTCGATCACCCGGCCGGCGCCGCCGGAGGCCCGCTTGCCGAGCAGCGGCGCGAACGCCGCGGAGATGAGCTGGACCCGGCCCTTGCGGTAGACGCCGTACGCGATCGCGAGGCCGACGACGGCGTAGATCGCCCACGGGTGCAGCGTCCAGTGGAACATCGTCGTCGCCATCGCGGTCTGCGCGGCGGTGTCGCCGCCGTCCGTGCCCGGCGGCGGGGTGACGAAGTGTGAGAGCGGCTCGCTGACGCCGTAGAACATCAGGCCGATGCCCATGCCGGCGCTGAACATCATCGCGATCCACGACGTCGTCCGGAACTCCGGCTCCTCGTCGTCGCGGCCCAGCGGGATCGTGCCGTACTTGCTCACCGCCAGCCAGATCACGAACACCACGAAGCCGCTGGAGGTCAGCACGAACAGCCAGCCGGTGTTCTGCATGACCCAGTCCAGGGCGTGGCCCGAGGCGGTGCTGAGCGAGGACGTGCTCACCAGCCCCCAGACGACGAAGGCGATGCTCACCGCGCCGGCGATGCCGAACACGATCGGGTCCAGGCCGCGGCGGGTGGGCTCGTCCACCTCGACCGCCTGGTCCAGCGCCGGATGGGGTACGACGTCCGCGGCCGGCGTCGTCAGCGCCTCGGCCAGCCCGGTGGCGCGCGGATGCTCGGTCCTGCTGGTGGTGTCGGTCACGTCTCTCCAGGGTCTCGCGGGTCAGGACGCATGTCCGTTCCCGGCGGTTCCCGGAGGCGCGGCCCCGACGCGACGGCGCGGTGCGTCACCGAGCGGTCGCGTCAGGATCGCGAGTTCCGAGAGTCAGGCCAGCCTGGGAGGCGGGCATGCTGCCCCGGCAGATTAACAACAGGTGACGTCGTCAGGGCCAATCGGGCACCGCGCCGCGGGCCCGCGGAGCGGGCTCAGCGGCGCCCGATGATGCCGATCACGGGGGGCATCTTGGAGTCGACGATGTAGACCCGGAAGCCGCCGTCGCGCAGCTGCGCGGACGCCTTGGCGAGGATGTCCGGCACCTGCTCGGGGCGCGAGGTGTCGAAGAACAGGTTGACCGAGCCGCCGGGCATCAGCCGCTCGTGGAGGAGCGCGATCTCCTCGTGGGCGTCGCGCACCCAGAACAGGTTGACGTCGAAGGCGAAGACCTTGGTGAGGCGCTTGACGGGCACCCGGAGGGTGGCCAGGTCGATCTGGCGCACGGTGAGCCGGCCGGCCTCGATGTGCTCGGCGCAGCGCTGCTTGGTGCGGTCGACACCCGCCTCGGAGCGGTCGATCGCGAACATCTTGCCCTTGCCCTCGAGCCGGCGGCAGATGAGGTCCGCCGCCGCGCCGTTGCCGCAGCCGATCTCCAGCACGTGGTCGTTGGGCTGGACGTCCATGAAGTCCACCGCCCACCGGATCCGGGCCGGGATCTTGTTCACCATGGGGTCAGCCTGCCAGAACGGGGGCCGGGCCGACGCACTACCTTGGTGCCGTGAGTTCACGTGTCGCGGATCAGGCAGCAGGCGAGCGACTCCGGGTGGGCGTCCTCGGGTCCCGGGGGAAGGTGGGCGCCGAGGTCGTCAGCGCGGTCGAGGGCGCCGACGACCTCGACTTCACCGTCGGGGTCGACCAGGGCGACCCGATCGCCGCCCTCGCCGAGAGCGGCACCCGCGTGGTCGTCGACTTCACCCACCCCGACGTGGTGATGGACAACCTGCGCTACTGCGTCGAGAACGGCATCCACGCCGTCGTCGGTACGACGGGCTTCGACGACGCCCGCCTCGACATCCTCCGCGGCTGGCTCGCCGACAGCCCGGGCACCGGCGTGCTCATCGCCCCCAACTTCTCCATCGGCGCGATCCTGATGATGAGGTTCTCGGCCGTCGCCGCGCCCTTCTTCGAGTCGGTCGAGGTCGTCGAGCTGCACCACCCGACCAAGGCCGACGCGCCGAGCGGGACCGCGCGTCGTACCGCCGAGCTGATCGCGGCCGCCCGCCGCGAGGCCGGCAGCCCGCCGATCCCGGACGCGACGAGCACCGGCCTGGAGGGCGCCCGCGGCGCCGACGTCGACGGGATCCGGGTCCACGGCCTGCGGATCCGCGGCCTGGTCGCCCACCAGGAGGTCGTCCTCGGCGGCCTGGGGGAGACGCTCACCATCCGCCACGACTCCCTCGACCGGGTGTCCTTCACGCCCGGCGTCCTCACCGGTGTCCGCAGGATCGGCTCGTTCCCCGGCCTCACGGTCGGCCTCGAGCACTTCCTGGACCTCGACTAGAGCAGGCGGACCAGCGCCGCCGCGGCGGCCGAGCCGAAGACCACGACGAGGAAGGGCGCGCGGGCGAGGAGCAGCAGGACGGCCACGCCCAGCGCGAGCAGCCGGGCGTCGAGCACCAGCGCACGGCCCTCGGGCGCGGCCAGCACCTGCACGGTGACGAGCGCGGCGAGCAGCGCCACCGGGATGAGGTCGGCGATCCGGGCCACCAGCGGGTTGCCCAGCACCTTCGCGGGCACGGAGAGCCCGGCGAGCTTGAGCAGGTAGCAGCCGACCCCGGCGCCGAGCACCGCCCACCAGATCATCGGGTCAGCGCTCCCACCAGGACGGCGACACCCGCCGCGACGAGCACCGGCACGCCGGCCGGCGTCACCGTCACCGCACCCGCGGCGACCAGCGCCGCCAGCACCGCGGTCGCCCGCAGCACCGGCGTGCTCAGCCGCGGCCAGAGCAGCGCCAGGAAGGCCGCGCCGACGGCGGCGTCCAGGCCGAGGTCGCGCGGGTCGCCGAGCTGCTCGCCGGCGACCGCGCCGGCGAGCGTCGTGAGGTTCCAGAGCACGAAGATGGTCAGCCCGGTCGTGAGGAACCCGGTCCGCGCCAGCTCCCGGCTCGGGCGGGTCACGCTCATCGCGGTGGACTCGTCGATGAGCACCTGGGCGGCGGCGATTCGCCGCCAGCCGCGGTAGCCGAGCAGCGGCGCCATCCGCAGGCCGTAGAGCGTGTTGCGGGTCCCGAGCAGGAGGGCGGTCAGCGCGCCCGCGAGGGGTGTGCCGCCCGAGCCGAGCACGCCCGCCATCGCGAACTGCGACGCCCCGGTGAACATCACCAGCGACAGGGCGCAGGTCTGGGCGACGTCCAGCCCCGAGGCCACGCCCACCGCGCCGAAGCTGAGCCCGTAGGTCCCGGTCGCGATCGCCACCCCCAGGCTGTCCCGTACGACGCCCCGCCGGGCCTCCTGCTCGGTGCTCATCGGCCGTCAGGCGAGCGCGGTGTGCAGCCGGACCTGCTTGACGGACCCGCTCCCGGCCTCGTCGGCGAGCTCGCGGCTCGCGCCGTCGGGACCCCAGCCGGCGTCGGTCAGGAACGCCCGCAGCACGTCGTCGGTGGCCTCGACCCAGCACACCGCGCGGCCGAAGCCGTCGGCGACCAGGGTGTCGACGCAGGCCTGGAGCAGGCGGGAGCCGTGGCCGGCCCGCTGCTCGGCCGGGTCGACGGTGAACTCGGCCATCTCCCCGTCGGCGGCCGGGTCGGCGTCCGGGTCGGGGCTGGGGCCGGTCACGGCGAAGCCGACCACCCGGTCGTGCGCCAGTGCCACCAGGGCGCGGTGCCGGGCCTCGGGCGGGCGCGCGAGGGACTGCTGCCAGGCCTCGGCGAGGGTGGCGTCGTCGAGCCCGAGCCGCGCGGCCAGCCCGTCGTCGTACCGCTCCCTCCAGGCGCGGAGCTGGACCGCGGCGATCCCGGCGGCGTCGGCCGGCCAGGCGACCCGTACGGAGACGTCAGCAGCGACCATGGCCGCCAGTCTGGCAGGGCGCCGGCATGGACCTGCCCACTAGGGTCGGGGCATGGAGATTCGCAACCTCGGCGCGAGTGGCCTCCGCATCTCGGCCATCGCCTACGGCAACTGGCTCACGCACGGCTCCCAGGTCGAGGAGGACGCCGCGCTGGCGTGCGTCCGGCAGGCCATCGACGAGGGCATCACGACCTTCGACACCGCCGACGTCTACGCCAACACCGCTGCTGAGACGGTGCTCGGGAAGGCGCTGGCGGGGGAGCGGCGCGAGGGCCTGGAGATCTTCACCAAGGTCTTCTGGCCGACCGGTCCGGGCAAGCACAACGACCACGGCCTGTCCCGCAAGCACATCATGGAGTCGATCGACGGCTCGCTGCGCCGGCTCGGCACCGACTACGTCGACCTCTACCAGGCCCACCGCTACGACCACGAGACGCCGCTGGAGGAGACCATGCTGGCCTTCGCGGACGTCGTCCGCTCAGGGAAGGCGCTCTACATCGGGGTCTCGGAGTGGCGCGCCGAGGAGATCCGCGCCGCCGCCGCGCTGGCGAAGGAGCTCCGGGTGCCGCTGATCTCCAACCAGCCGCAGTACTCCATGCTGTGGCGGGTCATCGAGGCCGAGGTGGTCCCGGCGTCGAAGGAGCTCGGGATCGGCCAGATCGTCTGGTCGCCGATCGCCCAGGGCGTGCTGACCGGCAAGTACCTCCCGGGCCGGCCGCCCCCGGCGGGCTCGCGCGCCACCGACACCAAGGGCGGCGCCGACAACGTCGGCCGCTGGCTCAAGGACGACGTGCTGGAGCGGGTCCAGCAGCTGCAGCCGATCGCGGAGGCGGCGGGGCTCTCGATGGCCCAGCTCGCCGTCGCATGGGTGCTGCAGAACGACAACGTCTCCGCGGCGATCATCGGCGCCAGCCGGCCCGAGCAGGTCACCGAGAACGTCGCGGCCGCCGGCGTGCGGCTGGACGCCGAGACGCTGGCCGCGATCGACCGGGTGCTCGACGGCATCGTCGTCACCGATCCGGCCAAGACCCGGTCCCCGCGCCGCTCGGAGATCCTCGGCTGAGCCCCCTCGGCCGCGCCTGGGTCGGGGCGGGCGCTGCTGTAACACGTTGTTCGCAGCCCTGGCAGCCCCGTGGCGACTGTTCCAGCCCCGCACAGACGCCCGATGGCGATGTCTTGCGGCTGGTAGGGGCGCGAACCACGTGTTACAGCCGGCTCGGCCCGTCCGGAGCAACGAGAGCGGCGTTGCGGCTCGCGCGCGGCGCCCGCGGGGGAGCGGTGGCCCGCGCTACTTGTCGTAGTCCTCCGGCAGCGGCTGGCCGATCTTCACGCGGGCCTTGGGCAGGCGCATGAACTTCATCTGCATCGAGCGGGTCAGCGCGTAGTAGGTGGTGCCCTTGAGCGGCTCGTCGGGGAACCGGCGGCGCAGCTCGCGGCGCAGCCGGAACCGCAGCAGCACCATGTCGGTCACCACGAACAGCACCGTGGCCAGCAGGACCAGGCTGCTCGCCTGCACCAGCGCGGAGTTGCCGGTGTAGCCGAGGATCAGGCCGACGATCATCAGCGGGATGACCATCTCGACGATCGAGAAGCGCGCGTCGACGTAGTCGCGGATGAACCGGCGTACCCGGCCCTTGTCGCGGGGCAGGAAGTAGCGCTCGTCGCCGCTCTTCATCCCCTGGCGGATCTTGCGGCTCTCCTCGGCCCGGAACTCGCGCTGCCGGCGCGAGGCCTCCTTGCGGTCGCGCGGCGCCTTGGCGCGGGCCTTCGCGGCGGCCTCGGCCTCCTTGCGGGTGGGCGTCGGGCGGCCCTTGCCGCCCTCCTTGGCGGGCGCGGCGCCCTGCTGCTCGACGGGGGACTTGGTGCGCTTGAACACGCTCAGGCCTTCCTGGCCGGACTGGACTTCGGCTGCGTCGGCCCGGACCGGCCGACCTCGGTGTCAGTCACGATGGGACTTCCCCGGGAGGTCGAGCATCCGCTGCAGCGCGGTGAGCGCGTCGGCCTCGGTCTGCGGGTCGACCTCGATCTGGTTGACGACCACGCCCTCGACGAGGTTCTCCAGCGCCCACACGAAGTGGGGCAGGTCGATCCGGTTCATCGTCGAGCAGTAGCAGACGTTCCGGTCCAGGAACATGATGTTCTTGTCCGGGTGGGCGTCGGCGAGGCGCTGCACGAGGTTGAGCTCGGTGCCGATCGCCCAGCTCGAGCCGGCGGGCGCCGCCTCGATGGTCTTGATGATGAACTCCGTGGAGCCGACCAGGTCGGCCTTGAGGACCACCTCGTGCTGGCACTCCGGGTGGACGAGCACGTTGAGGTCGGGGACCTTCGCCCGCAGCTCGTCGATGACGTCGGCGGAGAACCGGCCGTGGACCGAGCAGTGGCCCTTCCACAGGATCATCCGGGCGTTGGCGAGCTCCTCGGCGCTCAGCCCGCCGTTCGGCTTGTGGGGGTTCCACACGACGCACTCGTCGAGCCCGATGCCGAGCTGCAGGACGGCGGTGTTGCGGCCGAGGTGCTGGTCGGGCAGGAACAGCACCTTGGTGTCCGCGCCCTTCTGCTGGAAGGCCCAGTCGAGCGCGACCTCGGCGTTTGAGGAGGTGCACACGACCCCGCCGTTGCGGCCGCAGAACGCCTTGATCGCGGCGCTGGAGTTCATGTAGGTCACCGGGACGACGGCGTCCTGCACCCCGGCCGCCGCGAGCGCCTCCCAGGCCCTCTCGACCTGCGCGATCCGCGCCATGTCGGCCATCGAGCAGCCGGCGGCGAGGTCGGGCAGGATCACCCGCTGCCGCGGCCCGGTGAGGATGTCGGCCGACTCGGCCATGAAGTGCACGCCGCAGAAGACGATGTACTCCGCGTCCGGGCGCGCCGCCGCGTCGCGGGCGAGCTTGAAGGAGTCGCCGGTGACATCGGCGAACTGGATGACCTCGTCGCGCTGGTAGTGGTGCCCGAGCACGAAGAGCCGCTCGCCGAGCTTCTCCTTGGCCGCGCGGGCGCGCGCCACCAGGTCCGGGTCGGAGGGCGCCGGCAGGTCGCCCGGGCACTCGACGCCCCGCTCGGAGAGCGGGTCCGTGCCCCGGCCCAGCGGCAGCAGCGGAAGGTCCACGGTGGTCATGGCTCCATCCTAGTTTGGCCACCGGCGGACACGGGCCTCGGTGGTGGCCCCACGCCCGTCCGGCTTCCGCCATGATGACGCCATGCGCGTCCTCGTCGCCCCTGACAAGTTCGCGGGCACCCTGACGGCCGTCGAGGCGGCCGAGGCGATCGCGGCCGGCTGGCGCCGGTACGCGCCCGACGACGAGGTCGTCCTCGCGCCCATGTCCGACGGGGGCCCCGGCTTCGTCGACGTGCTGCACGCGAGCCTCGGCGGTGACCTGCTGGCCGTCGTGGCGGAGGCGCCGCAGGGGCACGAGGTGCCGGCGACGATCCTCAAGGTCGGCGACACGGTGTACGTCGAGAGCGCCCAGGTCTGCGGGGTCCACCTGACCGGCGGCACGATGGGCGAGTTCGGTACGACGGTCGGCGTCGGGCGGCTGCTGCTCGAGGCGGTCAACGCGGGCGCGACCCGGGTGGTGGTCGGGCTCGGCGGGTCGGGGACGAACGACGGCGGGGCGGGGCTGCTGGCCGCGCTGGGCGCCGACGCGGACGTCTCGCTGGACGTCGGCGGGATCTTCCTCGACGGGGTCACCCGGGTCGACCTCAGCATCGCCCGGGGACTGATCGACGGGGTCGAGATCATCGCGGCGACCGACGTCGACAGCCCGCTCACCGGCCTG
This sequence comes from Nocardioides humi, assembly GCF_006494775.1. Taxonomy (NCBI): domain Bacteria; kingdom Bacillati; phylum Actinomycetota; class Actinomycetes; order Propionibacteriales; family Nocardioidaceae; genus Nocardioides; species Nocardioides humi. The sequence continues at coordinate 352,883 of NZ_CP041146.1, read as the reverse complement.
TTCGGGGCGACCCGGACCTTCGGCGCGCAGAAGGGCCTCGACGAGGAGGCCCAGATCCTGCTCGACGGCTTCCTGGAGCAGTTCGCCGCGGCGACCGACCGCCGGGTGTCGCTGGAGCCGGGCGCGGGGGCCGCCGGCGGCCTGGGCTTCGCGCTGATGCTGCTCGGGGGACCCGGGTCTCGGGCATCGAGCTGGTCGCCGAGGCGGTGGACCTCGCCCGGCAGGCGGGCGCCGCCGACCTGGTCCTCACCGGTGAGGGCGCCTTCGACTTCAGCAGCCGGGCCGGCAAGGTGCCGGCGGGCGTGGCGGCGGTCGCCGCGGCCGCCCTCCGGCCGTGCGTGGCGCTCGCGGGCCAGGTCCTGGTCGGCTCGCGCGAGATGCGCGCGCTCGGCATGGACGCGGCGTACTCCCTCGTCGACGCGGTGGGGGAGGAGCGCGCCTTCGGCGACCCGGCGGGGGCGCTGGCCGAGCTCGCCGCACGGGTGGCGCGGACCTGGTCGGGCTGAGAGATTCCGCCAGCAGGTGCCGCCTGCTGCGCGCCGTGATGCACGCACACTGGCGGAATCTCTGAATCCCGCGCATCCCTCGCCCGAACAGTGGAACGTGTTCTAGATTGCTCGCGTGACCGACCTCAGAACGCGCTTCGACGACCTGCGGGCCGCCGCGCACGCCGATCCCGGCGACCTGGACGCCCTCTGGGCCGATCTCGCGACCGTGGCGGTCGACGAGATGCTCGGCGCCTGGCGTGGCGGCGACTTCGCCACCGGGCACGTCGCCGGCACGATCCTGCAGGAGGTGCGCTGGCACGGGAAGCGGTTCGACAGTCCGCTCGAGGCGGTCCCGCTGGTCTGCCGCGACGAGGACGGCCAGCTCTACTCCAACCTCGCGGCCGGTGGCGGCGGCGAGGCGTCGCTGTGGCCGGTCGGCTTCCGTGGCGAGGTCACCGCCACGATGGTCTACGACAGGCTGCCCGTCCTCGACCACTTCAAGAAGGTCGACGCCGACACCGTGATGGGGATCATGAACGGCAAGCTCGCCGGCACCTTCGGCATCGACGACCTCTACTACTTCTGGCTGGAGCGTGACGCGTGAGGACCACCGCCTATCTCGTCGAGGAGCCGGGCGGCGACTTCGTCCGCGCCGACGTCGACCTCGAGGAGCCCGCGACGACGAGGTGCTGGTCCGGGTCGTCGCCACCGGGCTGTGCCACACCGACCTGACCGTGCCGACGATGCTGCCGCAGGAGATGCTGCCGACCGTCGTCGGCCACGAGGGCACCGGCGTCGTCGAGAGGGTCGGCTCCGCCGTCGCCGGCATCGAGGTCGGCGACCACGTGGTGATGAGCTTCCGCTCCTGCCGGGCCTGCGAGCCGTGCAAGGCCGGCGACGTCGGCTACTGCGAGCAGTCGCTGCTGCTCAACTACCTGGGCATGCGGGCCGACGGCTCGACCACCATGAGGCGCGCGGACGGCGACGGGACCGTCTTCGGCAGCTTCTTCGGCCAGTCCAGCCTCGCCCGCCACGCCCTGGCGTACGCCGACAACTGCGTCGTCGTCGACAAGGCGCTCGACCTGACCCGGCTGGCGCCCTTCGCCTGCGGCTTCCAGACCGGGGCCGGCACCGTGCTCAACGTCCTCGACCCGTCGCCGGAGGAGCCGATCGTGGTGTTCGGCGCGGGCGCGGTCGGCCTGGCCGCGATCGCCGTCGCCCGCGGCGCGGGCCTGGAGACGGTCGTGGCCGTCGACCCGGTCGCCGCGCGGCGCGCCCTCGCCGAGGAGTACGGCGCCCACGCCGTCGACCCCGCCGACGAGACCGCCGACGAGACCGCCGGGCCGGTCGAGGAGCGGGTCAAGGCGCTCACGGGCGGCGGCGCGGCGTACGCGATCGACACGACGGCGCTCGCGCCGGTCGTGCTGCAGGCCCAGCGCTCGCTGCGGCCGCGGGGCCTGCTCGTCGCGCTCGGCCTGGGCGCGGCGGAGTACACCATCGACGCGATCGACCTGCTCCAGTCCGGCAAGATCGTCCGCTCGTCGATCGAGGGGGAGGCCGACCCGCTGGTCACCATCCCCGAGCTGATCGCGCTGCGGGAGGCAGGGAGGTTCGACGTCGACCACCTCGTGACGACGTACCCGTTCGAGCGGATCGCCGACGCCGTGGCCGACGCGAAGGCCGGCACCGTGGTCAAGCCGGTCCTGGTCTGGGGGGAATAACCGCGAGTGTGCGACCATTGAGGCAGTCGAACACCGACCTGACACACCTGGAGTGAGCATGAGCGACAGCTGCTGCGGAGGCGGCCACAGCCACGAGGCCCCCGGCGCGACCACGACCGTCGCGGCACCGGTGGACTTCGAGCGCCGTGAGGACCAGATCAACCTGAGCCCGGTGGCGGCCGCGAAGGTCAGCAGCCTGCTCGAGCAGGAGGGTCGCGACGACCTGTCGCTGCGGATCTCGGTGCAGCCCGGCGGCTGCTCGGGTCTGCGCTACCAGCTCTTCTTCGACGAGCGCACCCTCGACGGCGACGTCGTCACCGACTTCGACGGCGTGGCCGTCGTCGTCGACCGGATGAGCGTCCCCTACCTCAACGGCGCGGTCATCGACTTCGTCGACACGATCGAGAAGCAGGGCTTCACGATCGACAACCCGAACGCCACGGGCTCCTGCGCCTGCGGCGACTCGTTCCACTGAGTCGCACGCCGCACGGCGACGACGAAGGCCCCAGCCGATCGGCTGGGGCCTTCGTCGTTCCCGCCGTGTACGCGGGACGCTGCCGCTCAGTCCAGGTGGAGGTGGAGCGCGTTGGCGAGGCGCTGGGCGGCCTCGGAGATCTCGATGTCGCGCTTGGGGGTCTCGCGCGGGCGCTCGTCGTAGTGGAAACTGGGCGCGGGGCGGGTGGCCTTCACCGCCGCCTCCTGCAGGCGGCGGCTGACGGCCTGGCAGTCGGCGTGCAGGTCGGCGGGGGCGGCGATCTCTTCGTACGGCGGCATGTCCTCGACGCTAAGCGTTACTTCCGGGTATCCCCAGTGGGATCGCGGTCGCCGCGGCAACGGCTCGGTTAAGGTTCCGTGTCGTGACTGCACCCACGGGCTCCCTCCTGATCGCCGGCTCGATCGCCACCGACCACCTGATGACCTTCGGCGGCCGGTTCGCCGACTCGCTGGTCGTCGACCAGCTCGACAAGCTCTCGGTCTCCTTCCTGGTCAACGACCTCGAGATCCGCCGCGGCGGGGTGGCGCCCAACATGTGCTTCGGCCTGGCCCGCCTCGGGCTGCGGCCGGTGCTCGTCGGGGCGGCGGGCGAGGACTTCGCCGACTACCGCTCCTGGCTCGAGCGCAACGGGGTCGACTGCGACTCCGTGCACATCTCCGAGAGCAGGCACACCGCCCGCTTCGTGTGCACCACCGACACCACGATGGCCCAGTTCGCCTCCTTCTACCCCGGTGCGATGAGCGAGGCCAGCCAGATCGAGCTGCTCCCGATCGTCGAGCGGGTCGGGGCACCGGCGTACGTCCTCATCGGCGCCGACGACCCCGAGGCGATGAAGCGGCACACCGAGGAGTGCCGCCAGCGCGGCTACGCCTTCATCGCCGACTGCTCCCAGCAGCTCGCGTTCGCCGAGGGCGACCTGATCCGCGACCTCATCGACGGCGCCGCGATCCTGTTCTCCAACGAGTACGAGTCGCACGTCATCGAGAAGAAGACCGGCTGGAGCGAGGCGGAGATCCTCACCCGCGTCGGCCTGCAGGTCACCACGCTCGGCAAGGACGGCGTCCGGGTCACCTCCAGCGACGGCACGTCCTTCGAGATCCCGGCGGCCAAGGACGTCGCCGCCGTCGAGCCGACCGGCGTGGGCGACGCCTTCCGCGGCGGCTTCCTCGCGGCGCTCTCCTGGGGCACCTCGCTCGAGCGCGCCGCCCAGGTCGGCTGCGTGCTCGCCGCCTACGTCGTCGAGACCGTCGGCACGCAGGAGTACGACTTCACCCACGAGCAGTTCGTGGGCCGGATCCGGGACTCGTACGGCGACGAGGCCGCTGCCGAGGTCGCCAAGCACCTGGGCGTCTAAGGGCGCAGCAGCGCGTCGAGGTCGAGCGCGACCTCGCCCCACTCGCCGACCGTCACCGTGCCGGTCGGGGACTTCTCGTCGAGGTCGAGCAGTCGGTCCCAGCCCTCGCCGTTGTTGACGAACACCGACAGCGTGCGCCGGTCCCGGTCCACGATCCAGTACTGCGTGACCTCCCCCTGCTGGTACTCCCCGGACTTGCGGACCGTGTCCTCGCTGGCGGTCGACGGTGAGAGCACCTCGACGACGAGGATCGGCGTGCTGTCGTCGTAGACCACGGCCGGGTCCTTCTCGGGGAAGACCGCCACGTCGGGGATCCGGTAGCGCTGCTGGCGCTGCCAGCCCGCCTCGGTCCGCACATCGAGCTCGTCCGCCAGCGACTCCTCGATCACGTTGGCGATCCGGCGCTGGGCCTTGTTGTGGCCGCTGGCGGCCGGCGGGCTCACGATGACCTCGCCGTCGACGTACTCGGCGTGCATCCCCTCAGGGAGTGCCAGGTACTCCTCGAGCGACATCGGCAGGCGCTCCAACTTGGTCGGCCACGCCGGCCAGTCCGCCCACGCGGGCAACGACGACATAGTGACTCCCGACATCGACACATTCCTGCTCCCATCATGATGACACGCGAACCGTGCGAGGAGCATCGATCAGCCGCCAGGCGCCGGCAACCGCTCATCCACAGCACTCGTCTGCGCCGAGCGCGTCTCCGGCGCGATGACGAGGGGCAGCAAGCTGCCGTCGCGCGCCTCCCGCCGCGCTGCCGGCGTCAGCTGACCCGCCGCACGACGTACCGCGGCGCGCCGTCGTCGGCGACCTCCTCGCCGACGTACTCCTGCCCGCGCATCCGGCACCACGCCGGTACGTCGTGGCGGGCGGCCGGGTCCCGGGCGACCACGGCCAGCAGGTCGCCGACCGCGACGCCGGGCAGCGCCTTGGCGAGCTCGATGATCGGCCGGGGGCAGGGGAGGTCGCGGCAGTCGATCTCGGTCACGGGCGAGCTCACAGGCCGGCCTCCGCCCGGATCCGGTGGACCTCCTCGGCGAGGGCCGCGCAGAACGCCTCGACCTGCTCGACGGTGGTGTCGCGGCCGAGGGAGACCCGGACGTTGCCGTGGGTGAGGGCGCCCATGGCGGCCAGCACGTGGCTGGGCTCGAGCGTGGAGGCCGTGCAGGCGGAGCCGCTGGCGACGCCGAAGCCGCGGCGGGCGAGGGCGGCCACGATCTCGTCGCCGCCGACGTACAGGCAGGAGAAGGTGACCAGGTGGGGGAGCCGGGCGACCGGGTCGCCGACCACCTCGGTGTCCGGCAGGGCGCCGGCGGCGGCGCGGATCCGGTCGACCAGCGCGAACCGTCGCGCGGCGACCTCCTCCCGCTCGGCCAGGACCGCCTGGAGTGCCGCCGCGGCGGCGAGCGCTCCCGGGACGTCCGGGAACCCGCCGAGCTGGTCGAGGCCGTCGTCGCCGGGGAACGGGTTGGTCCAGCGGGTGCCGCGGCGCACCGCGAGGACCCCGACGCCCGCAGGCCCGCCCCACTTGTGGGCGGACGCCGTCAGCGCGGCCCAGCGGCGGGGCAGCGGCACGTGGCCGGCCGCGGCCGCCGCATCGACCAGGAGGGGTACGTCGGCGGGCAGCTCCGCCTCGTCGACCGGCTGCAGCGTGCCGACCTCCTGGTTGGCGGCCTGCAGCGCGACCGCGCCCACGCCGGGCCGGCCGGCGGCCTCGGCGAGGGCGGCCAGGTCGACCCGCCCGGCGGCGTCCACCGGGACGCTCGCATGGGCGGTCGAGGGGCGCCAGGCGGCTGCATGGAGGACCGAGGAGTGCTCCACCGCGCCGTGCACGATCCCGTCCCGTCCGGTGGCCGCGGTCAGGCCGAGCAGGCCGCGATGGACGGCCTCGGTGCCCGAGGCGGTGAAGCCCACCTCGTCGGGGCGGGCGCCGAGGCACTCGGCGACCACGGCGCGGGCGTTGTCGAGGAGCAGCCGGGCGTCGCGCCCGGCGGCGTGGAGGCGCCGCGGATCGCCGTACCCACGGTCCAGGGCGGCCAGGAGCGTCTCCCGCGCGGCCGGGTGCAGCGGTGCCGACGAGGCCGTGTCGAGGTAGACCTCGGAAATGCTGCTCACGACCCGACTCTAGGGGAGGCCCCCGTGCCCGGTGGGGGTCGCTCTCCGCTAGTGTTCGCAATAGTTCTGACCCTCGAGAGGAAGGCTCGTTCGTGGGCTGGTGGCACCCCGAGCGCACGCGTGGCAGGCAGCGACGATTCCGTCGCGCGACCCCGCTCGCCGGATTCGTCGTACTCGCGCTCGTGCTCTCCGGATGCGGCACCGACTCCCAGTGGGAGCGGGTGGGCATGCCGGAGATCAAGTCCGAGCAGGGCGAGCACATCCTGCAGCTGTGGCAGGGCGCCTGGATCGCCGCGCTGGTGGTCGGTGTGATCACCTGGGCGCTGATCATCGGGGTCCCGATCTGGTTCCGCCGTCGCAGCGACGACGAGGTCCCGTGCAGACCCGCTACAACCTGCCGATCGAGATCTTCTACACGATCTTCCCGGTCATCATGGTCATCGCGTTCTTCGCGCAGACCGTGCGGGTCCAGAACATCGCGCTCGAGCACGTCGACAACCCCGACGTGATCGTCAAGGTCGTCGGCCAGAAGTGGCAGTGGACGTTCAACTACCCCGACTCGGTGGACACCCCGGAGGGCACGAACGTCTTCGTCTCCGGCACCGGTGACGACATCCCCACCCTGGTCATCCCGGTCGACAAGACCATCGAGTTCCAGCTCTACAGCCCCGACGTCATCCACAACTTCGGCATCCCGTCCTTCGCGATGCGCATGGACGTCGTGCCGGGCAACGACAACTCCTACCAGGTGACCCCGACGGCGACCGGCGAGTTCGCCGGCAAGTGCTACGAGCTGTGCGGCGCCTATCACTCGCGGATGCTGTTCAACGTCAAGGTCGTCACCGAGGCGGAGTACGAGGCCTTCCTCGCCGATCTCGCCGAGGATCCCGCGCACGTCTCGGAGGAGCCGATCAAGGGCGGCAAGTACTCCACCGAGCTCATCAACGACGACGAGGGAGAGCACGAGTGACCACTCTCGCGCGTTCCGCGGACCTGAGCCAGCGCAAGCCGCTCGGCAAGCAGCTCGTCCGCATCATGACGACGACCGATCACAAGCTGATCGGCAACCTCTACTTCGGCACCGCCATGGCCTGGTTCATCGCCGGCGGCATCATGGCGCTCCTCATCCGGTCGGAGCTCGCCTATCCCGGCAGCCAGGTCGTCAACGAGGAGCTCTACAACCAGCTCTTCACGATGCACGGCACGATCATGCTGCTGCTGTTCGCGACGCCGCTGTTCTTCGGCTTCGGCAACGCGATCATGCCGCTGCAGATCGGCGCGCCCGACGTCGCGTTCCCGCGCCTGAACATGTTCAGCTACTGGCTGTACCTGTTCGGCGGCCTGATCGCCGGCGCCGGCTTCCTCACCCCGCAGGGCGCCGCGTCCTTCGGCTGGTTCGCCTACACGCCGCTCTCCGACTCGGTCAACAGCCCCGGCGTCGGCGGCGACCTGTGGATCATGGGTCTGTGGATGGCCGGTCTCGGCACCATCCTCGGCGCGGTCAACTTCATCACCACGATCATCTGCATGCGCGTCCCCGGCATGACCATGTTCCGGATGCCGATCTTCGTCTGGACCGTGCTGATCACCGCGATCCTCGTGCTGATCGCGTTCCCGATCCTCGCCGGCGCGCTGCTGTCGCTCGAGGCCGACCGACAGCTCGGCGCCCACGTGTTCGACAGCTCCCACGGCGGCGCCATCCTCTGGCAGCACCTGTTCTGGTTCTTCGGCCATCCCGAGGTCTACATCATCGCGCTGCCGTTCTTCGGGATCATCTCCGAGATCCTGCCGGTCTTCAGCCGCAAGCCGATCTTCGGCTACATCGGCCTGGTCGGCGCGACCCTCGGCATCGCGATCCTCTCGGTCGCCGTGTGGGCCACCACATGTTCGTCACCGGCGCGGTCAATCTGCCGTTCTTCTCCGGCATGACCTTCCTCATCGCCGTCCCGACCGGCGTGAAGTTCTTCAACTGGATCGGCACGATGTGGGGCGGATCCGTGCGCATGGACACGCCCATGCTCTGGTCCATCGGCTTCCTCACCACCTTCCTGTTCGGTGGCCTGACCGGCATCATCCTGGCCAGCCCGCCGCTGGACTTCCACGTGTCGGACTCCTACTTCGTGGTGGCGCACTTCCACTACACGGTCTTCGGCACGGTCGTGTTCGCGATGTTCGCGGGCTTCTACTTCTGGTGGCCCAAGCTCACCGGCCGGATGCTCGACGAGCGGCTCGGCAAGATCCACTTCTGGCTGCTGTTCATCGGCTTCCACACCACCTTCCTGGTCCAGCACTGGCTGGGTGTCGAGGGCATGTCGCGCCGCTACGCCGACTACCTGCCCAAGGACGGCTTCACCGCGCTCAACCAGGTGTCGACCATCGGCGCGTTCATCCTCGCCTCCTCGATGCTGCCGTTCTTCTACAACGTCTACGTCTCCCGCAAGGGCCCGCTCGTCAACACCGACGACCCGTGGGGCTGGGGCCGGTCGCTGGAGTGGGCCACGAGCTGCCCGCCGCCGCGTCACAACTTCCACTCGATCCCGCGGATCCGCTCGGAGTCGCCCGCGTTCGACCTCCACCACCCGGAGATCGCCGCCATCGAGATGTACGACGAGCCGGTCGCCGCAGGCGCCGGCGCCAAGGAGGTCGACGCCTGATGAAGGTCGAAGCATGGATCTTCGGCGTGACGACCGTCTTCCTGGTGCTCGTCAGCCCCGCGTACTGGTTCATCACCGACGCCGGTGACTCCGGCGCCGACTGGACCGGCACCTCCGCGCTGGTCATGACCACCCTCCTGTGCGCCATGATCACCCTGTACCTCGGCTTCCACGCCAACCGGATGGACGCCCGGCCGGAGGACCTCAAGGACGGCGAGATCGCCGACGGCGCGGGCGAGCTCGGCTTCTTCCCGCCGTACTCCTGGTGGCCGCTGTGGTGCGCTGCGACCCTGAGCCTGATGGTGTTCGCGCTGGCCGTGCTCGCTTGGTGGCTGTTCATCATCGGGATCGTGCTCGGCGCGCTCGCGCTCAGCGGCTGGATCTTCGAGTACTACCGCGGGGTCTACGCGCACTGAGTTGGTTGGCGCGAGCGCGTCGCCTGTCGAGCAGCACCGCACGGTCCCTCGCTGCGCTCGGACCGCGGGCGCCGCTCGACGCGCTTCGCGCGGGCGCCGCGCTGCCGCGCTCGCGGTCGAGGTCCGCTCGGTGAGCGGCTCGCTGGCGGCCAGACGCTTCGGCGCTTGAGGTCCGCTCGGTGAGCGGCTCGCTGGCGGCCGGACGCGGTCGCGGAGCTCACGGTGTGACACCGCCGACGTGTTTCCAGCCGGGAATCGGTGTGTCGGGCAGGTATTCTCGTGCGGTGCCTTCCCCGCTCACCCGTCGTCAGCGCGCCCTGCGCCTCGCCGCCGTCCTGTCGGCGATCGTGCTCGTCGCGTCCGGATGCGACGGGTCGGGCTTCGTGCCGGGCGGTGGCGGCGGGTCCGCCGACGAGACCACGGCCGCGGCGGCGTCCGAGGCGGTCGTCACCACCAACGTGAAGGACGACGCGACCGGCGTACCGGTCGACAAGGTCGTCAAGGTGCGGGCCGAGGAGGGCACGCTCACCTCCGTGGTGCTCAAGTCGAAGGCGGGCCGGATCGAGGGCGAGCTCCGCGCCGACGGCACCCGCTGGGTCGCGTCGGGCCTGCTCGAGCCCGGGGTCCGCTACCGGGTGCGGGCGGTCGCGCAGAACAGCGACGGCAAGCAGGTCGAGAGCGTGTCCACCTTCACCACCCGGGAGCTGAGCCTCGCCGAGCAGACCTATCCGTCGGTCGCGCCGCTGGAGGGGGAGACGGTCGGCGTGGGCATGCCCGTCATCGTCACCTTCGACCTCCCGGTCGAGGACAAGGCGAGCTTCGAGCGGCACATGACCGTCACCTCGACGCCCGCCCAGGCCGGCTCGTGGTACTGGGTCAGCAGCAAGGAGGCGCACTGGCGCCCCGAGAAGTACTGGAAGGCCGGCACCAAGGTCAGCGTCGACGTCGCCGTCAACAGCGTCAGCGCCGGCGGCGGCATCTACGGCCAGGAGGACCGCAAGGTCGACTTCGAGGTCGGCGACAAGCACGTCTACAAGGTCAACGCGCGCACCCACCAGATGCGGGTCCTCGAGAACGGCAAGCTGCTCCGCACGCTGCCGATCACCACCGGCAAGGCCGGCTTCACCACCCGCTCCGGCGTCAAGGTGATCATGGAGAAGTACACCCAGAAGCGGATGAACTCCGAGACCGTCGGCATCGCCCGCGGCTCCGCCGAGGCCTACGACATCGACAACGTCAAGTGGGCCATGCGCGTGACCAGCTCCGGCGAGTTCATCCACGCCGCCCCCTGGTCGGTCGGCTCCCAGGGCCGCGCCAACGTCTCCCACGGCTGTACCGGCATGAGCACCGACGACGCCGCGTGGCTCTACGACATGACCCGCCGTGGCGACGTCGTCGAGTACGTCGGCACCGACCGCCCGATGGAGCCCGGCAACGGCTGGGGCGACTGGAACATCTCGTGGGCCGACTACGTCGCGGGCTCCGCGCTCAGCTGAGCGCTCTCAGCGGCTTCCAGGGCGCTGTCCGTACCGACAGGCCGTTGGCCGAGGATCCGTGCGAGAACCAGCGCGAGGAGCGCACCCGCACCGGCCGCGGCGGCGATGAGCGCGAGCTGATCCCTGGCGGCCAGGTAGAGGTCGTTCTCCCGCCAGGCGAAGCCGCGACTGTATGCGATGTCGTAGACGGCTCCGGGAAAGACGAGGGCGCTCTGGCAGCACACGGCGACCACGGAGAGCAGCCGCTCGACCGGCCGGACCTCGTGCAGACAGCAGGCCAGCAGCGGCACCAGACACGTCAGGGTCTCCAGGCCGAGCCGATTGCCCCAGAATCCGGTGCCGCCGTGGAACTGGTTCAAGGCAGCCTGGACCAGGAGGTAGGCCGCACCGGCGCCCGCCAGGACCCGTGCCCAGTCGGGAGTCGCTCGCCATCCCCTGGCTACGGGAGCAATCAAGACGAGCAGCACCGGCGTCCAGACGAAGAGCCCGGCCCGGGCGAGACGAGGTAGCCGAGCACGTTGGCGATGCCCAGAGTGCTGCGCTCGCCCAGCCGATCGACGCCTCCGTAGCCTCCCGTGGCCGCGTTGAGCCCCCATGCGCCGTACATCCAGTGCCCCCAGACGAACGTCAGAGTCAGCAGCGCGACGCTGGGGATGCCGACCTGGACTGCGATCGCCGGCCGGCGCCGCCACAGGGCGACGCCGAGCCCCAGCAGCGCGACGATGAGGGCCACGTGGAGTCGCCCCCACAGCCCGATCCCGCCGAAGAGACCGACCAGCCACCAGCGCTCGCGGCGGGCGCCCCACGCCATTCCGGCGATGCCGAGGGTGGTCACCCCGTGGGTCCAGAGGGCGTCGGCCAGCAGTGACCAGTACGGGGTGGCGAGGGCAAGTGTCAGGCCGACGGCGACGAGCGCACGGCGAGGGACGAGGTCGCGGACCGAGAGCAGCACGAGAAGCACGGTGGTTGCGGCGAGGAGCGCGGCCGTCAGCCCGCCGGGTACGGCCGAGGGCGTCGAGGCAGAGTCTGGGGCGAGTCGCGCCTGGATCCAGTACGCCGGCACCCCGGCCGCGATGACGCCTGGGGTCCGGCGGACGACGGCACGCCCGTTGTGCTCGTTGTAGGTCCAGAAGAGGCCGAGCTCCGACCACTCCCCGGCGCTTGCGGTGCCGTCGGCGGTGCGCCGTCCTCCCTCCGGGTTGTCCAGCCAGGGCGCGCCTGTGTGGGCGATCTGCCAGGATGCGACCTCGGCCGAGGCGATATCGACGCTCCGCCAGCTCGTTGAGATCGTCAGGCCGTAGGTCGTGGCGAGGAGCAGCCAGCACAGAGCCCAGACGGCGCGTTCGCGGCGTAGGAGGGTGGTCACGGGAGAACGGTAGGCGCGCCGATGGGGAAGGCGGATCGGCCGAACCGCTCGGAAATCGCGACGGCCGTAGTCCTGAGGGACTACGGCCGTCGTGGTGGCGCCGGCTCAGTGCTCGGTCGGACCGTGCCGGTTGGGCCCGGCGGCGATCTGCGACTCCAGCTCGTGGAGCTCGTGCTCGGCGTGGTGCTGGGCGTCGTGCAGCTCCTCGGCCGTGGGCTTCTGGACGTTGTCCGCGAAGAACACGGTGGCGAGTCGTGCGCGCAGCCTGCGCAGCCGCAGGCTGCGGCCCGTGGCGCCGGAGGCCTCGATCTGCTCGGGCGTCTCGGGCGTGGGGTCGTCGTCGCGCGCGGTGAGCGTGTAGGCCTTCGCCTCGGGCAGCGGCAGGTGCTTCTCGGCGTACGCGCCGTCGGGGGAGCGGACCAGGACGCCGGACTCGTAGCCGTGGAGCAGCTTCTCCTCGTCGTGACGCTGCAGCGAGATGCACCAGCGCCGGGTGATGAGGAACGCGATCACCGGACCGATGAACACCGCGGCTCGCAGGAAGTACGTGATCTGGTTGATGCTCAGGTGCATCTTGATCGCGATGATGTCGTTGCCGCCCGCGGCCCAGGAGAGGCCGTAGAAGGTCATCAGCGCGACCATGATCGCGGTCCGCGTCGGCGCATTGCGCGGGCGCTGGAGCAGGTGGTGCTCCCGCTTGTCGCCGGTGATCCAGGCCTCGATGAACGGCAGCGCCATCAGGATCATCAGCATCAGCGGCGGCATCACGAGGATCGGGATCATGACGTTCCACGACAGGGTGATGCCCCAGATGTGGGTCTCCCACGGCGGGATGATCCGGAGCAGGCCGTCGGGCCAGCCCATGTACCAGTCGGGCTGCGAGCCCGCGGTCACCTTGGACGGGTCGTACGGGCCGTACTTCCACACGGCGTTGATCGAGAACAGGCCGCCCATCATCGCGATCGTGCCGAACACGATGAAGAAGAAGCCGCCCGCCTTGGCCGCGTAGACCGGGAGCATCGGGTAGCCGACGACGTTCTGCTCGGTCCGGCCGGGCCCGGGCCACTGCGTGTGCTTGTGGTAGACGAGCAGCAGCATGTGCGCGGCGACCAGGGCGAGCAGCAGGGCCGGGATCAGCAGGATGTGCATGGCGTAGAAGCGGGGGATGATCGCGTCGCCCGGGAACTCGCCGCCGAACAGGAAGAACGACATGTACGAGCCGATGACCGGGGAGGCCTTCATGAAGCCGTCCGCGGCCCGGACGCCGGTGCCCGAGAGCAGGTCGTCGGGGAGCGAGTAGCCGGTGAAGCCCTCGATCGTGCCCAGCAGCAGCAGGAGGCAGCCGATGACCCAGTTCAGCTCGCGGGGCTTGCGGAACGCGCCGGTCAGGTAGACCCGGAGCATGTGGATCATCATCGAGGCGATGAAGATCATCGCGCCCCAGTGATGCATCTGCCGCATGAGCAGACCGCCGCGGACGTCGAAGGAGATGTCCAGCGTGGAGGCCATGGCCGAGGACATGTGGACGCCGCGCAGCGGGTCGTAGGAGCCGTCGTACTGGATCTCGGTCATGCTCGGGTCGAACCAGAGCGTCAGGAAGACACCGGTCAGCAGGACGACGACGAAGCTCCACAGCGCGATCTCGCCGAGCATGAACGACCAGTGGTCCGGAAAGACCTTGCGGATGTTCTTCTTCATCGCCGCGCCGAGGCCGAGCCGCTCGTCGGCCCAGTTGGCGATGGCGCCGGCGGCCTGGCCGCCCTTGGTGGTCGCGGGGGTCGTGCCGTTGGTCGTGGCGACCTTGCTCACATCAACGCTCATAGTAGTCACGCTCCCAGAAGCTCGGGCCGACCGGTTCGTCGAAGTCGCTCTGCGCGACCAGGTAGCCCTCGTCGTCGACCGTGATCGGCAGCTGCGGCAGCGGGCGCCCGGCAGGACCGAACACCACCTTGCCGGAGTCGGCGAGGTCGAAGGTGGACTGGTGGCACGGGCAGAGCAGGTGGTGGGTCGTCCGCTCGTTCAGCGAGATCGGGCAGCCGACGTGGGTGCAGATCTTCGAGTAGGCGACGATGCCGTTGACCGTCCAGTTGGCCCTGCTGTCGCCGTTCGCGTCCTTGCCCGGCTTGATGTCGCCCGGGTTCATCCGGAGCAGGATCAGCGACGCCTTGGACTTGTGGATCTGGAGGTTCACGCCCTCGACCTCGGTCGGGTCGATGTCGTAGCGCTCCGGGTTGTGCAGGGCGTCGGGCTGGCAGTTGACCAGGTCGCCGATCTCGAGGTCCGAGGCGAGGATCGGCGTCCAGATGCCGTCGCGGACGATCCGCATCGGAGCGTTCGGCGTGCCGCTGCCCCAGATCGTGTGGTACAGCTTCCGTCCCGGCAGCGGGCCGAGGTCGCGGAGCAGGACGACGGCGGGCAGGCCGAGCAGGCCGACCGCGCCCAGCAGCGAGTTGCGGATCAGCGGCCGGCGGCCGATGCCGGACTCGGCGATGCCGTCGTTGAGCGCCTGGACGGCGACCTCGCGGTCCTCGTCGGAGGACTTCGCCGGGTGGCGCAGCTCGACGATCTCGTGGTCGGCCATCAGCTTGCGGGCCCAGTGGATGATGCCCACGCCGATGAAGAGCAGCGCGAGGCCGAGGAACAGGCCCAGCGCCATCGTCGAGGCGCCGAAGCCGCCGATGACGTGCCAGTTGTCGCCGATGTCGAGGGTGAAGTAGGCGACCAGGAAGGCGACCGTCGAGACGGCCGAGAGGCCGAACAGCGCGGCGACCTGGCGCTCCGCGCGCTTCTCCTTGGCGGGGTCGACGTCCGTCGGCCGCCACTGGTGGTCGGGCAGGCCCGGGTCCGGGATCGGCTCGGCGACCGCGAGCTCGCCCCCGTGCGGGTCGGAGTGGGTGTCGTGTACGTCGGTCACGCTGCCGCCTCGTCCTTCTTCTTGCTCGAGCGGGTGGTGTGCGCTGCGATCCAGACGGCGAAGCCGACCAGGAGGCCGATGCCCACGACCCAGGCGATGATGCCCTCGCTCACCGGGCCGAGGCCGCCCAGCGTGAAGCCGCTGTAGCTCGGGGCCTCGTTCAACGTGTTGAGATAGGCGATGACGGCCTTCTTGTCCTCCGGCGGGATGTTGCCGTCGGAGAAGGTGTCCATCGACTGCGGGCCGGTGAGCATCGCCTCGTAGATGTGCCGGGGCTCGACGTCGCGGATCTTGGGGGCGTAGCCGCCGCGGGGCATGGCTCCGCCGGAGCCCTCGAAGTTGTGGCAGGCGGTGCAGTTGGCGAGGAAGATCTGGCCGCCGCGGACGACGAGCTCCTCGATCTCCTTCTCGCTCATCCCCTCGGTGGAGTAGAGCTCCTTGTCGGGGATGGCGGGACCGGTGCCGAGCGAGGCGACGTACGCCGCCAGCGCGGCGGTCTCCTCCTTGGTGTAGACGACCTCCTTGCGCGGGGCCTGCGAGCCCGGCTGGGCCATCGGCATCCGGCCGGTGCCGACCTGGAAGTCGACCGCCGCGGCGCCCACGTCGGTCAGCGCCGGGCCGTACTGCGAGCCGCCCTGGGTGAGGACGCCCTCACCGTTCTGGCCGTGGCAGAACGCACAGCCGACCAGGAAGAGCTCACGGCCCTCCTTGACCAGCGCCGCACTGTCCTGGTCGGTGTCGGCCTGGGCCGGCGCGAGCGCCGCGTAGGCGCCTCCTGTCAGCAGGAGGGCGCAGACGAGCACCAGGAGTCCGGCGATCGGACCGCGGCGGTGCCGCGAGAGTCGACCGGCGGAGCGGTTCAGAAGGCGCACATTCAGTCCTTGTCAGTCCGGAGGATCCAACAGCTCTTCGTCATCGGGGCCCGCCGCGTCACTTGATCAGGTAGATCGTCGCGAACAGGCCGATCCACACGACGTCGACGAAGTGCCAGTAGTACGAGACGACGATCGCGCTGACCGCCTGCTCGTGCGTGAAGCGCTTCGCGACGTACGTCCGGCCGAGGACGAAGAGGAAGGCGATGAGACCGCCGGTCACGTGGATGCCGTGGAAGCCGGTGGTCAGGTAGAACATCGTGCCGTAGGCGTCGTGGGGATGGTGACGCCGTGGTGGATGAGCTCGGCGTACTCGAGCGCCTGGCCGCCGATGAAGATCGCGCCCATGACGTAGGTCAGGATGAACCACTCGCGCAGGCCCCACTTGCCGATCTGGAGCAGCGAGCCGGCGCGCGAGACCTGCCCGCGCTCGGCGGCGAACACACCCAGCTGGCAGGTGAAGGACGACAGCACCAGGATCGTGGTGTTGACCGAGGCGAAGGGGACGTTCAGCAGCTCGGTGTTGTCCGCCCACATCTCCGGCGACACGGAGCGGATCGTGAAGTACGCGGCGAAGAGCGCCGCGAAGAACATGAGCTCGCTGGACAGCCAGATGATCGTGCCGACGGCGACCATGCTGGGTCGGTCGTGCTGGCCGTGCAGGCGCGAGGCCGGAAGGGATGCCGAAGCTGAGATCGCCACGGGCGCCATTATGGCGGTAACGCTTCCCGTCGGCATCCCGACCCCCCGTTCTGGGTGGTGACCGGGCAAGACCTACGCTCGAACCGGTCCTGAACGGGCCAGGGAGGTACGCGTGATGCTGGTGTTGTCGTCCGCGACAGGTGGGGTCGAGGACCTGCCGCCGTTCGACGCCGGCGCCCTGATCTCCCAGTGGGGGATCGCGCCGCTGCCGCTCGTGGTCACCGTGTGGGCCACTGGCCTCTACGTGGTCGGCGTCCTCGCCCTGCGCCGGCGCGGCGACAGCTGGCCGGTCGGCCGGTCGATCGCGTGGGGCGTCGGCATGCTCGCGTTCTACCTGGCGACGTCGTCCGGCCTGGCGGCGTACGACACGGTGCTGCTCAGCGCGCACATGGTCCAGCACATGGTGCTGTCGATGGTCGTCCCGCTCTCGCTCGCCCTCGGCGCCCCGGTCACCCTCGCGCTGCGGACCCTGCCCCGCCGGCCCCGCGGCTGGCTGCTCGCCGTGCTGCACTCGCGGCTCGCCAAGGTGCTGGGGTTCCCGCCGCTCACCTTCGGTCTCTACGTCATCTCGCCGTGGGCGCTCTACTTCAGCGGCTGGTACGAGGCCTCGCTCCGGTCGACGTACGTCCACGAGATGATGCACGTGCACCTCGTCGTCGTCGGCGCGCTGTTCTTCTGGCCGATCGTCGGGGTCGACCCGCTGCCCGGCCGGGTGGCCCACCCGTTCCGGGTGCTGCTGACCGTGATGACGCTGCCGTTCCACGCCTTCCTCGGCGTCACGATCATGGGCCAGAAGACGCTCCTGGGCGGCGACTGGTACCCCGCGCTGCACGACGGCCCACTCGGGGCCTGGCTGCCCGACCCCTTCGAGGACCAGCGGCTGGCCGGCGGCATCCTGTGGGGCGCGGGGGACCTCGTCGGCGTCGTGTTCTTCGTCGTCCTCTTCGCCCAGTGGGTGCGCTCCTCGATGAAGGAGGCGGAGCGCGAGGACCGCCGCCTCGACCGCCTCGAACGACAGGAGCGGCTCGCCGCGACCGAGGTCACGGCCCCGGACCGGGCGCCGTCCGAGTAGCATCGCGCGGGTGAGAACCCCAGCGACTCTGAAGGTGCTCGTCTACAGCGACGATGTGCACACCCGCGAGCAGGTCATCCTGGCGCTGGGCCGCCGGCCCCACCCGGACCTGCCGGAGCTGGAGTACGTCGAGGTCGCGACCGAGCCGGTGGTCATCCAGAACATGGACGCCGGCGGGCTGGCCCTGGCCATCCTCGACGGCGAGGCCGTCCCCGCGGGCGGCATGGGGATCGCCAAGCAGCTCAAGGACGAGATCCTCGACTGCCCGCCGCTCGTCGTGCTCACCGGGCGTCCCCAGGACGCCTGGCTGGCGACCTGGTCGCGTGCGGACGCCGCCGTACCGCACCCGATCGACCCGATCCAGCTCGCCGACGCCGTGGTCTCGCTGCTGCGTGCCCGCGTGCCCGCCTGAGGCGCGCGGTCCGGCGATGACCTGGCCCGACGTCCTCGGCGCCCTCGTGGCCGGGGAGGACCTGACGCCTGCCCAGTCCACCTGGGCGATGGGCGAGATCCTCGGCGGCGAGGCGACCCCCGCCCAGATCGCGGGCTTCGTGGTCGCGCTGCGGGCCAAGGGGGAGTCGATCGACGAGCTCACCGGGCTCGTCGAGGCGATGTACGCCGTGATGACGCCCATCTCGGTCCCCGGGCGGCTGCTCGACGTCGTCGGCACGGGCGGCGACCGCTCGTTCTCGGTCAACATCTCGACCATGTCCGCGATCGTGGCCGCCGGGGCCGGCGCGCGCGTGGTCAAGCACGGCAACCGCTCGGCGTCGTCGCAGGCCGGCACCGCCGACGTGCTGGAGGCGCTCGGCGTCCGGCTCGACCTCCCGGCCGCCCGCGTGGCCGAGGTGGCCGAGGAGGCCGGCATCACCTTCTGCTTCGCCGCGGCCTTCCACCCGGCGATGCGGCACGCCGCGGTGCCCCGCAAGGAGCTGGGCATCGGCACGGCGTTCAACGTCCTCGGCCCGCTCGCCAACCCCACCCGGCCGGCCGCGCAGGCCATCGGGTGCGCCGACCCGCGGCTCGCGCCGGTGATGGCCGGCGTGTTCGCCCGTCGCGGCGTCGACGCCTGGGTGTTCCGCGGCGACGACGGGCTCGACGAGCTCACCACGACCACCACGTCCCGGCTGTGGATCGTGCACGGCGGCGAGGTCCGTGAGGTCACCGTCGACCCGGTCGCGCTCGGCATCGCGCCCGCGACCGCCGAGGACCTGCGCGGCGGCGACGCCCAGCACAACGCCGGCGTGGTCCGCGACCTGCTCGCGGGGAAGGGCGGTCCGGTCCGCGACGCCGTGGTGCTCAACGCCGGCGCGGCGCTCGCGGTCTACGACGCCCCCGGAGCGCCGTACGACGAGGCGCTGGCCGCCGGCATCGCCCGCGCCGCCGAGGCGATCGACGCGGGTGCGGCTCAGGCGACCCTCGACCGCTGGGTCGCCGCCGCCTCGTCCTGAGGGAGGCGCGGCCAGGTCCAGACGGACGGGTACGCGCTGAGGCACAGCAGGGCGAACGCCGCGAACACCAGCGGCGCCCCCAGCAGGGCGATGATCGACAGGTGGAGGAGCACGCCGAGCCCGAGCACCCACCGGCGGGTGGCGCGCCACCAGATCCCGGCGCCGATGGCGACCTCGGTGGGGACGCTCGCCCAGGCGAGGAGTCCGGCCGGAACCCAGTCGGGCGACATCGAGTCGACCAGGTCGCCGGAGAGGAACTCGGGGTTGAGCTTGCTGAGGCCGGCGAACACGTAGCAGGCCGAGACGGTGGCGACGATCAGGAGCTGGGGCCACCACGGCACCTCGGCGTCCCGGCCGCCTCGGGCCGGGCGGAGCAGCGCTCGCAGCGAGCGGGCGTGGTCGGCGCGGGCGAGCAGGAACCAGACGCAGAGCAGCACCAGCAGGAGGCGATGGTTGCTGTAGAGCTGCTGGTCGGCCAGCAGGAGGAGCACGTTGCCGACCGCGAGGGTGGCCGTGCAGAGACGGCTCGCCGCGCCGAGCAGCAGGAGCAGGCACGCGGTCGCCATCACGAGGAGCCACGGCCCGGCCGGGAGCGCCTCGGGGGAGAGGAGCCCGCCGCTGACGGGGACCCGGATCCGCCCGTCCTGCAGCCCCGACAGCTGGACGGCGCCCTCGACGCAGGTCAGGGCCGCGCCGGCGGCCAGGAGCATCCGCCCCCAGGCCACGGGGCCGGCGGGCACCATGACGGCGGTCAGCACGCCACGCTCCGCCGCTGGAGGCCCCCGGGCTGGGTCCGGCCGACCTCCACCCGGACCGCCGAGGGGAGGCGCCGGCAGAGCTCCTCGGGCAGGAAGGCCGTCCAGTCGATCTCGGTGCGGACGCTGGCGGTCTCGTGCGCGAGATCGACCTCGTGCAGCTGCCCGCTGCGGTCCTCCCAGGAGGCGGTCACCATGCCGTAGCCGGAGTACATCTGGAAGCCGAGCCGGCTCGGCTTCGGGCCGGCCACCAGGAGGACGGCGGGCACCAGGAAGAGCAGGACGACGACGCCGGCGACGACGTGGTCGCGCCAGCCGTCGAGGCCGGCGCCCGCGCTCAGCCGCACGACCGCACCGCGCTCACGCCTCGTCCGCCGGCGGCACGAGCAGCACCAGGTCGCCGGACCGCTGCAGCACCTGCCAGCCGTCGCGCCGGAGGGCGTACGACAGCCGCTCGTCCTCGGGCAGCAGCGCGGCGCGCGGGGCGAGGCGCGCCAGGGTCTGGTCCCAGCCGGGCTCGAGGCGCGCCAGGCCGGCGTACCGCTCCAGCTCGTCGTCGGTGTAGACGTCGCCGTACCCGTGGAGCGGGACGTCGAGCTGCGGCTCCGTCCACAGCAGCACTCCGCCCGTCGGCCAGTCGGTCACGACGCGGCTGCCGTCGGGCAGCGCCGCCAAGGCGGCCGCGAAGGGGCGGACGTCGTCGGCCGGGTCCTCCACGACGGTCTGGAACGGCGCCGCCGCGAGGGCTGCGCCGGCGAGGAGCGCGACGACGGCGTACTCCCTCATGCCCGTCGGCGGGCGCTCCCGCCGGCGTCCCCACTGCGCCGCCACCACGACGGCCAGGGTGATGAGGGCGAGCGGAACGGTGCGGCCGGAGTAGACCGAGAACGCGCCGCCGAGGGCGAGCAGGCCGATGTCGTAGGGCGCGACGCCGGTGCGGCGGACCAGCAGCAGGACGGCGGCGGCCAGCAGGACCGCCAGGGGCGCGGAGCCGAGGGTGAGGATCTCGGGCACCCCCCATTCGGCGAAGTACCTGCCACGGGAGTTGACCTGGACGACCGCGGTGAGCAGGCGCGGGCCCACCGGCGTCACCAGGGCGGCGGCGAGCATGCCCAGCGGCACCAGGAGCAGGACGACGGCGCGGCGGCGGTCCGGGCGCCGCTCCAGGACGACCAGGACGGCGAGCAGCGCGCTGGCGGCCACGCCGATGATCCACATGCCGTGACAGGTGGCCCACAGCCAGCCCAGCGGCACCAGGAGCCACGGCACCCGGCCGGTGCGCCGGGCGCTGTCCCAGGCGGCGAGGAGGGCGATCAGGAACGCATAGCTCAGCACCTGCGGCCGCAGGGACAGGCTCGGCAGGAGGCCGATCAGCACGATGGCCGCGAGCAGGAGCGAGACCCCCGGGCCGGCGTGGCGCCGCAGCAGCAGGTAGAGCGCCGCGGTCAGGCCGGTGCTCAGCACCGCGAACACGATCACGAGGCCGGTCCGTCCGCCGACGTCGGCGATCCAGGACAGGCCGACCTGGGGCAGCCACTGGGTCGGCGCCCAGTCGTTCGTCGAGGCGGGGCTCGGCTGCCCGGGATGGCCGATCGACCAGCCGTGCCGGAACTCGTCGCCGAAGCGCAGGTGGAAGTAGGTGTCGAACGCCCGGAACGGACGGCGGTCCCAGGCGATCAGCAGGGCCGTGAGGAGCGCCCCGCCGGCCAGCGGCAGGGCGCGGGCGACGAGGGGGAACCGGGGCTCCGCCGGCCCGCCGGGGGCGCGCTCGTCGAGCGTGCGCTCGCCAGGGCTGCGCTCGCCGGGGATGCGCTCTCCGGGGGCGCGGGCGGTCATCTGGCCCCGGGCTCAGAACGTGTTGGGAAAGTCGTGGTCGTCGCGAGCGTCGCATCCGTCGAGTGCGTCGCAAAGGCCACTTCGTTCAGACCTAGATGCGACGGCGGTCTGGTTGCACCATCGAGCATCTGCAACGCCGCGAGGCGCCGACGGGGCGGCGCGCAGCAGGCCACGACCTTTCCCAACACGTTCTCAGTCGAGCCCGAGCGAGAACGCCGCCTCGAGGTCGTGGCGGGAGTAGGCGCGGTAGGCGATGTGGGTCTCGGTGTCGACGACGCCCTCGACCTTGTTGAGGCGGTCGGCGACCACCGCGGCGATGTCGTCGTGGGAGCTCACCCGGACCAGCGCGATCAGGTCGATCTGGCCGGTCACGGAGTAGACCTCGCTCACGCCCTCGAGCGCCGCGATCGCCTCGGCGACCTCGGGGATCCGCGCGGTCTCGGCCTGGACGAAGACGATGGCGGTGATCATGGGGCAACAGTAGTGGGGGACAGGGGCGTCGGGGTGGCGGCGTGGCGGCCCGCGCCCCGCACCGGACAGGCCCACTCGCCGACCACGTCGACCAGGCGCACGCCGGGCGACTCCAGCCAGCGCAGGATCCGCTCGGACTCCTCGGCGGTCGCCGCGGGCGTCGGCCCGATCGCCGGGAGCACGGTCTCGGCGGTGGCCCGGAGGCCGTCGACGTACGCGACCGCGTCGGCGCCGGCGGGGATGACGCCCGCGGCCGCCAGCCGCCCGTGGCGCACGACGTGGACGGCCCAGCGCCCGTCGTCCTCCCGGCGGGTGGCGACCACCTCAGGACAGCCGGTCAGCGCGGTGAGCCGCTGGGTGCGGGCTGCGGCGCGCACGAAGTCGGCCAGCCGGTCGCGGTGGTGGGCCGCCTCCTCGAACCGCTCCTGCTCGGCCAGCGCCGCCATCCGGGCGTGGACGAGGTCGACGACGTCGTCGGGCCGCCGCAGCAGCGTGTCGCGCAGCTGGCGGACGACGGCGGCGTACGTCTGCGGGTCGACGCTCCCGTCGCAGGGGAGAGGCAGCGGTCCATCTCGGCGAGGACGCAGGAGCTGCGCCGCGGCTGCCGGGCGAGGCGGTCGTTGCACTGCCGGATCGGGAACACCTCGTGCAGCGCCGCGAGCGAGCTCTCCGCCGCCGCGCGGGAGGAGAACGGGCCGAGGTAGTCGGCGTCGTCGTCGAGCACCCGCTTGACCAGGGACAGGCGCGGCCACGGCTCCCGGGTCAGCTTGAGCCAGGTGACCTTCTCCGGGTGCCGCGAGCGGCGGTTGTAGGGCGGCTTGTGCTCGGCGATCAGGCGCAGCTCGCGGACCGAGGCCTCCAGCGGGGTCGCGCACTCGACCGCGCTCACCGACGTCGCGATCTGCACCATCTCGCCGATCCGGGTGCGCTTCTCCGAGGCCGTGAAGTAGCTGCGCACCCGGCGCCGCAGGTCGCGCGAGGTGCCGATGTAGAGCACCCGCGAGCTGTCGTCGCGGAACAGGTAGACGCCGGGCGCGTGGGGGAGGTGCTCGGCGAGGTGGCGCTTGCGGCGGGCGGCGCTCGCCACCTTCGAGGAGTAGCCCTGGAGCTCCTCGAGCGTGTGGACGCCGAGCCCGCCGAGGCGCTCCATCAGCCCGTGCAGGACGTCGACCGTGGCGCGGGCGTCGGCGAGCGCGCGGTGGTTGGGCGTCGTACCGGACCGGAAGACCCGGGCCAGCGACGACAGCTTGTGGTTGGGCGCCTCGTCGCGGGTGACGACGTGGCGGGCCAGCCTGACCGTGTCGAGGACCTCGAAGTCGGGCCAGACGAGGTCCTGCTCGCGCGCGAAGTGGCGCAGGAAGCCGACGTCGAAGCGGGCGTTGTGGGCGACCAGCACCGAGCCCCGGGCGAACTCCAGGAACGCCGGCAGCGCGGCGCCGACGGGCGGCGCATCGGCGACCATGCCGTTGGTGATGCCGGTCAGCACCGCGATGAAGGCGGGGATCGAGGTGTGCGGGTTGACCAGGGTCTGGAACTCGCCGAGCACCTCGCCGCCCCGCACCTTGACCGCGCCGATCTCGGTGATCATGTCGCCGTCGGCGACCGACCCGCCGGTGGTCTCGAGGTCGACGACGCAGAAGGTGACGTCGTGGAGCGGCCGGCCGAGCTCGTCGAAGCTGCGCTGCTCGTCCCACCTCGCGGGAGGTGCTGCGGCGGGCGGCGCGGTGGTCATGTCCCCGACCGTAGGCGGAGCCTCCGACGGTTTCGGGGAGCCGCGCTGGCCGGTCGGGATGCCCCACTGGCCCCAGGCGTTGCGCGAGGGTGCGCCCGGTGTCCCCAGGCGAGGTGCCGCGGCCGGTTGTCCACAGCGGATGGTCCGTCGCCCGGCGTGCTGCGCTCCGTGCCGACAGGGTCGTGGACATGCCGTCGCCGGAGCACCAGACCCCGATCGGGCTGGTCCGCCTCGATCCGGAGCTGGTGGCATGGCTGCTCGCGGAGGTCCTCGACTACCCCGTGCCTGCGCACGCCTCGGCACGGTCGCACGCGACCGAGGCGCAGACGGTGGTGCCGCGCACCTGCCACGCCGACGCGGTCCTGGTCCTCGCCGACTGGGCCGAAGGCGAGTCCGCCGGTTGTGTCGGAGGGTGCTGCCAGCCTCACCGGCATGACGACGAGGATCGACTGCGACACCTGCGTGGTGCGCGGGCTGGCCTGCCACGACTGCGTGGTGACCGTGCTGCTGGGCCCGCCGCCGGAGCTGGTGATCGGCGACGACGAGATGGCCGCCCTCGAGGCGCTGGCCGACGGCGGGCTGGTGCCGCCGCTGCGGCTGGTGCGACCGGTGAGCGGCCCGCAGGTGGAGTCGGCGTGACTGCTGTGACCACCGTGACCAGAGAGAGACATGTGACGGATGTGACATCGTGTCGCGGGCGTTCGTCCCCAACACACCCCGGACGGGTTTGGTCCGTCCGGGGGCCGGGACTAGGCTGCTCGCTCAGGTGTCCGAGGAAGTGGGTCGACCGACCCGCGCGGGCACCGCGCTGAGTCCGGATCCACTCGGGGATCCGGAGCCGGGGAACCACTCACTCTGGGGTGAATCCCGTACGAGGCGCGAGGGCGGCGGTCCGACCAGGACCACGGTCCGCGCGAGGAGTGCGGGTAGGGCAAGTCGTGCCCGAATCCGTCAGCTCACCCGGTAGGCGTACGACACCAGAGGGGACCCGCCAGCTCGTGCTGAACGGCCGCACACGCACCACCGCCGCGCTCGCGGCACTCGCCGTCACCGGAGCCATCACGCTGTCGATCAGCGGCGCATCGAGCCCGGCGCAGGCGGAGCCCGACATCGACACCGTCCGGGCCAAGGTCGACCGGCTCTTCCACGAGTCGGAGCAGGCGGCCGAGCGCTACAACGACGCCGAGCTCGAGCTCGCCGAGCTCAACGACGACCTGACCTCGCTCGAGGCCGACCAGTCCCGCCAGGGCGACGCCCTCGCCGGCGTCCGCTCCGACGTGCGCGACTCCCTCATCCAGCAGTACCAGTCCGGCAGCCTCGGCCCCGCCGGCGAGCTGCTGTCCTCCGACTCCCAGGGCTTCCTCGACGAGCTCTCCACCATGTCCACCGTGGAGGGCCTGCAGGACTCGCTCCTCGCCGACTACGGCGCCGAGCTCGAGGCCTACGACATCCGCAAGGACCAGACCGAGAAGCGCCGTGACGGCATCGCGCAGCTCAAGACGACCCTCGCGGAGGAGAAGAAGACCGCCGACGCCAAGCTGGCCGAGGCCAAGGACCTGCTCTCCCGCCTCGAGGCGGCCCAGCGCGCCGAGATCCTCTCCCGCAACGCCGGCCGCCCGATCGACCCGACGTCGATCCCGGCGTCCGGCCGTGCGGCCGCGGCGATCGAGTACGCCCTCGCCCAGGTCGGCGACGCCTACGTCTGGGGCGCCACCGGGCCCAACGCCTTCGACTGCTCGGGCCTGACCATGATAGCCTACGCGCAGGCCGGCGTCCGGCTGCCGCACTCCTCGCGGGCCCAGTACGGCACCGGCACCCGGGTCGCGAAGACCGACCTGCAGCCGGGCGACCTCGTCTTCTACTACAGCCCGATCAGCCATGTCGGGATCTATCTCGGCAACGGCCTCATCGTGCACGCGGCCAACCCGGGCGCCGGCGTCAAGGTCTCCGACCTCGACGAGATGCCCTACGCCGGAGCGGTCCGGCCTGGGTGAGCCGGCGCGCCGCCGCGGCGGTCCTGCTCGCCGCCGCCGTCCTGGCAGGCGGCTGCTCGAAGGGTGAGTACGTCGCCCCGCCGCCGTCGGCGACCACCGGCGACGTCGCCGACCCGGCGGCCGCCGCCGACACCCTGGCGCGCCTCCAGACGGCGATCCGCGACGGCGACGGGGACGCCGCCTCCGGCCTCGGCGCCGACGCCGCCGCGGGGGACCTGCTCGCGGCGGTCGTCGCGAACGCCGCCGCCCTGGGCCTCGCCGACGTCACCCTCCGCTATGTGACCGAGACCGGCCGCACCAGCGGTGCGGCCGGCTGGGACGGCCAGGTCGCGGCGACCTGGCGCGTCGACGGCTTCGACGAGGCGTCGGCGCGCATCGAGCTCCCGGTCTCGTTCGCCGGCCACGGGACCTCGATCGCCGCGCTCGGGGGCTCCGGCGCCCGGCTCCCGCTGTGGCTGGCCGGACCGGTCGCCGTCCAGCGCGACGGGGACGTGCTCGTCGCGGTCGCCGGCGACGCGGCGCAGGCCGAGCGCTATCTCCCGGCCGCCCGGCGCGCTGTCGAGGAGGTCCGCGCGGTCGTGCCCGACCGCGGCGGCCTGGTCGTCGAGGTCCCCGCGGACGCGGAGGGCCTGCAGCGCGCGCTCGACACCGAGCCCGGCAAGTACGCCGCCATCGCGGCGATCACCGCGCCCGTCGACGGCACGGAGGCCGCCGGCAGCCCGGTGCACGTGTTCCTCAACCGGACCGTGTACGACGGCCTCGACCCCGTCGCCGCCCAGGTGGTGATGACCCACGAGGCCGTGCACGCGCTCACCGGCGCCGTGGCGGCGCGCCGGGCGCCGCTGTGGCTGGTGGAGGGGTTCGCCGACTACGTCGCGCTGCGCGACGTCGACCTGCCCCTCGCGAAGACCGCCGGGCAGATCGCCGCCCAGGTCCGCACGGACGGCGTACCGAAGGCGCTCCCGGCGCCCGGCGACTTCGACCCGTCGGCCAGCCACCTCGGCGCCGTCTACGAGGCCGCGTGGCTCGTCTGCGTGACCTTGGCCGACCACGCCGGCGAGCGGGCGCTGGTCGCCCTCTACGAGGACGTGCGCGACGGCACCGACCTCGCCGACGCGCTCCGGGAGCACGCCGGCTGGACCGAGGCCGAGCTCACCACCGCATGGCAGGACCGGCTCGCCGCGTTGCCCGGCGTGGCAGGCTGACGTCGTGCTCCCAGACGATCGGCCGGTGGACCGGTCCGCGGTGCGGCGGGTCGCGCTCGGCACCGTCCTGGTGGGGGTGGCCGCCTTCGTGCTGGTCGCCGCGGCGCGGGTCCCGTGGCACCCCGTCCCCGGCGGCCTGCCGGACGCGGTGACGGCGTCGTCGGTGTTCACCCAGGAGCAGATCGACCGTGGCGAGCACTACGCCCTGTGGGCCCGGATCTGGAGCTGGTCCGGCCTCGCCGTCGCGCTGGCGGTCGCGGCCTGGCTCGGCTTCGGGCGGACCGGGCGCCGCTGGGCCGCGCGACTGCGCGGCTGGTGGTGGGTCCGCGTGGTCGTCGTCGTGCTGGGGCTCACCCTGGTCGGTGAGCTCGCCACGCTCCCGTTCGGCGTCGCGCTGCGCAGGCTCGGGCTCGACGAGGGCCTGGTCACGAGCACCTGGGCGGCCTGGGGCCTCGACCAGGTCAAGGGCCTGCTCATCACGGTGATCGGTACGTCGATCGCGGTGGTCGCGCTCGTCGCGTGCATGCGCCGGCTGCCCCGGCTGTGGCCCGCCGTGGCGGGGCTGGTGGCGGCGCTCCTGGTGGTGCTGGGGTCCTTCGCCTATCCGCTGGTGGTCGAGCCGGTCTTCAACCGGTTCGCGTCCCTGCCCGACGGCCCGCTGCGCTCCGACGTGCTCGCGCTCGCCGACAAGGAGGGGGTGGCGGTCGACGACGTGCTCGTCGCGGACGCGTCGCGGCGTACGACCACGCTCAACGCCTACGTCTCCGGCTTCGGGCACAGCCGCCGGGTGGTGCTCTACGACACGCTCGTGGACGGCTCGCCCCACGGCGAGACGCTGTCCGTGGTCGCGCACGAGCTCGCGCACGCGAAGTACGACGACGTGCTGACCGGGACGCTCCTGGGCGCCGCCGGCGCCCTGGTCGGGGTGGGCCTGCTCGGCCTCCTGCTGCCCGGCGTGCGCCGGGAGCCGGGGGAGGACGGCGGCGACGAGGTGTCCGCCGTGCCGCGGGTCCTGGCGCTCGTCGCGATCGCGACGGTGCTGGTGGCGCCGCTCGAGAACGGGATCAGCCGGGCGATCGAGACCCGGGCGGACCAGACGGCGCTGGAGGTGACCAACGCCCCCCAGGCGTTCGTCGACCTCCAGCGCCGGCTGGCGGTGCGGTCCCACGCCGACCCCACCCCTCCGGCGTGGTCGCAGTGGTGGTTCGGCTCCCACCCCACGGTGCTGCAGCGGATCGGGCTGGCGAACCAGTTCCAGGCGCGTCCTACGGACTGATCGCGCTGTCGAAGCTGGCGTTGGTGTTCTCGAACAGGGTGGAGACGCCGCCGCCGAAGAGCACCACCGCGAACACGATCACCGTGGCGAGCAGCGCCACGAGGAGGGCGTACTCGACCGCGGATGCGCCGCGTTGCTCGATCGCGCTCGATGGGGTCATGGCGGTCCTCGGTCTGTGGGTGGAAGTGCGGCGGCCGCGTCATCGCGAGCGATGACGCGGCCGCTGAAGATGGGCGATCAGCTACCGGTGGCCGCGCCCGAAAGCTCGCTGTTGACGTCCTCGAAGGCGGTGTTGAGCTTGCCGCCCAGGATGACGACCGCGCCGATGATGACGGCCGCGATGAGGGCGACGAGCAGGCCGTACTCGACGGCCGTCGCGCCGCGCTCCTCCATCTTGGCGAGGCGGGCGTTGAGCAGGATGTTGAGGTACTGGATCATCGGGGTCTCCCTCTGCACTGGTTCTTCGTGTCCCCGGGGAGTGCTCCCCGACGAGAAGAACTCTGCCGGAGCCGCGACGGCGGCGGATCGGGAGTTCGTCTCCTCGCTGCTAGTCACTTCGGACTAGCGGCCAGGCGCGTGCGCGGGGCGTCAGCGGGCCGAGGGCTGCACGGTCGAGAGCAGCCCGATCCGCATCGCGGTCACCAGCGCCTGGGCCCGGTTGGCGGCGCCCAGCTTCTGGTAGATCCGGGCGATGTGGGACTTGGTCGTCGACTCCGAGAGATAGAGCCGCTGGCCGATCGCGGCGGCGTTCAGGCCCTCGGCCAGCAGCAGCAGGACGTCGTGCTCGCGCTCGGTGAGCGCCGTCGACTCGGCGGACTGGCGGCGCATCATGGCCCCGACGAGACCGGCGCACACGAAGGCCTTGGGAGAGACCGCGGCGTGCCGGGCCGCCTTGATCACCTCGGTGGACGGGGCGTCCTTGCCGACGAAGCCGGAGGCGCCGGCCTGCATCGCCGCGAAGATCTGCTCGTCGCCGGAGTGCATGGTCAGCACGATCAGCCCGACCTGGTCGCTCTCCTTGCGCAGCGTGCGCACGATGTCGAGGCCGGTGCCGTCCTGCATCTGCAGGTCGGTGATCACCACGTCGGGAGCGACCTCGCGGTAGCGCTGGATGCCCTCGCTCACCGAACCGGCGGTCGCGACCACGCTGAGGTCCGGCTCCAGGTCGATCACGGCGCCCAGGCCGTCGCGGATCAGCTCGTGGTCGTCGATCAGGAGGACGGTGGTCGAGTCGCTCATCGCTGCTCCGTGAGGATCGGGGAGGCGACGCCGTCGGCGAGCGCGCTCCGGGGGATCTTGAGGGCGACCGCGACGGTGAGGCCGCGGCTGGCATTGTCGCGGACCACGAGCTCCGCCCCGATCAGTCTGGCACGTTCGCGCATGATCTTCAGGCCGTGGGAGTCCGAGCGGGCCGCCTGCAGGCCCACGCCGTCGTCGGTGACCGTGATGACGGCCTCGGGCGCGTAGACCTGGCAGCGCACGTCGATCGAGGTGGCCCGGGCGTGCTTGACCGCGTTGTTCATCGCCTCCTGGGCGATCCGGAACAGCTCGGCCTCCACCTCGGGCCGCAGCCGGGTCGGCTGCTCGTCGAGGCGCACCCGGATCGGGATGCCGGAGGACTCCGAGAGGTGGCGCGCGACATTGCTGATCGCGGCGCCGAGGCTCTCGCTCTCGCCGATGCTGGTGCGCAGGTTCATCACCGACTGGCGTACCTCGGAGACGACCTTCGAGACCCGCTCGCGCAGCATGGTGAGCGCCTTGGCCTGCTGCTCGTCGGCCGGGCGGGCGGCGAGGGCGTCGATGATGTAGCCGAGCGAGGCGATGTCCTGGGCGACGCCGTCGTGCATCTCGCGGGCGAGCCGGTTGCGCTCGTCGGCGGTCGCGGCGTCGCGGAACTGGGCGAACAGCAGTGCGGCGTCGAGCTTGACCGCGGTGTCGGCGAGGTCGTCGGCCACCGCCGTCAGGGGGAGCGGGCGGGTGGTGTCGGACCCGGCCGGGCGGAGGCCGGCCACGATGGCCTGGTCGCTGACCCGGAACGCGAAGCCCTCGCCGATCTCGACCGGGCGGTGGGTGCCCTCCTCCTGCATCCGGACGTCGCCGG
Organism: Nocardioides humi; assembly: GCF_006494775.1. NCBI lineage: Bacteria > Bacillati > Actinomycetota > Actinomycetes > Propionibacteriales > Nocardioidaceae > Nocardioides > Nocardioides humi. The sequence goes on along the minus strand of NZ_CP041146.1, from coordinate 322,396 downwards.
CGAGGGTCTCGGTCGCCACGGCGTCGGCCGGCTCGAGCTCCACGGTCGAGGCGACCGAGGCGAGGGCGTCGCCGCGCGGGACGTACAGCACGAGGGCGCGGTTGGGGATGCCGTCGCTGACCTCGCTGAGCAGCTCGCCGCCGAGGGAGCCCACGTCGAGCCCCGAGCTGAGGCTGCCGGCCAGGCCGATCAGCTGCTTGAGGTGCTCCTGCGCGTCGCGGTAGGGCGCCACCGGGTCGGGGACCCGGTCGGAGGAGAAGGTCACCGCGGCGATCAGGCTGAGCCCCAGGCCGGCCATGACCCACGTGAAGATCGCCACGGCCTGGTCGGAGGTGATCTCCTCCCACCACATGAGGCTGAGCGCCACCACGGCGATCAGCTCGACCAGGACGGTCCGGACCATGGTGCGCACGCCGGAGATCGCGGTGGCGTAGAGAGGCGGCACGACGAGCGCGGCCAGGATGACGGGGGAGTTCTCCATGCCGAGCGCGCAGACGACGCCGATCGCGGCGGCTTCGGTCATCGGGCTCAGCGAGAGCTGAAGCTCGCGGCGTGTCGCGGTCACCGCCTGGTAGATCCAGAGTCCGCCCACGGCGGCCAGGGCGAGCAGGCCCTGCTCCTGGTGGAACCACACGATCGGCCCGCCGATGGCCAGCAGCGCGAAGAGGCGCGCCGCGCCCACCACCGCATAGGTCTGGCTGCTCGGCATGGTCTCCACCCTAGTGCCGCGACCGTCCGCTCACTTGCCGTTGAACGCGTCGAGGGCGTTGAGCACCGCAGGGCCCATCACGACGATGAACAGGCAGGGCAGGATGAAGAGGATCAGCGGGATCATGATCTTGACCGGGACCTGCTGGGCCTTCGCCTCGGCGTACTGCCGGCGCTTGACCCGGATCTCGCTCGACTGGACCCGGAGCACCTGGCTGATCGGGATGCCGAAGGCGTCGGCCTGCACCATGGAGCCGACGAAGGTGTGGAGGTCATCGACGTTGCTCCGCGCACCCATCGCCTTGAGCGCCTCGGACCGGCTCATGCCGAGCTGCATCTCGCGCAGCACCCGGGAGAACTCCTCGGCCACCGGGCCGTCGGTGTTGCGGGCGACCTGCTGGACGGCGGCGTCGAAGCCGAGCCCGGCCTCGACGCTGATGGTGAGCAGGTCGACGGCGTCGGCCAACGAGCGCTTGATCTGGTCGGCGCGGTGCGCGGCCTTGTTGTAGAGGTAGAGGTCGGGGCCGAAGAAGCCCAGCACGGCGGCGGCGATGGCAATCACGACGAGGGTGGTGAGCGAGCCGCCGAGCAGGGCGCCGTAGGCGACCACCAGCACCGGGAGGACCACGGCGCAGAGGACCTTCGTCGAGAGCACCCGGTCGATCGTCCAGCCCCGCGGGTTGCCGGCGAAGTCGAGCCGGCGGCGGATCCGGTCGGCCTTGTCGGCGCCGGTCAGCCGTCGGCCGAGGGCGAGGGCGCGGGCCTGGAAGGGCGCCAGGATCCGGTCCGCGAACGGCCGGTCCGCCTCCTCGGCGAGCTCGTGACCGGCGGGTCCGGAGCGCTCCAGCGCCTCGAGGGCGCGGGCCAGCCCCTGGGGCTGCTCCTTGGTGAAGGCGGCGCCGACCGCGGCGATGGCGGCGAGGAGGAGCACGAAGGCGAGCAGGAGCAGCATCACATGTCCACCTTCACCATGCGGGACATCCAGAAGCTCCCGATGACCATCCAGACGATGCCGAAGCCGGAGAGGATCCAGCCGCGCGGGTCGTGGATCAGCGGATCGAGGAACTGGCGGTTGGTCAGGAACAGGAACGCGAGGAAGAGCACCGGCAGCGCGCACAGGATGATGGCGGACAGCCGTCCCTCGGCGGAGAGCGCGCGGACGTGCCGGCGCAGGAACTGCCGCTCGCGCATCGTGGCCGCGACCGTGGTGAGCAGCTCGGCGAGGTTGCCGCCGACCTGGCGCTGGATCCGGATCGCCATCACGGCCCAGCCGAAGTCCTTGCTCTGGAACCGGGCCGCGACGCCCTCGAAGGCGTCCTCGATGGACACGCCGATCCGGGCCTCGACGAGCACCCGCTTGAACTCCGAGGCGATCGGCTCGGGCCCCTCGCGGACGACCGTGTCGACGGCCTGGGCCAGCGAGAGCCCGGCGCTCAGCGCGCCGGAGAGCAGCTGGAGGACCTCGGGGAGCGCGGCGTCGAAGGCCCGGCGCCGGCGGCCCGCCATGAGGCGCAGGTAGACGGGCGGTGCGACCAACCCGAGCAGCATGAACAGGAGGCCGAGGACGATGCTGCCCTTGCCGAGCAGCAGCCCGACGACGCCGCCGGCCAGCACGGAGCCGATGTGGAGCAGCAGCCACTCCGAGGGCTTGAACTCGCTGCCGGCGGCGGCCAGCCGCCGGGTCATCCGCTCGTTGAGCGCGCTGTTGCGCTCGAGGATCTCCGCGGCCGCGGCTCTGGCCTGGTCGAGCACGGGCTCGGCCTGCGGCTTCTGCTGGCGCTCCTCGAGCCCGGTCACCCGGGTGCTGTACGCCGTCACCCGGTCCGCGATGCTCATCGGGGCCGGGCGCGCGGGCACGAGCAGGACGGCCACCGCGACCAGGCCCACGGCGAAGACACCGATGCCGACCCACAGCAGCCAGTCCGGCGCCGTCCAGCCGGCGCCCTCGTCGGCGATGGTGGGCAGCGGGACCGCGGCGCCCGGGGTGCTGGCGGCCTCGACCGGGGCGAGGGCGCGGGCCACGACCGGCTCGCCGTCGCTCGTCGGCAGGGTGACCTGGACCGTCGCGACCGTGGCCGAGAAGCCCGAGGGGAGGGGAGCGGTGACGAGCACCTGGTCGGCGAGCGCCTCGGCCTGCTCGGCGAAGGCGGCGGCCAGCGCGGACCCGCTCGAGGTGATGACGTCGCCCTTCCCGGCCGCCGCGATGGTGCGCAGCGGGGCCAGCTGGTCCTCGTCGAGGTCGAGCCCGACGATGTGGACCCGGGTGCCGGCGTCCTCGATCGCGGCGGTGGCGTCCTCGAGGGAGGCGCTGCTCCCGGCGTCGGCGCCGTCCGAGAGGAGCAGCAGCGAGCGCTGGCCGCTGTCGCCGGCGAGGTCGGTGGCGGCGAGGATGCCGTCGTACAGCAGGGTGTTGCGCCGCAGGGACAGCCCGTCGATGACGGTGCGGGCGGCGCTGCGGTCGGTGGTCGGCTCGAGGGCGACCTCGACGGCGCTGTCGAAGGTGACGATGCCGACCTCGACGTCGTCGGGGACGGCGTCCAGGTAGGTCGTCGCGGCGCGCTGGGCGGCCGCGAACCGGCCCTGCTTGCGCATCGAGTTGCTGGTGTCGATGAGCAGCACGGTCGTGCGCTTCACGGCCGACCCGGAGGTCGTGCTCGTGGCGGTCGCGTCGAGCTTCTCGCCGTCCAGGGTCGCGGTCGCGCCGGACAGGTCGACCCGGGCGCCGGCCGGGACGTCGACCAGGATCCGGATGCCGTCGCCGGTGGACTCGACGTGCGCGATGCCGCCGTCCTCGGCGTACGCCGGGCCGCCGGGCAGCAGGCCGAGCAGGGCGACCAGCAGCGCGGCCGCCCCGAGGCGCAGGGTGCGCGCCGCGGTCATCAGATGCGTTCCGTCCGGAAGATCGTCGGATCGACCGCGACATTGGCGTAGGCGAGCTTCTCCAGGAACTTCGGGCGGAGCCCGGTCGAGCGCAGCCGGCCGAGGATCCGGCCGTTCTCGTCGAAGCCGGCCGAGTTGTCGAAGACGAAGACGTCCTGGAGGGTGATGATGTCGCCCTCCATCCGCTCCACCTCGGTGAGGTGGGTGACCCGGCGCGAGCCGTCCTTGAAGCGGGTCTGGTGCACGATCAGGTCGACCGCGGAGGCGACCTGCTCCCGGATGGCCCGGATCGGCAGGTCCATGCCGGCCATCATGACCATCGTCTCCATGCGGGAGAGCGTGTCGCGGGGCCGTTGGAGTGCAGCGTGCAGATCGAGCCGTCGTGGCCGGTGTTCATGGCCTGGAGCATGTCGAGCGCGGAGGCGTCGCGGACCTCGCCGACGAAGATGCGGTCGGGGCGCATGCGCAGGCTGTTGCGGACCAGGTCGCGGATGGTCACGGCGCCCTTGCCCTCGATGTTGGCGGGCCGCGACTCCAGCCGGACGACGTGGTCCTGCTTGAGCTGGAGCTCGGCGGCGTCCTCGATCGTCACGATCCGCTCGTCGGTGGGGATGAAGGACGACAGCACGTTGAGCGTGGTCGTCTTCCCGGCGCCCGTGCCGCCGGAGACGATGATGTTGAGCCGGCCGCGGACGCAGGCGTCGAGGAAGTCGGCCGTCTGCGGCGTCAGCGACCCGAAGTTGATCAGGTCCTGCACGGTCAGCGGGTCGGTCGAGAACTTCCGGATGGTGAGCGCGGAGCCGTCGATCGCCAACGGCGGGACGATGGCGTTGACGCGGCTGCCGTCGGGCAGGCGGGCGTCGACCATGGGAGAGGACTCGTCGACGCGACGGCCGATGCGGGACACGATCTTGTCGATGGTCCGGCGCAGGTGGGCCTCGTCGGCGAAGTGGGCCTCGGCCTTCGTCAGCCGGCCGTCCCGCTCCAGCCAGACGTCGTCGTGGCCGTTGACCATCACCTCGGAGACCTCGGGGTCGCGCAGGTAGGGGTCGATCGGGCCGTAGCCGAGGATGTCGTCGGTGATCTCCTGCGTGACCCGTGCCCGGTCGGCCGCGCTGAGCGGCCGGTCCTGGGCCCCGAGCACGTCGGAGAGGACGGAGCGGACCGTCTGGTCGAGCTCCTCCTGGTCCATCTCGGCGTCGTAGAGGTGCGGGCCGAGCTGCTTGATCAGCTCGGCGTGCACGCTCGCCTTGAGGTCCTCGAGGCGGTCGGTCTCGGTCCCCGCGATCCGGCGGCCGCCCCGGCTCTCCCCGGCGGCGGCCGCCGCCCGGGACGACAGCGGGCCGGGGATCTTCTGCTCGGCCTGCGCGGGCGCGGCGGCCGGCATCGGGGTGGTCTGCTCGGTCGCGCCGACGACGTCGGCGAGGAGCTCGGCGTCCGCCGCTGGCGTGGCGGCGTGCTTGCCCTGGGCCGCGGCCTCGCGGCGGGCAGCGGCGAGGCGCTCGGAGAGGCTGGACACGGGCTCAGCCCCTCCCGCGGCGGAACAGGCCGCGCGAGCGCGGCTGCTCGGGCTGCGCAGGGGACGCGGTGGCCGGCGGGGCCACCGGCTCGCCGGTCACCGACGCCGCCAGGTGGGCGTAGGCGAGGCTCGCGGGGTGGCCCGGCTTGTGCGAGACGATCGGCGTACCGGCGTTGGTGGCCGCGGCGATGTCGACCGCCGTGGCGACCTGGGCGCTCACCGGCATGCCGAGGATGCTCTCGACCTTCTCGACGCTGATGCCGACCTGCTCGTCGGCGCGGTTGAGCAGCAGGTGCCGGTGCCCGCGGGCGATGCTGAGCATGTCCATGGTCTCGAGCGCGACCTTGACGTTCTTGAGCGTGGGGACGTCGAGCGTCGCGACGATCACGCACTCGTCGGTCTCGTCCAGCGCGGTCAGCGTCGCGTCGTCGAAGGACGGCGAGGTGTCGACCACGATGTAGTCGAAGCCGTCGCGCAGGGCCCGCAGGATGCGCGAGATCAGCAGCGGCGTCACCCGCTCCCGTACGTCGGGATGGGCCGGCGCGGCGAGCACGGTCAGCGTGTCCTGGTGCCGGGTCAGCAGGCCCTCGAGCATCGCGAGGTCGATGGAGTCCTCCGACCCGACGGCCTGCTCGATCGAGTGCGTCGGGAAGAGCTGCATGGTGATGGCCACGTCGCCGAAGGCGAGGTCGAGGTCGACCAGGCAGACCTTGCGGGCGCCGCGGTCGGTGAGCGCGAGCGCCAGGTTGACCGAGGACGTCGTCTTGCCGACGCCGCCCTTGGGGGAGAAGACGGTGACGACCCGGCCGAGCTGGCGGGCGCCGCCGGGCCCGCGCAGGGCCTGGTAGAGCTGGTGGGCGCGCTCGACGGCGCTGGTCAGCGCCTTCTCGTCGCCGCCCGCGACGACCACGTCGCGGACGCCGGCGTGCATGGCGCGGGTGAGCACCTCGGTGTCGAACTGCTCGCGGACCAGGATGACGCTGACCGTCGGCCGCTTGATGCGCAGCTCCTCGGCGGTGGCGAGCGCCGAGAGGAGCTCGACCGACGGGCCGAGCGCGACGACGTACTCGTCGGGGTGCTGGTCGAGCCACGCCAGCGCGCGGTCGGTCGTGGCGACCGCGTGCGAGCCGGTGGGCATGGCGCGCACCAGGCTGTCGACGAGGGCGGGATCCTGCTCGACGAGAACCGGCATGACGTCCTCACTCGCTCCCGCGGATCGAGGCGCAGGGTCCGGTCTTGTCGAGCTTGACCTCGCTCTCGGAGTTCAGCAGGGCCACCGACAGCTTGCCGCGCTCCCGGCCGTCCTGGAGCCACTCGAACTGCTGCTGGGTGACGGCGAGGTGGAGCGCAGGGGCGCTGCCCTCGGTGGAGCCGCCGTCGGTCGTGGTCTCGGTCTGCGCGCCCTTGGACAGCACGGTCACCCGGTCGATGAGCAGGCAGGTCGGCGTGCTCGGGTTGACGGTCAGGAAGACGGCGAGCTGGGAGCCGGGCTCGATGAACGAGCCCACGGGGAGGTCGAAGGACTCCGGCTTGGCGATCATGCCGGTCGGCAGGGGCAGCGACGCCACGTCGACGGTGTCGCCGACGCCGCCGAACTTGGTGGAGAGCAGCTGCTCGCCGGCGAACAGCGTGGTCAGCGCGACCTTGCCGTCGAGGTCGCCGAGGTCGTCCTGGCGCAGCGCGGCGTCGAGGACCTGGCCCTGGGGGACGGCGGTCTCGGCGAGCTTGCCGGTGTCGAGCGCGGACTTGATGCTCTCGCCGGGGAGGACCGTCTTCCCGGCGGCGACGGTGACGACGTTCGTCGTCTGGTACTTCTCCGCCGCGCGCGACTCGGCGCCGCGGGCGAAGACGAACACGAGCCCGACGCCGAGCGCGGCGATCACCGCGGCCACGACGAGCAACAACCTGCGACGGTCCACTTCAGAGCCCTCCCGCCCCATGTACTGGTGACTGCTCCCCACTGCAGCGCAGGCCGAGGCTAGCGAAGTCCGCGCCGCAGGCGTGAGCGAAATCGCCAAATGCCGGAGAATGATGTCCGATCGCAGCCCGCGGGATGGCCCGTCGGGACTATGTCCCCGTCAGGAGTACAGCGCCGCGATCTCGTCGCGGCACTCGCGCATCACGACGTTCCGCTTGAGCTTGAGGCTGGGGGTCACCTGCCCGGCCTCCTCGGTCCAGTCCGCGGGCAGGATCGTGAACTTCCGGATCGACTCCGCCTTGGAGACGGCCTTGTTGGCCTCGTCGACGGCGGCCTGGACCTCGGCGCGCAGGTCCTCGTCGTCGACCAGGTCGGCGACCTTGCCGGTCTTGCCGTGCTGCTCGGCCCACGCCGGGAAGGCCTCCTCGTCGATGGTGACGAGCGCGGCGATGAACGGCTGGCCGTCGCCGACGACCAGGCACTGGCTGACCAGGGCCGAGGCGCGCACCCGGTCCTCGAGCACGGCCGGCGCGACGTTCTTGCCGCCGGCGGTGACCAGGATCTCCTTCTTGCGGCCGGTGATCCGCACGAACCCCTCGTCGTCGACCTCGCCGACGTCGCCGGTGTGGAACCAGCCGTCCGCGTCGATCGCCTCGGCGGTCGCCTCCGGGTTGTTCCAGTAGCCCGTGAAGACCTGGCCGCCCCGGAACAGCAGCTCGCCGTCGTCGGCGATCCGTACGGCGGTGCCGGGGATCGGTCGCCCGACGGTGCCGACCTTCTGCGCGTCGGGGAGGTTGACCGTCAGCGCCGCCGTGGTCTCGGTGAGGCCGTAGCCCTCGAGCACGGTGACGCCGATGCCGCGGTAGAAGTGGCCGAGCCGGTCGCCGAGCGGCGCGCCGCCCGAGACGGCGAACTCGCAGTTGCCGCCGAGCGCCGCGCGCAGCCGGCCGTAGACCAGGCGGGAGAACAGCGCGTGCTGCGCGCGGACCCGCAGGGGCACCCGGCCGCCGTCGAGCGCCCGTGAGTAGGCGATCGCGGTCTCCGCGGCCCGGTCGAAGATCCGGCCCTTGCCGTCGGCCGTGGCCCGCTGGGACGCGGTGTTGAAGACCTTCTCGAACACGCGGGGCACCGCGAGGATGAAGGTCGGGCGGAAGGTCGCCAGCTGGGGGAGCAGGTTCTTGATGTCGGCGCTGTGGCCCAGGCGGGTGCGGGACTTCACGCAGCCCACCTGGATGATCCGCGCGAACACGTGCGCCAGCGGCAGGAAGAGCAGCGTCGAGGCGTCGTCGGCGTCGAAGAGCCGCTCCAGCTCGGCGACCGCGACGCCGAGCTCGGTCTGGAAGTTGTCGTGGGTGAGCATGCAGCCCTTGGGGCGGCCCGTGGTGCCCGAGGTGTAGATCAGGGTCGCGAGGTCCGCCGGCCCGGTCGTCGTACGACGGGCCTCCAGGTCGGCGTCGGAGACCTCGGCGCCCAGCGCGATCAGGGTCGCGATCGCGTCGTCCTCGATGGTCCACAGGTGCTCGAGCGCGGGCAGCGCGTCCCGGGTGGCCTCGACCCGGCTGCGGTGGCCGGCGTCCTCGCAGACCACGGCGCGGGTGCCGGAGTCGGACAGGATCCAGTTGATCTGCTCCTCGGAGGAGGACTCGTAGATCGGCACCGTCGCCGCGCCCGCGAACCAGACGGCGTAGTCGAGCAGCGTCCACTCGTAGCGGGTGCGCGAGATGAGCGCGACCCGGTCGCCGGCCCCGATCCCCGCTGCCACGAGGCCCTTCGCCACGGCCGTGACCTCGTCGAGGAAGGCGGCGCAGGTGACGTCGTCCCAGCCGCCGTCGCCGGTCGCCCGGCTGAACTGGACCGCGTCGGGCGCGTCGGCCGCGTTGCGGACCACGTCGTCGGTGAGATTGCCCGCGGGGAGCTCGATGGTCAGCGGGGTGGAGTACTCGCGCATCAGTGGTTGTCTCCGGGGGCTCGTCGGGGGTGGTCCGTGCTCCGGGTGCGTGCATGGCAAGGCGGCGGAGCGACGGCATACCGGGTTGTCTTCCGAGCGACGCTAACGCCGCCAGGTGCGTGCCCGGGGTGCGGGACACACGGCGAGTCTCCGGAGACAACCACGTCGCGCAGGCTACCGCCGCCGGAGGCGGGCATCACGTCGCCCAGGCGGCTGGACGGGCGCGTGTTCCGGTAGCCTTCCGGCATGGCCGAACAGACGTCCTCGTCGATCGTCGTCGACGCACCCGCCGCGGATGTGATGGCCGTCATCGCCGACTTCGCGGCCTACCCCCAGTGGGCCAAGGGCGTCACCGTCGCCGACGTGCGCTCGTCGTACGACGACAGCGACCCGGCCGCGGCCGGCCGCGCGCGTGAGGTGTTCTTCGCCCTCGACGTCTCGCCGATCAAGGACGAGTACACCCTCGCCTACGTGTGGGACGGCGACCGCCAGGTCACCTGGACCCTGGTCGAGGGCAAGATGCTCCGGGCGCTCGAGGGCGCCTACGTCCTGCGCGAGACCGGCGCCGGCGCGACCGAGGTGACCTATCGGCTGGCCCTCGACGTCTCCATCCCGCTGATCGGCATGCTCAAGCGCAAGGGGGAGAAGATCCTCATCGACACCGCGCTCAAGGGCCTGAAGAAGCGCGTCGAGTCCGGCGCCTGACGGCGCTGATGCGGAGCCAGTCCGTGCGGATCGTTCTCTTCACCGGCAAGGGCGGTGTCGGTAAGTCCACCGTCGCCGCCGGCACCGCCGCGCTCGCCGCGGCGCGCGGCCTGCGCACGCTGGTGATCTCGACCGACGCCGCGCACTCCCTCGCCGACGCGTACGGCGCCACGGCGGACGCCCGTGCGTCGGAGCCCACCGAGGTGGCGCCCCGGCTCTACCTCCAGCAGGTCGACGCCCAGCTGCGGTTCGAGCAGTCCTGGGCCGACATCCAGCGCTACCTGCTCTCCGTGCTCGACGCGGTCGGCATGGACCCGGTCGCGGCGGAGGAGATGACCGTGATCCCCGGCGCCGAGGAGGTGCTCGCGCTGCTGGAGCTGCGCCAGCACGCCCGCTCGGGCAGCTGGGACGTCATCGTCGTCGACTGTGCGCCGACCGCCGAGACGCTGCGGCTGCTCGCCCTGCCGGAGGCCCTGGGCTGGTACCTCGAGCGGCTGCTGCCCATCCAGCGCCGGCTGGTCAGGGCGCTGCGTCCCGTCCTCAACCGCGCGGCCGGGGTGCCGATGCCCGGCGACGCCGTCTTCGACGCGATCACCCGCCTGCACGCCGAGCTCGACGACGTCCACGACCTGCTGTCGGGGCCGGAGTCGACCGTGCGGCTGGTCCTCACCCCGGAGCAGGTCGTCCTCGCCGAGGCGCGCCGCGCCTACACCAGCCTGTGCCTGTTCGGGTACCGCGTCGACGGCGTCGTCGCCAACCGGGTGTTCCCGGCCGGCGACGACGACCCGTGGCGGGCCGGCTGGGTCGCCGCGCAGGCGGCCGTGCTGCGCGAGGTCGCCCAGTCGTTCGGCGGGCTGCCGGTGTGGACCTCGGAGTACCAGCCCGCCGAGCCGGTCGGCGTGGACGCGCTGAGCGCCCTCGCCGGAGCCCTGTACGACGACGCCGACCCGCTCGCCGTACCCGCCGGGGAGGGGCCGTTCCGCGTCTCCCGCGGCGACGACGGGAGCGCGGTCGCGCATCTGTTCCTGCCCAACGTGTCGCGCTCGGAGGTCGACCTGGCCCGCAACGGCGACGAGCTGGTGATGACGGTCGGCTCGTACCGTCGCCTGCTGACCCTGCCGCCCGGGCTCGCGCGGCTGCGGGTGGCGGGCGCGAGCGTGATCGAGGGCGAGCTCCGCGTGCGGTTCGCGGAGCCCGAGCCGGTGGAGGCCCGATGACGGACGACCAGAGGCCCGACGACCCGAGGCCCGACGACGTCGGCAGCGTCGGCGAGGAGGCGATGCGGCTCCTCGGCGCCTTCGCCGACCTGGCCCGCCAGCACACCGGCGACGCCGCCCACGAGGTCGGCGAGCACCTCGCGACCGACGCGGTCGAGTGCAAGTACTGCCCGGTCTGCCGGGTCGTGCACGCCGTCCGGCAGACCTCGCCCGAGGTCAAGGCGCACCTGATGGTGGCGGCGTCCTCCCTGCTGCAGGCCGCGGCGAGCCTGATGGAGACGCCGCAGGAGGGCACGACCCGGGCGTCCGAGGTGCAGCGGATCGACCTCGACGACCCCGAGGAGCCGGCGCCGTGACCGGCACCCTGACCTGCGGGATCGACATCGGCGGCACCAAGATCGCCGGCGCCGTGGTCGACGAGGACGGCACCGTCCTCGCCGAGTCGCGCGTGGTCTCGCCGGCGACGGACCCCTCCGCGATCGAGGCGGCGGTGGCCGGCCTGGTCGCCGAGCTGGTCGCGGAGCACGCCGTGACCGCGGTCGGCGTGGGCGCCGCCGGCTATATCGCCTCCGACCGGTCCACCGTCCTCTTCGCGCCCAACATCGCCTGGCGCAACGAGCCGCTGGGCGCCGACCTCAGCCGCCTGATCGGGCTCCCGGTGGTGGTCGAGAACGACGGCAACGTCGCGGCGTGGGGCGAGTTCCGGTACGGCGCCGGGCGCGACCACGACGACCAGCTGATGGTCACCGTCGGCACCGGCGTGGGCGGCGGCGTGATCGCTGGCGGCCGGCTGCTGCGCGGCGCCCACGGCGTCGCGGGCGAGATCGGCCACCTCCGGATGGTGCCCGACGGCCGCCTCTGCGGCTGTGGCAACCGGGGCTGCCTGGAGCAGTACGGCAGCGGCTCCGCGCTGGTGCGCAACGCCCGCGAGGCCGCGCTGGACGACCCGGCCGGTGCCCGGGCCCTCCTCGAGCGCGCCGGCGGCGACGTCGAGGCGATCGACGGCCCGCTCGTCACCACCGCCGCCCAGGCCGGCGACCCGTTCGCGGTCGCCCAGCTCGCCCGGCTCGGCGACGCGCTCGGGCAGGGCATCGCCTCGCTGGCCGCCGTGCTCGACCCCGGGGTCGTGGTGATCGGCGGCGGCGTCAGCGAGGCCCACGACCTGCTGCTCGACCCGATCCGCGCGGGCTTCGAGCGCGAGCTGATCGGCCGGGGCAACCGGGTCGAGCCGGAGATCCGGCTGGCGGCGATGGGCAACCGCGCCGGCGTCGTCGGTGCGGCGGACCTGGCCCGCGGCTGACATGACCTATGTCGGCGTCGACGTCGGCGGCACCAAGGTGCTCGCGGTCCGGATCGACGCCGCCGGGGCGGTCGAGGCCACCGCCACCCGGCCGATGCCGGGCCTGGCGGCCGGACCCGACGAGGTGGAGGCGGCGGTCGCCCTCGCCGCCCGGGACGTGTACGGCGACACCGAGCCGCGCGCGCTGGGCGTCTCGGCCGCGGGGCTGGTGGACGGGGCGGGGGAGCGCTTCCTGTTCGGCGCCCACCTCCCGTGGCGCGACGCGCCGGTGCGCCGTACCCTCGCCGAGCGCACGGGCCTGCCCGTCGTCCTCGACAACGACGCCAACTGCGCGGCCCACGCCGAGCTCGTCTCCGGCGCCGCCCGCGGCGTCGGCTCCGCCCTCCTCATCACCATCGGCACCGGCATCGGCGGTGCGGTGGTCCTCGGCGGCCGCGTCGTCCGCGGCGCCCACGGCCTGGCCGGGGAGTTCGGCCACATGCAGGTCGTGCCCAACGGCCTGGCCTGCGAGTGCGGGCTGCGGGGCTGCTGGGAGCAGTACTGCAGTGGCCGCGCCCTCGAGCGGGTCACCCGGGTCGCGCTCGGCCGTCACCTCGACGGGCCGGAGGTCACCGCCCTCGCGCGCGCGGGCAACGAGGTCGCCCTGCACTCCTTCGCCTCGGTCGGCACCTGGCTCGGGGTCGGCGCCGCCGGCCTGGTCTCCGCCTTCGACCCGCAGCTGGTGATCGTCGGCGGCGGGGTGTCGGCCGTGGGCGACCTGCTGCTCGGGCCGGCCCGGCACGCCCTGGCCGGGGCGCTGCAGGGCACCGCCTACCGGGCGGTGCCCGACCTCGTGCCCGCGCTGCTCGGGCCGGAGGCCGGTGCGATCGGCGCGGCCCTCCTCGCCCGGGACGGGCGTTCGTGAGCGGACCGTTCGTGAGCGGACCGTTCGAGAGCGGACCGGTCGTGCCGGGCGCCGTGCCCGACCGGGTCCGCCTGTGGGCATGGTGGGGACTGACCCGGCTGGTGCTCGTCGTGCTGCTGCTGACGGCGGAGTCGGGCTCCATCACCGACCTCAACTACTACCGGGCCAGCCTCGACGACCTCGGCGCCGAGGGCGTGGGCGGCACCCTCGCGGAGTACCCCGTGCCGGCGTTCCTGGCGCTCGCGGCGCCGTACGCGCTGATGGCGGCCATCGGCGCGACGGGCGAGTACCGCCTGCTGCTGATCGTGCTGCTCCTGCTCCTCGACGCGGCCTTCCACCGGGCCCTGCTGCGTCGCGGCAGCGTGCCGGCCGCCTGGATGTGGGTGGCGGCGGCGCCGGCGCTCGGCGCGGTCACCTATGCCCGGTTCGACCTGCTGCCCGGCGTCCTGGTGGGGCTCGCCCTGCTCCGGCTGGTCGACGCGCCGCGGCGCGCGGCCGTGCTGGCGGTGCTCGCGACCGGGTTGAAGTACAGCCCCGCCCTGATGCTGCCGGCGCTCGCCGCGCCCGCCGCGACCCGGCTCCGGGTCGTCGTCGGCGGCGCGGTGGCGGGGATCGGGCTGGTGGCGGTGAGCATCGCGGTCGGCGGGTGGGACCGGATCGTCTCGCCGCTGTCCTACCAGGGCGACCGCGGCCTGCAGGTCGAGTCCGTGGCCGCGACGCCGGCGATGGTGCGCTGGGCGCTCGCCCCGGACGGCCACCGGGTCTTCTTCGCCCCCTCCCTCGCCTGGGAGGTCGACGGACCCGGGACCGACGCCCTGATCGTCGTCTCGACGGTCGTCACCGTCCTCCTCGTCGTGGTGCTCGGCGGGCTGTGGCTGCTCGCCTGGCTGCGGCTGCCCGACCCGCGCACCGGGCTGCCGGCCGTCGTCTGGCTGACCCTCGGCGCGATCGCGGCGTTCGTCGTCAGCGGCAAGGTCCTCAGCCCCCAGTACCTGCTGTGGCTGCTGCCCGCCGCCTGTGCCGGCCTCGCCCTCCTCGAGGGACGCGACCGGCAGCGGCTGCTGCGCTGGAGCACGGTCCTGCTCGTGGCGACCGCGCTGACGCACGTGGTCTTCCCGCACGGGTACCTCGAGCTGCTCGACCACTCCGGCTGGAGCATCGTGGTCGTGGCCGTGCTGGCGGTGCGCAACGTGCTGCTCGTCGGCCTCTGCGCCTGGGCCCTGGTCGCCGCCCTGCAGGCGGTCAGACGCGTGCCCCGTCGTCCCAGGGGTCGCGTGGCGAGCCCGGCATCCTGATGACGAGATAGCAGAAGCCGATCACGAACCCGCCGACGAGGAGCCAGCCCAGCCACGTCGGCATCCCGATCCCGAGCACGACGAACACCAGCAGCACCGTCGGCGAGCCGAACACGCCGAGCCAGGCGAGCAGTCGGTCCGGCGGCGGCAGCGGGACCGGCGGCGGCTGGCCGGGGACGAAGCGGTCGTCGGCCTGGTCCAGGTCGTCGTAGGAGTCGTCGTACGTGTCGTCGTCGTAGGAGTCGTCGTACCGGTCGTCATCGTCGGCGGGGCCGGGGTCGTCCTCGGCCGCGTCGAGCTCGACGCGGTCGCCGTAGTTGTCGACGATCGCCTGCCAGGCGGCGTCGTCCTGGTGGTCCGGGTCCTCCCGCTGCACGTCCCTCAGGCTACGCCCCGGTCACCCGGGCGACGAACGCCGCCGACTCCTCGAAGACGAGCGGGGCGTCGTTGTCGAGGGTCGCCACGTGGTAGCTCGCGGGCAGCGCGACCCGGGTGACGTCGGTCGAGGAGATGCCGTCGAGGACGATCGGCTCCGACGCGTCGTCGACCACGTGGTCGACGGCGGAGCGGAAGTAGACCAGCGGAGCCGTGATCCGGGGCAGGTCGGCCCGCAGCGCCGGCCACGCCCGGATGAGGGAGTGGATGGCCTTGAGCGGGGTGCGGCTGTAGCCGAGCTCGTCGACGCCGGGCCTCTTGATGTCGTTGGCGATCGCGGGGAACGACGGCACCAGGTGCTTGAGCACGGGCAGCAGCTTGATGTCCAGCCGCCGGCTGGCGACCGCCGGGTTGACCACCATCACGCCGGCGACCTCGTCGGGCCGGTCGGCGGCCAGGCGCAGCGCCAGCGCGCCGCCCATCGAGAGCCCGCCCACGACGACGGCGTCGTGCTCGGCCCGCAGCGCGTCGAAGGCGCGGGCGAGCGCGGCGTACCAGTCCGCCCAGCGCCGGGTGTTGAGGTCCTGCCAGGTGGTGGCGTGCCCGGGCAGCAGGGGTACGGCGACGCCGTACCCGAGCGCGCCGAGGTGCTCGCCCCACGGCCGGATCGAGGCCGGCGAGCCGGTGAACCCGTGGCTGAGCAGGACGCCGACCCGGCGCCCGCCGGTCAGCTCGGGACGGGCCGCGATCGCCAGCGGCGCGGTCGGGTCGTCGGTGCTCTCGCTGGTGCTCTCGCTGGCGCTCTCGTCGGTGCTCGGCGGCATGGCGAGATTGTGCCGCACTGCCACTAGGATCCGTCCCAGTGGCGTCCGTCCGGGCGGACGCCGGAGTCTGGGGAAAGGTCCGATCGGTTGTTCTACTGGTTCCTGAAGTTCATCGCCCTCGGGCCGCTGCTCAAGGTCGTCTTCCGGCCCCGTGCCGAGGGCGTCGAGAACGTCCCCTCGACCGGGCCGGCCATCCTCGCCAGCAACCACCTCTCGTACGCCGACTGGCTCTTCATGCCGCTCGTGATCCCGCGGATGGTGCGCTTCGTCGCGAAGGCCGAGTACTTCACCTCACCCGGCATCAAGGGCTGGCTGCAGAAGAACTTCTTCAGCGGCACCGGCAACATCCCGATCGACCGCGCCAGCGGCGACGCGGCGTCGGGTGCGCTGGTGTCGGCCAAGCGCGTCCTGGCCGAGGGCGAGCTGTTCGGCATCTACCCCGAGGGCACCCGCTCCCACGACGGCCGCCTCTACCGCGGCAAGACGGGCATCGCCCGGCTCACCCTGGAGACCGGTGTCCCGGTGATCCCGGTCGCCGTCGTCGGCACCGACGTCGTGGCGCCCCCGGGCAAGAAGTTCGGCCGGATCACCCGCCCGACGGTGCGCTTCGGCAAGCCGCTCGACTTCTCCCGCTACGCCGGCATGGAGAACGACCGCTTCATCCTGCGCTCGATCACCGACGAGATCATGTA